>NZ_JAPSHV010000074.1 GCF_031179385.1 Arthrobacter sp. | reverse complement strand
AGCCGGGGTGCGGCGCCGTCGGCGTCGACCTGGCTGGTAGCGGTTGCATTAAGTGAGGTGCTCGGGGCGACCAAGAGGGATCCTTCCACAGACCAACAGGCGTGTTCTTACGATCACTCCCCGCACCGTGAAAGGTGCCAACCTGACGCCTGCATTCGCTCACTGAACAGCCCAACGGGGGAACCGACGGGACTATCCGTTAA
The DNA here is from genome assembly GCF_031179385.1 of Arthrobacter sp. GTDB lineage: Bacteria > Actinomycetota > Actinomycetes > Actinomycetales > Micrococcaceae > Arthrobacter_D. The sequence continues at coordinate 14,342 of NZ_JAPSHV010000074.1, read as the reverse complement.
ATGACGAATGCGTGGCAAAGCCCACCGCTATATGAAGGCTGAGGTTATGAGGGAAGACGCAAATATCTACTGTACGCGAGGGTAGCGACAATGTCCAACCGGATGTGGTATATGGGTTCTGAAGCCGAGTCGTACGTGGACAGCAGCTCAGTGAATGGCCATTAGCTGAAATTGCAGCCCACTCCGGTAAACTTGGGGACGAGACGCCGGGAGCAATCCTCCCCCTCACATTCAATGACGAAAGCGAGCACAACATCCCATGAACAGTCTTGAGCAAACCCCCCAGGACGTCGTCATCGTCGGGGGTGCGCGTACTCCCACTGGGCGGCTCAATGGCCAGTTGGCGGCTTTTACCGCGGTCGAGCTCGGAGCCTTCGCTGTGAGCGGGGCCCTGGAACGGTCCGGAGTTGCAGCCGGCGATGTGGACGCCGTCATCATGGGCCACGTAGTGCAGGCTGGGTGCGGCCAGAATCCAGCGCGCCAGACCTCCATCAAGGCAGGAATCGGTTGGGATGTTCCCACCGTCACCGTGAACAAGGTCTGCCTGTCAGGTCTCACCGCAGTGATCGACGCCGCCCGGCTGATCCGCGGCGGTGAGGCGGACGTCGTCGTCGCCGGCGGACAGGAATCGATGTCACGCGGACCCCATCTGCTGCCGGGTGTACGGCAGGGCTGGACTTACGGGACCATGCCGGCCGTTGACTCCGTTGCCCATGACGGGCTGACCGACGCCTTCGACGAGGAATCGATGGGCGCATCAACCGAACGGGGTAATGTCAGGCTGGGCATCGACCGTACGTCGCAGGATGAAGTCGCCGCGCATTCCCACCAGCGCGCAGCGGCCGCAATCGAATCCGGCGTGTTCAAGGATGAGATCGTCCCCGTGCACGTACCCCAGCGCAAGGGTGATCCCCTGGTGGTCTCCACCGATGAGGGGGTCCGGCCCAACACTACGGTGCAGACTCTTGCCAACCTGAAGCCCGCCTTTGCGAAGGACGGCACGATCACCGCGGGAAACTCGTCTCCCCTATCCGACGGCGCGGCCGCCCTTGTGCTGACCAACAGGCAGAACGCAGAGGCCAAGGGTTGGGAGATCCTTGCGGTCGTGGGGCGCCCGGGGCAGGTGGCCGGCCCTGATAACTCACTGCACTCACAGCCATCGCGCGCGATCGAGCAGGCTTTGGAACGCGCGGGGTGGACTACCGCAGACCTCGATTTCATCGAGATCAACGAGGCTTTCGGTTCAGTCGCCTGTCAGTCACTGAAGGACCTGGACCTGCCGCTTGAGAAATGCAACCTCCATGGCGGCGCGATCGCGCTGGGTCACGCCATCGGGTCATCGGGCGCCCGGCTTGCCCTTCATGCAGCGATGGAACTGCAGCGCAGGGGCACCGGCAAAGCCGCCGTTTCCCTGTGCGGCGGCGGCGGCCAGGGCGAGGCCTTGCTCCTCTACCGCGACTGATTCCTTTGTACTGACAGCAAAACAGCCCCGGAACCAAACGGTTCCGGGGCTGTTTTGGAAGTTCGAGGAACTTACTTGAGGGTGACAGTGGCGCCAGCGGCCTCGAGGGCCTCCTTGGCCTTTTCTGCCGTCTCCTTGTTTGCACCTTCGAGGACAGCCTTGGGTGCGCTGTCAACCAGGTCCTTGGCTTCCTTGAGGCCGAGGGAGGTGAGTGCGCGAACTTCCTTGATGACTGCAATCTTCTTGTCACCGGCAGCTTCGAGGACGACGTCGAAGGAGTCCTTCTCTTCCTCGGCAGCTTCGCCAGCGCCGCCACCGGCGGGGCCTGCAACTGCAACAGCAGCAGCGGTAACGTCGAAGGTCTCCTCGAACAGCTTTACGAAGTCCGAGAGCTCGATGATGGACAGTTCCTTGAAAGCTTCAATGAGCTCTTCGTTGGTGAGCTTCGCCATGGCAAAAGCATCCTTCCTGATATGGTGCGCGCGGCACCGGGAGTTTGGTGGGTGAGAGAATTACTTCTCTTCGGGGGCAGCTGCTTCTTCTGCAGCCTCGGCAGGAGCGGCATCCGCTGCAGCGGGTGCTTCCTCTGCCGCGGGAGCTTCGGCGGCTGCCGCAGGTGCAGCGTCCCCGTTCTCCTCCAACTTGATGCGCAGGGCATCGACGGTGCGGGCCAGTGCGGACATGGGTGCCTTGAGGACACCTGCAACACGGGCCAGCTGGAACTCACGCGACTCAAGAGCAGCAAGCGCGGCTACCGCCGAAGCGTCGAGGGCCTTGCCCTCGAAGTAACCGGTCTTGATGACGAGCTGTGGGTTGGTCTTCGCGAAATCCGTCAGGCTCTTTGCCGCAGCAACGGCGTCACCCTTGATGAAGGCGATTGCAGTGGGGCCGGCAAGCTGGCCATCGAACGCATCGATGCCGGCTTCCTTGGCTGCAATGCCAGTCAGGGTGTTCTTGACGACAGCGTATTTGGTCTCTGCACCGAGCGAGCGGCGCAGTTCCTTGAGCTGTGCAACGGAGAGCCCACGGTATTCGGTTAGGACAGCAGCAGTGGATTCCTTGAAATCGGTGGTGATCTCATCCACGGCCGAAACCTTTGTTGGCGTTGCCATAACCCTCCTTCCGGGGAATTGGTGCCGGTGAGCGGTTCCAATAAAAAACGCCCCGCGCAGCTGCACGGGGCGAAACCTGGTCAGAACAGAATGCTCTGCGGAAGGAATTGCTTCGTTCACCTGCGCTGGCCGCCCTTACGGGAACTTTCAGATGCACACAGCACTTCCGAACGAATTCAGGGGGTGAGTGTTCATCGACCGACGGTCTTTGGTTCTTCAAGCTTACGGGACCCGGCCGAGGCAGCCAAATCGGCCGCCCCTGCCGGTCACCTCACACGGAGCCCAGCTTCTTCTGCCACGCTGCTGTGTAACCTTCCGGGGCGAACCCCAGCTCGATATTCACGGCAAGCATGTGGTGGTTCTCCTCCGCGTTCCAGGTGTAGATGCGCTTCGCCTCGGGCCAGATGCCGACGACGGCGAGGAGGTTGGCCGCCTTGAGCCACATTCCCAGGCGGTGGCCCCGATACCGGGAGAGCACCAGCGTGTCCTCCTGATAGACGGTGTCGGGTTTTTCGGCACGTCGTTCGAGGATGGTGTGGCCCACCAACCGCCCGCTTGGCCTGTGCAGCACGGCGCGGACAAGACTGCTTCCGCCTTCCCGTGCCAACCGGTGCTCGCCTTCCCGGACACGCGCACCGTCCCAACTCTCTTCTTCCCACTCGAGATCACCCATCGGCACATCGGTACTCATGGTGCTGCGGAGCTGCGCATATTGCTCAAGCAGCTCCTCCGGGCAGCTATCCAGCCAGTCAACGAGTTCGTAGTCCGAGCCGGCGGTCGTCGCAGCGTCATGCGCCAACGCGTTGAGCCTTCCGTTATCCGCCTCCACCGGCAGAACACTGCAGCGGTCCACCTGGGCAAGTGCGAACCCGTGGGCGGTTGCGAAACGGGCAGCGAGTGACGCCGCTGGAAAAGCACCTGCACCTGTTGCTGGAACGAGCACATCATGGGCAGCATCAAAACCGGCTCGATGGTCCGTCCAACCCATGACCGTGTTCCGCCCCCGACGCCGCGCATGCTCCTCGACCGCAGCATACAGAGCGGAACCGAGACCGGTGCGCCGGCGGTCAGGATGAACCAGCACCGACGCGTAAGCGGTCTGAAGGTTATCGGCGAGCGGTATATCGACCACGGCTTTGCCAACCACCCCCTCGCCCTCGAACGCGAGGAACGTCGTGCGTTCCTCGTAGTCGTTCGGCCGGGAACTCTCGAAGCGCGTCTGGGCCGAATGGCAATGGTCATCATTGCCCCACACCTCACGCTCAATGAGGTTGCTCAAATCAGAAGCGGCGATGAACGGGCGGGCTTCGGGGACGTCCAGCGACTCAGGAAGCGCATACTGCTGGATGCTCACGGTAGCGGTCATAGCAAGTATCATCCGCTAGCGATTGGGAACTGTCAATCACTGGCGCCCGGTCATCGCCCGACGCCGAGCATGCAAAAGGCGGGTGCAGCAATCGCTGCACCCGCCTTTTGATCAATGAGAACCTTACGCGTCGGCCAGAACCTTGGTAACGCTCGGGTCGACCGAGATGCTCGGTCCGAAGGTGGTGGTAACCGTTGCCTTCTGGATGTAGCGGCCCTTGGAGGCGGACGGCTTCAGACGAAGCACTTCCTCCAGAGCGATCGCGTAGTTCTCAGCGAGCTTGCGGGCGTCGAAGGACACCTTGCCGATGATGAAGTGAAGGTTGGAGTGCTTGTCGACACGGAAGTCGATCTTTCCACCCTTGATGTCATTGACAGCCTTGGTGACATCCGGAGTAACGGTGCCGGTCTTCGGGTTCGGCATCAGGTTACGGGGACCGAGAACCTTACCGAGGCGGCCAACCTTGCCCATCAGATCGGGCGTGGCAACTGCTGCGTCGAAATCGACCCAGCCGCCGGCAACCTTCTCGATCATGTCATCGGAACCAACGAAGTCAGCGCCGGCAGCGATTGCTGCTTCTGCCTTTTCGCCGGTTGCGAAGACCAGAACGCGCTTGGTCTTGCCGGTGCCGTGGGGCAGGTTGACGGTGCCGCGCACCATCTGGTCTGCCTTGCGGGGGTCGACGCCGAGGCGGAAAGCCACCTCAACCGTTGCGTCGAACGACGAGGGGTTGGTTTCCTTCGCCAGGGCTACTGCCTCTACCGGCGCGTACTGCTTGTTCGCGTCGATCTTGGCGGCAGCTGCCTCATATGCTTTGCTGCGCTTTGCCATCTGCTCTTTCTCCTTATGCAGTCGTGGTCTGCGGACCGCGCTGGGCCCTGCCACAGACATCCGATGCCGGTGAGGCTCGGTGTCGTAAATGATTTATTGAGTGCCGTCTTAGTCGACGGTGTTCGATTGTCGACTAGCTCGCGGGGCTTACTCCCGGCGGTTCCTCGTTCCTCGGCTCCACCGTACGTAAACTCCTCGTTAGTCGACCGTGATGCCCATCGACCGGGCAGTGCCGGCAATGATCTTGGCTGCTGCCTGGACATCATTTGCGTTGAGATCTTCCATCTTCATGGTGGCGATTTCCTCAACCTGTGCCTGGGTCAGCTTGGCAACCTTGACGGTGTGCGGCGTCGCGGAACCCTTCTGAACGCCTGCAGCCTTCTTGATCAGTTCGGCAGCCGGAGGGGTCTTGGTGACGAAGGTGAACGAGCGGTCCTCGTACACCGTGATTTCAACGGGGATAACGTTTCCGCGCTGGGATTCTGTTGCGGCGTTGTATGCCTTGCAGAACTCCATGATGTTGACACCGTGCTGACCAAGCGCGGGACCGATAGGAGGAGCCGGGTTGGCGGCGCCTGCCTGGATCTGCAGCTTGATGAGGCCGGTGACCTTCTTCTTGGGGGCCATGAAAGGGTCCTTTTCTTACATTTCGTTCCTCGGGACAGGAGCGTCCCGGGGATAGTGACCGCCATGGCGTGGCGGTCGGCCGTCCGTGCCGGTTCAAAGCAACCCGGCGAGGACGAAATCTACTGGATCTTGGTTACCTGGTTGAAGGAGAGGGTAACCGGTGTCTCGCGCTCGAAGATCGAGACGAGGACCACCAACTGCTGCGATTCCGGCTTGATCTCCGAAATGGTCGCCGGGAGGGTCTCGAACGGTCCCTCGTTGACCGTTACCGACTCGCCGACCTCGAAGTTCACCAGGGTTGGCGTGGTCTGGGTACGGGCCGGCTTTCCAGCCTCCGTGCCGGTCTTCACGATGGTGTGCTCCAGCATGGAGAACACCTCATTGAGGCTCAACGGCACCGGATCATGTGCGTTTCCGACGAAGCCGGTGACGCCAGGCGTGTGGCGAACGGCGCCCCAGGACTCATCAGTGAGGTCCATGCGCACCAGGACATAGCCGGGGATACGGACGCGGTTGACGATCTTCCGCGTCGTGTTTTTGATTTCCACAACTTCTTCCATGGGCACCTGGATCTCGAAGATGAAATCTTCCATGTCCAGAGTCTGGATGCGGGTCTCGAGGTTCGCCTTCACGCGGTTCTCGTAGCCGGCGTAGGAGTGGATGACGTACCAGTCGCCCTCCTGGCGACGCAGCTTGGCCTTGAACTCGGCCACCGGGTCAACCTCGGGCTCCTGGACCTCTTCGGTATCGCTGACAGATCCCTCTTCAGCGGAATCTTCAGCCGGCTCGTCAGCTGAATCCTCGTCGAAGGAGAAGTCCTCGCTGTCCGCGGGCACAGCGGCATCAGCAGAAGCGTCTTCCGCCTCTGCTGCAGTTACCTGATCCTCGGTACCCAGATCTTCCTCGTCGGGGGTGATCTGTCGTTCGAGTTCTTGCTCGGACACCTAGCTGCCTGCTTTCTGGATTGCTGTGCTTGCTCGATACTGCCGCTGTGGGGCAGAAACTAGCTGTTGCCGCCGAAGACCCACACCGCACCGGTGCCGAACAGGAAGTCCAACCCGGTCACAATGAGCATCATGATGACCACGAACACCAAGACGGTGATGGTGAATCGGATCAGTTCCTTGCGGGTGGGTACAACCACCTTGCGCAGTTCGGCGATGATCTGCCGTACAAAAAGGATGATCCGGCCGAAGAATCCTCGCTTCGGATCCTGCTTGCCGGCGGGGCTTCCCTTGGAGCTGCTCGCAGCCGTATCGGTCACCTTCAACCTCACCAATCTTGTAGGTACCTGAGCTGGCCGCACTGACCCATCACTCATAGAGCGTTCAACGCCGCACTGCCGCATGCTGTCCATGACGGTGATGCGCAGGGCAGACAGGACTCGAACCTGCAACCTGCGGTTTTGGAGACCGCTGCGCTACCAATTGCGCCACTACCCTTTGGAGTGAATTTTCGCCACGCTTCGATACCCTGCGGCTACCGCAGTGCAGGCACGAACCATCATGGCGACTTCAACACCGAGGAACTAGTCTACGCAATCAGAGACGCAACGTCGAACCGGGCCGTACGCACCCTTCGAGACACCGTCAGGGAACGCCATTCAGCGCGTCATGACCGTCTTGCCCGGGGCGATAAGCCCTAAGCTGGGATGAGGCCTGCGCCTGATGCTTTTTCACCCCAATCAACCACGACTGACGGGAAGACCATGACTGCCGCCGACGCCCTGTCCCAGCAATCGAACGGACGCGTGTCCCAGCGAATTGGCGCTATTGCGGAATCCGCGACGCTGGCCGTTGATGCGAAGGCCAAGGCACTCAAGGCTGCCGGGCGCCCCGTCATCGGTTTCGGTGCCGGCGAACCTGACTTCCCCACGCCCGAGTACATCGTTGAGGCAGCAATCAACGCCGCACGGCAGCCCCGCTTCCACCGCTACTCCCCCGCCGGAGGGTTGCCCGAGCTGAAGCAGGCCATCGCCGAGAAGACGCTGCGAGATTCCGGTTATCAGGTTGACCCCGCCCAGGTTCTGGTGACCAACGGCGGCAAGCAGGCGGTCTACCAATCCTTCGCCACGCTGCTTGATCCGGGCGACGAGGTCCTCGTTCCCACCCCGTACTGGACCACCTACCCGGAAGCTATCCGGTTGGCCGGGGGCGTGCCCGTCGAGGTCTTCGCAGGCCCGGAACAGTCCTACCTGGCAACCGTCGAGCAGCTCGAGGCGGCCCGCACGCCCCGGACCAAGATCCTGCTGTTCGTCTCCCCGTCCAACCCGACCGGCGCTGTGTACTCCCCCGAGCAGGTCCGGGAGATCGGCGAGTGGGCCGCCAGCAACAACCTGTGGGTGGTCACCGACGAGATCTACGAACACCTCACGTACGACGACGTCCCGTTCACCTCCATCGCGACAGCCGCCCCCTCGCTCGGTGACCGCGTGGTCATCCTCAACGGCGTCGCCAAGACCTACGCGATGACCGGCTGGCGCGTGGGCTGGATGATTGGCCCGAAGGACGTCGTCAAGGCGGCCACCAACCTTCAGTCGCATGCGACGTCGAATGTCGCGAATGTCTCCCAGATGGCGGCCCTTGCGGCTGTTTCCGGCCCGCTGACCGCGGTGGAGGAGATGAAGAAGTCCTTCGACCGCCGTCGTCGTGCGATGGTTTCCGGACTGAACGGGATTGACGGTGTCCAGTGCCCCACACCGCACGGTGCCTTTTATGCGTACGCGGATGTTCGCGAACTGCTCGGCCGTGAACTTGCCGGCGCGCGTCCGCTCACGTCGGCGGAACTGGCTGCCCTGATCCTCGACAAGGTTGAGGTGGCCGTGGTGCCTGGTGAGGCCTTCGGTCCAAGCGGCTTCATTCGCCTCTCCTACGCGCTCGGCGACGAGGACCTGGCGGAGGGCGTCGGCCGGCTCCGGGAGTTCCTGGGCAAAGTCCGCTGACACGGCGGACCACTGGACGCGCGTTACACGGCGGCCGCCGCAATGCCTCGGAGTGGTTGGGCATCGCGGAGCGGGCAGGGCCCGCGGCGGCCGTCGGTAACGCACCCACCGCAACCCGGTCAGAGCAGACGACGCTCGGCTGCCCAGCGCGTGAGCTCGTGCCGTGAGGAGAGCTGCAGCTTGCGCAGGACCGCCGAGACATGGGTTTCCACGGTCTTGATCGAGATGAACAGTTCCTTGGCCACCTCCTTGTAGCTGTAGCCCCGTGCGATCAGCCGCATGACCTCCAGCTCCCGCGCGGACAGCCGGTCGAGTTCGCTGTCCGCGGCCGCAACGGCTGCTGTGCCGAACGCGTCAAGAACGAACCCCGCAAGCCGCGGCGAGAACACCGCGTCCCCTGAAGCCACCCGCAGTACGGCGTCTGAGATATCTGCCCCCGAGATGGTCTTGGTGACGTAACCGCGGGCACCGGCACGGATGACCGTGACCACGTCTTCAGCCGAGTCCGAGACACTGAGTGCCAGGAACCGCGTGGACTGGCGCACATCGGCGCAGCCGGCGATCACCTCAGCACCGCCGCCGCCCCGTCCGCCGGGCAAGTGTACGTCGAGGAGGACGACCTGCGGCTGGTGCTTCCGGATGACCGCGATCGCTTCCTCCACGGTGGCTGCTTCGCCGACCACCTGCACGCGCCCGTCGAGGTCTGCCTTCACTCCGGACCGGAAAATGGCGTGGTCATCCACCACGACGACGGTGATCGGCTCAGTCATGGTTGGTTCCTGCTTCCTCTTCGGGCATGGTGAGGTGAACTTCCGTTCCGGAGTCCGAGCTGCGGATCCGGGCAGTGCCGCCATGGCGCTGCATCCGGTTGATCACCGATTCCCGAATTCCGAGCCGATCCTCCGGCACGGTGTCGAGATCGAAACCGGATCCGCGATCGCGTACGAACACCTGTGATACAGCGGTCCCCGCTTCAAGATAGACGGAGATCGCGCCGCCTGCGTGCTTGGCCGCGTTGACAACGGCCTCGCGCGTTGCCTGCACCAGTGCATCCTGCCGCGGGGTGATCGGCGTGTCCCCGACGGATACGACGTCGACCGGATGCCCATAGGCCTCTTCCACCTCCGCTGCGACCGCCTTGATCCGGTCGGCCAGGTTGCCGGTGCGCTCAGCGGCATCAACATAGAGCCATCGCCTCAGCTCCCGCTCCTGGGCGCGCGCAAGACGGATGACGTCCTGCTCAGAAGCTGCACGGTTCTGGATCAGCGCCAGCGTCTGCAACACGGAGTCGTGGAGATGCGCGGCAATCTCGGCGCGCTGGGTCTCCCGGACACGCGCTGCCCGTTCGGCTTCGAGGTCCTTCCAGAACTTCAGTCCCCAGGGCGCCAGCACCAGGGCGACACCGCCAAGCACAGCCGCCGCTGCCAGCAGCGCCGGCCACGTGAATTCCCAGGACAGTGAGCCGGACACGAGGATGAGTACGCCGACCATCACCAGGACCAGACCGGCCGCGAGACGGGCAAGCCCTTCAGCCCGGGTAGCACCCGCGTGGTCCATGAGCCGCGCGCGTCGTGCCTCGTCGAGCTGGGACCACGCAAGGACCGCCCCGAGCGCCACCACCCCGACCGGAAGCAGCCATCCCCACTGGACGTTGACTCCCAGTTGCTGGGCGACCAGAGCGGCAGCAACGACCAGTAGCCCCACGCCGATCAGTACCTCGTGCCCGCCCGGAGTACGCAGTGACCGTGCCGGACGCGTCTCGGGTGCGGCAAGGGCAGGCGCACCCAGCCGCAGGCCGGCAGGTGTGGCAACACCCCGGCGTCGTTCCTCCGCGGTGGGCACCAACAGCCACAGCCAGCCGTACAGAACGACGCCGGCACCTCCCAACAGGGAGAGCACCACCATCCCGATTCGGGCGGCCCGCAGTGACATTCCGAGGTGTGCCGCCAGACCTGCGCAGACGCCAGCGATCAGGGCGTCGCTGGAGCGAAGCAGCGGGGGTCTCATGAATCAATCCAAGCACGCTCAGGGCCCGGTGCTACCCGTTCTCAGGGGAATCCCGGCGGGGGTCAGGGGAGGTTCAGGGTCAGCCCCGATGGTTGGGCGAACGGCCGAAGACAAAGATGAAGATATGAACTCGCAACAAGACCCTTCCTCACCCAGGGACGCGGACGACGTCCCACAATCCCCCGCCGAATCCGCAGCCGGCGGCGGCGCCCATGGCATTCCTCCCGGTGGCCCTGACGCCCAGGGCAATCCGGCCGGACCCGGCGTTCCTCCTCATGCCGGAGCCGGCAGCGGCTTCTTCGGCTGGGTGAGGAGCCTGAGGATCGTCCGCGGCCAGGATCGCTGGATCGGCGGCGTGGCAACAGGTATCGCCGCCCGGACCGGCCTGGACGTCATCCTCGTACGCGGCATCTTCGTGGTGCTTGCGGTCTTCGGCGGCATCGGCCTGCTGGCTTACGGCTTGGCTTGGGCGCTGCTGCCTGAACCGGACGGCCGTATCCATCTCGAGTCCGCCGGCCGCGGCAGCTGGACCTCCGGCATGACCGGTGCCCTGATCGTGTCGCTCCTCGGCCTCTGGCGTCCGGACGCACCGTTCTTCGGAAACTCCGGCGGGTTCGGGGGCTTCCTCTGGAGCCTGTTCTGGATCGGCGTGGCGGTCTTCATCGTCTACTGGATTTCCAACTCAAACAGGAACAAGAAAAACGGCGTCACCGGCACCAGCGCGCCGAACGCCTTCTCCACGAGCGCATCCGCATCGAGCACGTCACCCACCGACTTCTCTCCGCAGGGTTCAGGTCCGGGGACCTTGTCAACCGACGAGTACCCGCCGGCTACCGCACCCACTGATACCTATTCGTGGACCACTCCTCCCACCCAGCCCTTCACCACCCCGACAAGACCTGTTGCGCAGGTTCCCTCAAAGCCTGTTGCACCGCACCCAACGGGCGCCGACGTCGCAATTTTCCTTGGCGGGGCGCTCCTCTTCGCAGCGCTCGTCCTCGTCCTGGATTACGTGGGGGTTCTTGACCTTGGAGGCAGTGTCATCCCTGTCGCACTCGCGACCGCCGTCGTCGTGCTTGGTATCGGCATTGTCCTGCTGGGTATCCGCGGACGTACGTCCGGGGCGCTGGGATTCCTGGCCGCCGTGGGAATAGTGGCGACCATCATCTCGTCATCCGCCCCGGCGACGGGCAATTGGGTCCTCGCGGACCATGGCAGATGGTCCATGACCGCCGCGAGTCCGCAGTCTGAGGGATACACCGTCGTCGCCGGTCAGGGCAGGGTGGATCTCACCCAACTCGGGACCATCACCGAGGACGTCGTCATTCCCGTGAGCGCGGCGGCAGGAAACGTGGGAATCCTCGTTCCCGACAATGTCCCCGTGGAGGTTCGCTCACGCACCGCGCTGAGCTCAACCGAGGTCGTGTCCTCCGAGGAAACCACGAGCGTCGGCGGAATCTGGCAGCCGGGCACCCTCCGCCTGAACGAGGACGCGGACGGCCCCCGCATCATCCTCGACGTTCGCGGCGTGGTCAGCCACGTCACCATAGCCACCACAGAAGACGCACTTGTCGACACCGAAAGCGGACAGGAACCATGAGCACCCTCTATTCACACCAGCACGACGACGACACACGGCCCCGCGCCGGCACCATCATCTGGGGAGCACTGGCCATCATCATCGGCACCCTCGTCCTCGCCGGTGAGCTCATCGGCCTGGTATTTGACCCCGTGCTCGTGGTGATGGTGCTCCTCGTCGGAACCGGCCTGGCGCTGATCATCGGCGGCGTCCTGTCAATGAACCGGCGCAACCGATGAGCGAGCCGGCCGGCCCCGCTTCCCGTGACATCGCCATCCCGATACGAAAGCATGGACACATGAACTCCTTCTTCAACGCCCTCCGCTCCTCGCCCATCAAGCGCGCTCCCGGTGGGTGGCTCGGAGGCATCGCTTCCGGCATTGCCCTGCAGTTCGGTTGGTCGGTAGGGCTGGTGAGGATCGGTATCCTGCTCAGCTTCCTGCTTCCCGTCATCGGTCCGCCGGTGTACGTGGCGCTCTGGCTGCTCCTTCCCAAGACGGACGGAACAATCGCCCTGGAGAGGCTCATCTCCAACCGTTGATCGCAGCATTCACGCACCGCCGCGGGAGGCTTCATAAACTCCCGCGGCGGTTAAGTGTGTCTAGAATCATATCTGGCTCAAGGAGGCGCCTCACCAAGTCACCCGTCCACGATTGATTGGAAAACGCCTTACATGAAGATCGGAATCCTCACCAGCGGTGGCGACTGCCCCGGGCTCAACGCAGTGATCCGCGGAGCTGTCCTCAAGGGGATCAAGACCGACCACCTCGAGTTCGTGGGATTCAGGGACGGCTGGCGCGGCGTGGTCGACGGGGACATCATCGATCTTCCCCGCCACGCGGTACGCGGCATCTCAAAGCAGGGCGGCACCATCCTCGGCACGTCCCGCACCAACCCGTTCGAGGGCAAGGGCGGTCCGGACGCCATCAAGGCCAACCTCGACCGTCTCGGCATCGACGCGATGATTGCCATCGGCGGTGAGGGCACACTTGCCGCCGCGAAGCGCCTGACCGACGCCGGACTGAAGATCGTGGGCGTCCCCAAGACCGTGGACAACGATCTTGATGCGACCGACTACACCTTCGGGTTCGACACGGCAGTACAGATCGCCACCGAAGCGATCGACCGCCTGCGCACCACCGGTGAATCGCACTCGCGCTGCATGATCGCTGAAGTGATGGGCCGTCACGTCGGATGGATCGCCCTCCACGCGGGTATGGCATCCGGCGCCCACGCCATCCTCATCCCCGAACAGCAGACCTCCATGGACCAGATCTGCGAGTGGGTCACCGATGCCCGCGACCGTGGCCGCGCTCCTCTGGTAGTCGTTGCGGAAGGCTTTGTGCCCTCGCATCTGGAGCAGGCGCACTCGGAACGCGGCCTGGATACCTTCGGCCGGCCCCGGCTCGGGGGCATCGCCGACCAGCTGGCTCCCGAGATTGAAGCACGCACCGGCATCGAGACCCGCTCGACGATCCTCGGTCACATCCAGCGCGGCGGTGTCCCTTCCGCTTTCGACCGGGTGCTGGCTACCCGGCTCGGCATGGCTGCCGTGGACTCAGTCATCGACGGGCTCTGGGGCACGATGGTCTCCCTTCACGGCACGGAAATTGCGCACGTGGGATTCGAAGCCGCTCTGGGCAATCTGAAGCGCGTCCCGCAGCACCGCTACGACGAGGCGGCCGTGCTCTTCGGGTAAGCACGTCGTAACGTGGCTGTATGACTCTCGAGATGAATCTCGAACCCGGCACCATCGCCATCATCCAGCTTGCCTGGTCGAGGCGGCTCGGGCTCGATGATGAGGCCCTCGCCGGGAGCGGCGCGCGTATCTATCGCGAGGACAATGCTGCGCCCCTCCTGACCTTCGTTTCGCTCTTCGGGAGGGAAGCGCTGGTGGGACCCGCCTGGGCATTGGATGCGGCGAAGGATCTGTCCGGCGTCGAACTGGCCAGGCACTCGACGCTGCTGTCCATGAGCCGGACCCACGGCGGCCGGGGCCTGGGCGAAGCATCGCTGCTCTTTTGCGACACCCTGCCGTCGTTCCCGGACGAGGGGCCGCCGGTGAGCAGCGACCCCGACGATGCCCTCGCGCTTGAGCGCCTCTGCCCCCCGGACGACGTCGCCGAAGTGGGACTGAGCAGCATGGAACACAGCTGCGTGCTGGTGGACGAGTCCTCCGACCCGCCGCGGCCCCTCGCCGGCGCCGGTTACGACATCTGGGAGGGCATCCTCGCGCACGTCGGAGCTCTCACACCTCCTGACCAACGACGGCGGGGACGGGCCACCTACGCAGTGGCAGTCGCCGTCGAGGAAGCAATGGCGGCCGGCCTCATTCCACAGTGGCGGGCCAGAACGGACAACGTGGGGTCGCAGCGAACAGCGGTACGGTCTGGGTTTGTCCGTGCGGGGACCCAAAC
>NZ_JAPSHV010000186.1 GCF_031179385.1 Arthrobacter sp. | reverse complement strand
GCAGCCGGTGAACCTTCGCCGGTGGGCACGGTATTGCATTCGGATGAAGCAGAAACGGGTGCGCCACCGGAGAGAACCTCGAGGCCCTGGTCGCCGCCGAGGCTGAACTTCAGCGGCACTGCGCGACCGGCAGTCACGGTGCTCACCTCTCCGGCAGGGCTCACGGGGGGTTGGAAGCCGGCGAAGTCATAGCGGAACCCGGGCACTGTCGCGGAAGCGCTGAAGCCCATGTCGCCTGCCTCCGTGAACGCAACGACTCCGACTTCCACGTCCTCCGCCAGCTCGATGTCAGTGACGGTGAAGGAGCGAGCGGTTCCGTCCGTCATACCGACCGGAATGCCGTTGACGGTGATCCCGAACCGGTAGGCCGCTGCAGCGGAGTAATCCCAGGTGACATCGACGGTGCTGATTCCGTCCTGGGTTGCTGTGACTGCGGCCTGCAGGGACTCGGGAGCGGGGAGGCGGCCCGCGTCCGGACCTGCGCCGCCCACCTCGACAAAGGCGGAGATGTTGGAGGCCGTGCCAGTAGCATCCGTCATCCGCACCTGCATGACGCCGTCGAACACCTCAGAATAGGTCCGTACCGCAACGGGAGTCGTGGACGATTCCTCGAAGACCCCGTCACCGTTGTAGTCCCATTCGTAGGAGACAATTTCCGACGCCGGCGAGTACGAATCGGATACATCGAACCTGATACTTTGGCCCGGCTGCGCGTAGTAGTGCGGGTGCTTGATCAGGGCGACGGGCCGCGTATTGATCTTGGTGAGCGCCCGGGTGAGCGCCGCTTCCGTGTCGCCGCTGTTGACGATGACCTCACCGGTGGTGGCCTCTGCCAGCTGGGTGTAGAAGCTGCCGTAGTGTGCGGGAACAACGGGGTAGACATTCACGGGATCGATCTCCAGCGCACGCTTCGCGACTGCTTCGAGGGTGCTTCCGTCCACTCGGTCGGGATCATGATAGGTGGCATCAGTAAGCACGATGGCGGCCTTGGTGGCACCGTTGCGCCATTCCAGGCCGTTGAAGGCCGTCATCAGCGCGTGCAGAACAGCCTCGGGGAAGTCCCCTCCGCCATACGGGTAGATGGTGGCAAGCTGCTGGTTGAACTCGGTGGTGTCTTCGTTGAAACCCGAAAGGATCCGCGCCGTGACAGCGTCTCCGGCGTCCTTGTACTCCACCAGGGCCACACGTCCGCGGTGCTCCTGGATGGTGGTGGCCATGTTGGCAGCGAAGCGCTTGGCGTCCTCGATCTGCCAGCCCATGGAACCGGTCGAGTCGATGAGGAAGACCACGTCGAGGCCCGTGGTTCCGGTTCCCGCTTCGTTGATGTTCTTGTCAATCTCGTCGGCCTTGTCAGGGAACTGGGCAGCAAGGCGTTCGGCGATCTCCCGCGCCGCGGCATCGATGTCGCCGCCGGCAGCCTCGTAGTCTTCATGCCCGGAGGTGGTCAGCGGGTTCTTCGCCGACCCGCAGACAAAATCATCATCGGCGCACCAGAGGCCGGTGGTCGATGTCCACCCCTCGGGCAGGTAGGCATCGCGGGCACCCAGGCTGCCACCGTCGGTATCGCAGTCAGGAACGTCCCGCCGCCACTCCGAATATTCCTCTCCACGGCATGCCGGGGGGTTGAAACCCTCACCTTCCGGCAAATGCAGCTTCGGATCGCCGAACAGTCCCTGGAAGATCACCCGCTGCCGCAAGTCGTCCGGGAGCGTCTCGACGTAGGTTTCGCCAACTGTCTGCGCGCCCTGCGAGTAGCCACCCAGAACGAAGACCGAGTCTGCGCAGGTCGCAGCCCGTTCGGTCAGATACGCGTCGAGCTCTGCGATGCCCTCGTTCACGCTGTCGCCATAGGCGAAACTGCCGCCACCGCTCGACCCCGCTCCTACTGTGTTCCAGAAACTGTCCCAGGACCCGGCGCCCACCGGCACGGCCGGATACTGGTTCCCGTCGATGGTTTCCGTGCCGAGTTCGTACGGGTGATGGGTCAGCGCCGGGCTGATGCGCCGATCGATCTCCGAGACGAAGCGCACCACCTCAGGCTCGCCGGTCGATTGACCCGAACCTCTCGCAAACACCGACTCCACATCAGCGCAGGGAGCCGAGAGCTCTCCGCTGGCCGAGGCTGACGGCACTCCTACCAGTAATGTGGCCGCTGCAGCAGTACTCAGCAGCACTGCAGCGGCACGGCTTGGACGTTTCAAGAGCATTTCGGTCCCCCAATTTCGACAATTGCCGCAGACGCGGCTTTTGCTGCCTCCGCGCGAGAATGCGCAGGGCCTTCGGCGCTATTCGCCGGAAGCTTCCAGATGCAACCAGAACTGACTGGGAGCACCCTCATCTGGGCTATCAACGCGCAGGGTCACCTCGTACCCGCCGTCGATCGTGTGGCCAGAACACACGCTCCGGCGTCCGATAGCGCCGGACGGCCGGCTGCAATCACCCTCCAACTGCACAGCCCATCCGGCTGATGCGGCCAGGTTCCGCAAGCTTTCCGGATCCAGCTCGGTGTCTGTCTGCCAGGTGCGGCTCAAGCTTGGGCACGGATTGGCGTTGAGGCAGATCAGCTTTTCCCGCTCAACGTTCTCGTCTTCGAGGGTCCAGCCGGAAGGGACCCGCATCTGGGCCGCGACGGCCAGCATTTCTTCGGTCACCCGGTCATGGGTGGACTTCAGGATGAAGAAGGCAGCAGCCCACAAGATGATGGCTGCGATGGCAGCCCAACCAAGGATTTTCCTCACGCACTCCCCCAAGAAACGTTCAAGCCGGACTCAGCATAAGCCGGATTCTCGCCGTCAATCAGGGGAAGAAGCGCAGGATCTACGCAGTTTTGAAGCACTGTGCGCAGCGGCCGGCGAGGACCGGGCCACGCGGCGAACGCCGTCGCGGTTCTTGTGCCCCGGCCATAGTCAGATGTACGGTCGATGGGTATGGTAAGCATACTGATGAATTACCAGTTCATCGGACGTTCCTATCCGAAGGAGACGCTGTGAGCACGAGGATCGAGAAGCAGATCATGGTCAACGTTCCAGTGAGCGTGGCCTACAACCAATGGACACAGTTCGAAGAGTTTCCCCACTTCATGAGCGGGGTCAAGAAGGTGGAGCAGCTCACCGACGACCGGCTCAAGTGGGTCGCTGAGATCGGCGGAGTGAAGCGCGAGTGGGAGGCACGGATCCTCGCACAAGAGCCCGACCGCCGCGTCGCATGGGCAGCCACCGAGGGTGCAACCAACGCCGGAGCCGTCTCATTCGAAGACGTCGGCGGCGGCCAGACCTCCATCAAGCTTGAGCTTGAGTACGAGCCCGAGGGCATGATCGAAAAGATCGGCGACAAGCTGAACGTCGTCGAGAAGGAAGCCGAGGGCGACCTCAAGCGCTTCAAGGAGTTCATCGAGGACGAGGGCTACGCAACCGGCGCCTGGCGCGGAGCCGTTGCCGGCGGCACCGTCGGTTCGCCCACTGTTGATGACGCCGCAGCATCACGCGGCGACAGCGGCAAGGCCGGCATCTCCGGTAAGGCAGCTGCCGCAGCGGTAGGCGTCGCAGCGGCCGCAGCAGCAGGCGTGGCAGCTGCCAGCGGTGGCAAGAAGGACACCGTTGACACCGAATCGACCACCACGGACATCCCGGTCACGCCGGTTGTCCCTGTCGAGGACACCACCCCGCCGGACGTCAC
>NZ_JAPSHV010000073.1 GCF_031179385.1 Arthrobacter sp. | reverse complement strand
CGATTCGATTGTCCGTCGTGCGGCGGCGTAGATCATGGACGGCCGGGCTGGACGGTCGATGGGGAAGTGGTGCCGTTGGCTGTCAGCCTGAGCCGTAGCGGCGGCTGGGCCGTTGCTGCGGTCGAGGATGCGCGGGTGACCCCCGTGGTCGGGATCGATCTCGAACAGATCAACCGGTTCGAGGGCACGGAACTTGATGCGACGGTGTTCACGTCCGCCGAACGCTTCCGCATCGAGGGCCAGGACGAGTCCGGCAGACCGTTGCTGCGGGCGATGCTCTGGGCGCGGAAAGAAGCGGTGCTCAAAGCGGCCGGTACAGGTCTCATGACCGACCCGGCGTCGGTCGATGTTCTGGAACAGCAGATCCGCGTGGGACGGCGCAACTATGTGCTCGAGGACGTTGACCCTGCAGAGCTTGAGTTGCCCCACGGCTTCGTTGTCGCCCTTGCGACAGCCTGCTGAAGCGTCGGAAACCGGCGGGCCGGGTCAGGGAAGTGCGGGTAGCCGCGCTTCATACAGCCAGGGACGCAGCAACCCGGCGGCATCGAACCCGGGGAGGTCCGCGCACAGCTCATCCGTGAGCGACAGGAAGTCGGCCGTGCTGGCGTTGGCGTGCCTGAAGCGCCCCGTCCATTCCCTGAGTACGCCGAAGAACCGCTCGTCGCCGATCGTTTTCCTCAACGCGTGCAGGGCGCACGCCCCCCGCTTGTAGACGCGGTCGTCGAACATCGCAGCCGGGCCCGGAGAGCCGATCTCCAGATCGCGCGGGGCTGAGGCGAGACCCGACCAGGCGTCACTGGCGCGGCGCTCCGTTGACAGCGAGCCGGATTCCTCGGACCAGATCCACTCCGCATAGCAGGCGAAGCCCTCGTGCAGCCAGATGTCCTGCCAGGAAGAAGCGGTCACCGAGTTCCCAAACCACTGGTGCGCGAGCTCGTGGGCAATCAGCCGTTGCGCTGCCCATTCAGAGCTGAGATGGTTCTTGCCGATGATGGACAGCGTCTGCGCCTCCAACGGTATTTCGAGCTCGTCATCCGCCACGACGACGGTGTAGAGCGGGAAGGGATAGGCACCGAACCGTTCGGAGAACGCACTGATCATCTTCCCCTGATGGGCGAGCGCCTTGCGGGCTGCGGGAAGAAGAGGGCCGGGTGCGGCAACATACTGCGGCACGGCGCCGGCGTCGGCGAGCTCAGCCAGCTGGTAACGGCCAATCTGGACCGTCGCGAGGTACGTGGCCATCGGTGCGGTGGATTCGTAGACCCACGTCTCACGGCTGGACGCCACCGAATGGGAGGTAAGCGTCCCATTGCAGACCGCCCGATAGCCGGCGTCGGTGGTGACGCGGATGGTGAAGGCAGCCTTCATCCGCGGGTGGTCGTTACAGGGGAACCACGACGGCGAACCGGTGGGCTGACCTGCCACGAGCGCGCCGTCAGTGAGCTCCTCCCACCCGACGTCTCCCCACACCCCGTTCAGCGGCGACGGATTCCCCGAATAGCGAATGTCCAGGACGAATGGTGATCCGCCGATCAGGGCCTTGGCGGGCGTGACCTTCAGACGGCCGTTGGCGGCCCGTATCTTCCGCACCCGCTCACCGTTCAGCGAAACCCGGCCCGCCCGCAACCCCGAGAGGCTGAGAACCAGATCGGGCACAGAATGCGACTCCGGCCCGCCGATGACACCCGAGATAAGCGCCCTGCCCTCCAGCCGGTTGCTGGCCAGCCGGTATTCGATGGTGAGGTCATAGGAACTGACCGAGTAATCCTCTGTGCCGTGCCCGGGCGTGTACGGGTCCGCGGAAGCAGATTGCACCGCGTTCCTGCTGCAATCAGTGGATTGTGCCATCAACTAACCAGGACCTTTTCTGCTGGTGCCGCGGACTCGGAACGCTTCCACGGGCTGACCGGATTACCCATCCACGAGCTTCCCGCGGGAACAGCCTCTCCTCGCATGACCAGTGAAGCCGGTCCCACCGTTGAGCCTGCCCCCAGTTCAGCCGCCGGAAGGATGACTCCGTGCGGTCCAAGGGTAGCGCCGTCCTCCAACGTTACGGTGTCCATGGACATGACGCGGTCATGGAACAGGTGAGTCTGGACCACGCAACCGCGATTGACCGTCGAGCTGTCCCGCAGATGAACGAGGTCCGCTTCCGGCAGCCAGTAACTCTCGCACCAGACTCCGTGTCCGATCTTCGCGCCCAGCGCACGCAGCCACCAGACCAGCGCCGGTGTACCGCTTGCTGCCCGCGCGAACCAGGGCGCCGCCACGGACTCGACGAAAGTGTCCACCACCTCGTTCCGCCAGATGAACGAGCTCCAGAGCGGATGTTCGCCCGCCCGGATCCTTCCTACCAGCAACCATTTGACGACGACGGCGCTCGCCGCCGCCAGCGCGCCCGCGAACATCATGACCGCTCCACCTGCCAGTGCGGCCACACCGTATCCCCAGGTGTTGGCGAGCAGGTCCAGCAAATAGAGCACCAGTCCCGCGATACCCACGGTCAGGATCGTGGCGGCGAACCGGGTGACCTCCCAGGCGGCGCGCGCGACCCGGAGCCGCGTGGGGGGACTGAAGGTAAGTCCCTCATCGGCGAGCATCTGGGTGCGCCGCAGCCGGACGGGAGGGGAACCCAGCCACGAGGTTCCAGCTTTGGCCTTCGCCGGCGTTGCGGACAGTACGGCGACGAGGGAATCCCTGGGAACCCGCCGTCCGGCGCCGATCATGCCGGAGTTGCCGAGGAAAGAACGCTTGCCTATTTTGGCCGGCGCAATTTTCATCCAGCCGCCGCCGAGCTCGTAGGAGGCCACCATGGTGTCGTCAGCGAGGAAAGCGCCGTCGCCGATGGTCGTCATTCGCGGGACCAGGAGCACGGTCGAGATTTCCACGTGCTTGCCGACGGTTGCGCCCAGAAGGCGGAGCCAGATCGGCGTGAACAGGCTGGCGTAGAGCGGGAACAGGAGGTCCCGTGCCATATCGAGCACCCGTTCAGTGGCCCAGACCTGCCACCCGACACGGCCGCGGACGCGATGCCACCCCTCGGTGAGACCGATCCCGAGCAACCGGACCGTTCCGAGGATGAGCAGCATCGTCACCAGGAACCAGATTGCGGCCACGAGAGGGAGGGAAATGAGAAGTCGGGGGAATGCTTCGGAGAGGGATCCTGCTCCCTGAAGCGTCGGCATCAGCGGAAGGATTGCGACGGCGGCCGCGAGGAATGGGATGGCTGCCAGGACCACCGAGGCGGCCGCAAAGCCGAGGAACTCGCCGATCCCGCGGGATGCGGGCGCGGCCGGCCAGGGTTGTTTCGCCTTCCCGGTACGGGTAGCGGGCGATCCTGAAACGCGATGTCCGGCCTTCACTTTCCCCGATACCGCAGATCCCGGCGCAACGACAGCACCTGAGCCGACCCTTGCTCCGGGCATCAAAGTGCTGCGCGCTCCGATCGTGGCGCCCGTGCCGATGCTGACGCGGCCGATGTGGACCAGATCGCCGTCTACCCACCAGCCGGAGAGGTCTACCTCGGGTTCCACCGAGCTTCCACTGCCGAGATTCAGCATGCCGGTGACGGGCGGGACCGAGTGCAGGTCCACATTGTGTCCCACTTTCGCACCAAGGGCACGCGCGTAATAGGTGATCCAGGGGGCGCTCGCGAGGCTGACGGCGGAGGCCATATCCGCGATCTGTTCAGCCAGCCACAACCTCAGGTGAACCCGCCCGCTGCGCGGGTAGCTGCCGGGCCCCACGCCTCGAAGCAGGAGCCGTGCGGCGCAGACGGCGATGGCCATGCGACCCCAGGGCGTGACAAAGACCGCCCAGGTCGCAACGACCCACCACCAGGAGATGGGAGTGAGCGTGAAGACGCCCCAGGCCGCGAACAGATTGTTGACTGCCATGAGGTAGGTGAGCCACCGCATGGCCACCAGGATGTGCAGGGGCACACCCATGATGGTCTGGAACACCTGTGCCTTGCGGCTGGTCCGGACCACGCGACGTTCAACCGCATCAGCTGCGACCTCCGTCTGCCGCACCATGTCGATCAGGGCACCCACACGGGGATGCGAGTACACGTCGGCAACCGTGATGCCCGGATAGCGGCGCCGTAGTGCGGAGACCAGCTGCGCCGCGGACAGGCTGCCGCCCCCCAGCGCGAAGAAGTCGGCGTCAAGGGAGGTGACAGGCGCCCCAAGGATGGCGGCGAACTGGTCGGCTATCCACTGGGCGGCTTCATCGAGGTCAAGCGAGGCACCGTCGTCGTCGTGCCCTGCGCCGGGCAATGGCCACAGCAGGGCTGCCCGGTCCACCTTCCCGCTGGTTTTCGTGGGAAGCGAGTCGGACTCGGTGAGTAGGGGGATGAGCGGTGCGGGGAGGGAGGCGGCCAGTTTCTCGCGGAGGGCCACCAGATCCAGGGGGTGGCCCGCCGGCACGAGGTAGCCCACCAATACCTGGGTGCCGGCGGCTGTGTCCTTGACCGCCGCAGCTGCTCCGGACACTCCGGGAAGCGCCTGAAGGGCCGCGTCAATCTCGCCCAGTTCAATGCGGCGGCCGCCGAGCTTGACCTGCTCATCCGCCCGCCCCTTGAAGATGAGCCCCTCGGGTTCGAACTGGACCAGGTCCCCGGAACGGTAGGCGCGTTCCCACCCCAGGGTGGGGAACGGAGCGTACTTCTCTCGATCCTTCGCCTCGTCGAGGTAGCGGGCAAGACCGACGCCGCCGATGATCAGCTCCCCGACTCCACCCTCGGCCACCGGAAGGCCTTCCGGATCGACGACGGCGAGATCCCATCCGTCCAGCGGAAGCCCGATGCGCACTGGGCCGGTCCCGGTCAGCGGCGCTGCACAGGCGACGACCGTCGCCTCGGTGGGCCCATAGGTGTTCCATACCTCCCGTTCACCGTCGGCAAGCCGTGCTGCGAGCTCGGGAGGACAGGCTTCGCCCCCGAAGATGAGCAGGCGCACCGACTCGAGCGCTTCCACTGGCCAGAGCGCCGCGAGCGTCGGAACAGTGGAGACGATCGTGACGCCGCGCGTCACCAGCCATGGTCCGAGGTCCATTCCGGTCCTGACCAGAGCGCGCGGGGCGGGGACCAGGCATGCGCCGTGCCGCCAGGCCAGCCACATCTCCTCACAGGAGGCGTCAAAGGCTACGGACAGTCCAGCAAGCACACGGTCGCCTTGTCCTGCCGGATCCCGCTGCAGGAAGATCCGGGCTTCAGCGTCGACGAAGGCAGCAGCGGAGCGGTGGCTCACCGCCACGCCCTTCGGCGTGCCCGTGGAACCGGAGGTGAAAATGACCCACGCGTCGTCATCCGGCAGCGGCTGCCGGGGCCGGGGAAAGGGTCCTTTCCGGTCCTTGCGTACCTTGATACGGCCACCCGTCAGGATGACACCGGCAACCTCCGCCTCACTGAAGACGAGCTTCGCGCGCTCCTCCGGGTCGTCGGCGTCAACGGGCACGTAGGCCGCCCCGATCATGAGCGTGGCCAGAATGGAGACATACAGCTCGGCCGTGCCCGACTGTATGCGGATCCCGATGCGATCTCCTGCGCCCAGCCCGGCGCTGTGCAGTGTGCGTCCCACGGCGCGCGCCGCATCCAACAGCTCGGTGTAGCTCATCCGGCTGGTGCCGTCGTCCAGGGCCGACGCGTCGGGGTATGCTTCGGCGGTTGCTGCCAGGACGTCGATCAGCGTCCGGGGTGGGGGAGTGGACTGGCTGCCGGGCATCTGGGGGGCATGGGTTGTCACGGGGTCATGATGTCATCAGACAAGCCCGATCGCGCCATTCCACGCACGCGCCCGAAGGAACTGTGACGAGTTCCATTGGCGACACCGAACCGCAGAAGTGACCCCGGAGGATATAAATGGGAAGGAAAACCACAGATGGGAGCCGGAACCTCATGAGTGCCCAACCGTGGTCGTGCAGCCAGCTCGCCATTGTCCATGATCCTTCGAGGGGCGCTGCGGCGGACCTTGCACGCGGCATCGAGCTGCTGCGTGCTGCCGCGTCCGGTCAACTCCCGCCGACGCTCCGGCTGTACCGGCCGTACCCCACCGTTGCCTTCGGGCAGAGGGATGCCCGCCTGCCCGGATTCGATGAAGCGGCCGAGGCCGCACGCGGTGCCGGTTTCGAGCCGCTGATCCGCAAGGCGGGCGGGAGGGCGGCGGCCTATCATCAGGGCTGCCTGATCGTTGACCATATTGAACAGCACGACGACGCGATCGCCGGCTCACACGCCCGTTTCGGCCTGCTCGGTGAGCTCCTCGCTGAGGCGCTGCGCCGGGTCGGCGTCGATGCGTCTGTGGGCGAGATTCCGGGCGAGTACTGCCCCGGAGAGTTCAGCGTCCACGGTAACGGCCCGGTCCGGGTGAAGCTGGTCGGGACGGCCCAGCGGGTTATTTCGGGTGCCTGGCTGTTCTCATCCGTCATTGTGGTCGAGGACTCGGCACCGATCAGGGCGGTACTGGAGAAGACCTACGCCGCCCTGGCTCTCGAATGGAATCCGGCAACCGCCGGGGCGGCCGACGACCTCGTGCCCGGCCTGACGGTCGATACGGTCGCGGACGCCGTCGTCGCCGTTTACGAGGATGTGGTGCGGCGCAGCTAGCGAGTTTTGGTGATCCGGGTGAGCTGCTGGTCGTTGACTGGGGCGCGGCGCTAGGGTGAGCCATGGCGAACAGACCCTCGCGCGCTCTGATGCTCGTTGTTGCCCACCCGGACGACGACGCGTACGGGCTCGCTGGAACGGTGGCACTTCACGCTGATGATCCCGACTTCCGATTCGTCCTTGTGCATGCGACCGACGGCGCGGCTGGGGACATCGCGCATGGTTTTCCTGCTACGCGCGAGAACCTCGGACAGATTCGCCGGGAGGAATGCACCCGCGCCTGGCGGTCACTCGGCCGGGAGCCGGACCGGCACGACTGGCTGGACTACGACGACGGCACCGTTGCCCAGGCGCCCTTCGCAGAGCTCGTCGACCGTATCGCCGCAATCATGAGGGAAGAAGCACCCGACGTCGTTGCCACCTTCGGTCCGGACGGGATAACCGGACATCCGGACCACATCGTCGTGGGCGCGGCGACGGATGAGGCGTTTCACCGGGTCCGCGCCTCCGGCAGCGCGGGACTGCACCGGCTGTTGCACGGGGCCCTGCGCGAGTCCACTTTTCGCCGCTGGAACACAGCGCGGGCCAAAGAGGGCGACGAGCCCTGGGATCCCTCCCGCGTCTATCACCTGCGCGGCGTGGGCGATGACCAGATCGGCGTGGAGGTCGACACGACTTCTGTTGCATCGCGCATCGTGGCCGGGCTGAACGAACACCGCAGCCAACGCCACGTAATCTACGGTCAGGACCGTTCAAACGAGCAGTGGGAGCGTTCTGTTGGACGGGAGAGCATGGTGATTGCGTGGCCCCCGGTGACACCGGGGGCGCCGCTTCTTTCGGACGTGTTCGAAGGCCTCTGAGCCGCCGGAAGGCGACGCAAATCAGTGCCCGCGGGCGATCCATTCCTCAAGTTGTGGAGCTTCCTCGGCGATGCTGGTCGAGTCACCGTGCCCGGTTCGCACCACGGTGTCGGGCGGAAGGGTCAACAGCCGGGCGCGGATCGACTCGATGATGGTGGGGAAGTCGCTGTACGAGCGGCCGGTCGCTCCCGGCCCGCCGCGAAAGAGGGTGTCTCCGCTGAACAGCGTGCCGGCGTCGGGCAGGTAGAAGCACACCGAGCCAGGTGAGTGGCCGGGGGTATGAATTGCCTGAAGGGTCGCTCCGGCGACGGTAAAGGTGTCTCCGTCCGCGATGGTGCCGCCCGGAGCGGTGTCCGGGTACACGGCATTCCAGAGCATGCGGTCGTCGGGGTGGAGGTGGATCGGTGCCCGTACCGCGTCGAACAGATCGCCGACCGCCCGGATATGGTCATCATGTCCGTGCGTCAGCAGGATCGCGCGGACCTGACGTCCGTTGATCTGATCAATGATCGCATCGGCGTCGTGCGGAGCGTCGATGACGATGCACTCCGAATCATCACCGATGATCCAGACGTTGTTGTCCACCTCCCACGTCCCACCGTCGAGGGAGAACGTGCCGGAAGTGACGAGGTGATCGATGCGTGCGCCCATCAGAGCTCCACCACCGAACGCAGCACCACGCCGTCGTGCATTTTGGCGAAAGCGGCCTCAACCTGGTCGAGCGCGATCCGCTCGGTGACGAAGGCGTCAAGGTCAAGGTTGCCCTGCTTGTAGTGGCTGACAAGCATGGGGAAGTCCCGGGAGGGAAGGCAATCGCCGTACCAGGACGATTTCAGCGCTCCACCGCGGCCGAAGACGTCCAGCAGCGGCAGTTCAAGCGTCATCTCCGGTGTCGGCACGCCCACCAGCACAACGGTCCCGGCGAGGTCACGGGCGTAAAACGCCTGCTTGTAGGTTTCAGGGCGTCCGACGGCGTCAATCACCACGTCGGCACCGTTGCCGTCGGTCAGCTCCCGGATTGCCTCGACCGGGTCGGACTCCTTGGAGTTCACGGTATCCGTGGCACCCAGGCCCTTCGCGAGATCCAGCTTGCGGCTGTCGATGTCGACGGCGATGATCCGCGTTGCCCCGGCGAGCTTTGCGCCGGCGATCGCTGCGATGCCCACGCCGCCGCAGCCGATCACAGCTACGGAATCACCACGCCGGACGTTTCCGGTGTTGATGGCCGCGCCGATGCCGGCCATGATCCCGCAACCTAGCAGGCCCACAGCTGCCGGATCCACATCGGGATCAACCTTGGTGCACTGGCCCGAAGCCACGAGCGTTTTCTCCGCGAAGGCGCCGATCCCGAGGGCGGGGGAGAGTTCGGTGCCGTCGTCGAGCGTCATTTTCTGGGTGGCGTTGTGCGTATTGAAGCAGTATTGCGCTTCCCCGCGCAGACACGCCCGGCACTGTCCGCAAACGGCCCGCCAGTTGAGGATGACGCGATCGCCCGGCTGCACATTGGTGACGTCCGGTCCGACGGCGCTGACGACGCCGGTGGCTTCGTGCCCCAGCAGGAAGGGGTAGTCATCGCTGATGCCGCCCTGCTTGTAGTGCAGGTCCGTGTGGCACACGCCGCACGTGAGAATGTCGACCAGTGCCTCGCCCGGACCGGGGTCGGGCACATTGATGGTGACGACGGCGGCCGGCGCATCCTTTTCCATGACGACGACGCCCTTGACGCTGTGTGGCATTGACACTGTCCTTTTCCTCGAGGGTGGGGGAACGCCTCCAGCTTATAGATAGTGGACGGACGACTATCGAAAAAGCAGGACACGCCCCTTATCCACTCGGATAAGGGGCGTGTCCTGCCGAATCACCGCGGGCTAGACGCCGACGCGCGCCTTCACCTCGGATGCCGAGGGGTTGGTGGCGGTGCTTCCGTCCGGGAAGATGACGGTAGGCACGGTCTGGTTTCCGCCATTCAGGGACGCGACGAGTTCCGCCGTTCCGTCAACTTCCTCGATGTTGATCTCCTGGTATCCGATGCCCTGCGCATCGAGTTGTGACTTGAGCCTGCGGCAGTAACCGCACCACGAGGTGCTGAACATGGTGATGGTGCCGGCAGCGGGTGTGTAGTCCACAGTGCTCCTTTGGTGCGTGGCGGACTCGTTCCGAATCCGCCTGAGAGGTGGTTTCTGTCGGCAGGTATAACGCCCGGGGAGCGAGGCGCATTCCCGGAGAGCACTGCCGCTGCGGCCCGGAGTTCGGTTGGTTGGCCGCTGACGTAACGGATACCATCGAGAAGACCGCGGCGGGAGTGTTGGGGGATTGTGCCCCTCGTCCGCCGGTACGGTTGATTGACCAGTTTTGGAACCCGTTCAGTTCACCCTTATCAAGAGGAGACCTTAGTGTCAGCGCCCCCATCACTCACCCTCATCGTCGACGGCGAAGAGCAGCGGGTGACCACCGGCACTACGGGAGCGGACCTCTTCAAGGAGCAGCGCGACGTCGTCGTAGTCCGGGTTAACGACGAACTGTGGGATCTAAGCCGCGAACTGGAGGACGGTGCGCGCGTTGAGCCCGTCACCATCGATTCCCCCGACGGCCTGAACGTTCTTCGCCACTCCGCCGCGCACGTCATGGCGCAGGCTGTCCAGCAGCTCCGTCCCGATGCCAAGCTTGGCATCGGCCCGTACATCACGGACGGCTTCTACTTCGATTTCGATGTCAACGATCCCTTCACGCCGGAGGATCTGAAGCAGCTCGAGAAGATGATGCTGAAGATCGTCAACGCGAACCAGCTCTTTGAGCGCCGGGTCGCGAGCGAGGATGAAGCCCGCGAAGCCATGAAGGACGAGCCCTACAAGCTCGAACTCATCGGCCTCAAGGGCGGCAACGGAGACATCACCGACGACGACGGCGCATCCGTCGAGGTCGGCGCGGGCGAATTGACCATCTACGACAACGTGGACCGCAAGTCCGGGGACGTGGTGTGGAAGGACCTGTGCCGCGGCCCGCACCTGCCCAACACCAAGCTGATCTCGAACGCCTATGCGCTGACCCGTTCGGCTGCGGCCTACTGGCGGGGCAGCGAAAAGAACAAGCAGCTGCAGCGCATCTACGGCACGGCCTGGCCCACCAAGGATGACCTCAAGGCCTACCAGGAGCGGCTGGCCGAGGCTGAGCGCCGCGACCACCGCAAGCTCGGCAGCGAACTTGACCTGTTCTCTTTCCCGGACGAGCTCGGATCCGGGTTGCCCGTTTTCCATCCTCGCGGCGGCATCATCCGCAAGGCGATGGAGGACTACTCGCGTCAGCGGCATGTCGAAGCCGGTTACGAATTCGTCTACACCCCGCACATCACCAAGGGACACCTCTACGAGGTGTCCGGACACCTTGACTGGTACCGCGACGGCATGTTTCCGCCCATGCACGTGGACGCTGAGCTCGACGCCGACGGCAAGGTGCGCAAGCCCGGCCAGGATTACTACCTGAAGCCGATGAACTGCCCCATGCACAACCTGATCTTCCGTTCCCGCGGACGGTCCTACCGCGAACTGCCGCTTCGGCTCTTTGAATTCGGGTCGGTGTACCGGTACGAGAAGTCGGGAGTGGTGCACGGGCTGACCCGCGTGCGGGGCATGACCCAGGACGACGCCCACATCTACTGCACCCGGGAACAGATGAAGGACGAGCTGACCACCACGCTCAACTTCGTCCTCGGGCTGCTGAAGGATTACGGACTGGACGACTTCTATCTGGAACTCTCCACGAAGGACCCTGAGAAGTACGTGGGGGATGACCAGACCTGGGAAGAAGCGACCCGGACACTGGCCGAAGTCGCTGAGGCATCCGGGCTGGACCTGGTCCCCGATCCCGGAGGAGCGGCGTTCTACGGACCGAAGATCTCCGTGCAGGCCCGCGACGCCATCGGCCGGACCTGGCAGATGTCCACCATCCAGCTGGACTTCAACCTGCCGGAGCGTTTCGAACTTGAATACCAGGCAGCGGATGGTACGCGCCAACGGCCGGTCATGATCCACCGTGCACTGTTCGGCTCCATCGAACGGTTCCTGGGCGTGCTCACCGAGCACTACGCAGGGGCCTTCCCCGCCTGGCTGGCTCCGGTGCAGGTGCGTGCCATTCCGGTGGCGGACGCGTTCAACGACTACCTGTTCGACGTCGTCGACAAGCTCAAGGCGGAGGGTATCCGGGCCGAGGTGGACATCAGCTCCGACCGGTTCCCCAAGAAGATCCGCACGGCAAGCAAGGAGAAGATTCCGTTCGTCCTGATCGCGGGCGGAGATGACGTCGACGCCGGCGCTGTGTCCTTCCGCTTCCGGGATGGAAGCCAGGAGAATCAGGTGCCGGTCGACCAAGCCGTGAAGCGGATTGTGGAAGCCGTCCGCAGCAGGGAACAGTAGCGGTCCATGGGGAACACAGGCGCTGACGGGCAGTATCGCGACGACGGGGACGTAACGGACAGGTTTGAGCTGGCCGGTGTGCCCGATGCCTTCCAGCGCCTGTGGACTCCGCACCGGCTGGCCTACATCAAGGGTGGCCAGGGTCAGTTCAGCAAGCAGGAGGACTGTCCCTTCTGTGCCGCGCCCGCGCGGTCTGACGAGGAATCGCTCATTGTCCACCGCGGAGAAAGTGCGTACGTCGTCCTGAACCTCTTCCCGTACAACCCCGGCCACCTGCTGGTATGTCCCTACCGCCACGTGCCCGACTACACCGACATCACGTCGGAAGAAACGGTGGAGATCGCGCAGCTTACGCAGGCAGCCATGCATGCGCTGCGCAGCGTGGCGCGGCCCACCGGATTCAACCTCGGCATGAACCAGGGAGTCACCGGCGGCGCGGGCATCGCAGCACACCTGCATCAGCATGTGGTTCCTCGGTGGAACGGCGACGGCAACTTCTTCCCAATTATTGCCCAGACCAAGGCCATCACCCAGACCCTCGATGAGGTAAGGGAACAATTGGCAGCGGCCTGGGATGAAGCAGCTGCAGCCTCGATGGACACCGGTGCGGGCCATGCTGAATAAGTACGCCCGGTCCTTCTTCACCTCCCTCTTCACACCGCTGGCGACGCTGCTCCTGAAATGGCGGGTATCGCCGGATACCGTCACCGTTATCGGAACGGTCGGTGTTGCGGGGGGAGCGCTGGTCTTCTATCCCTTGGGGCAGCTGTTCTGGGGCACGGTCTTCATCACACTTTTTGTCTTCTCGGACGTGGTTGACGGGATCATGGCGCGCATGCAGGGGCGCAGCAGTTCCTGGGGAAGCTTCCTCGACTCGACCCTGGACCGCATCGCGGACGGTGCACTTTTCGCCGGCGTCGCTGTCTGGTTCTTCCTCGGCGGCAGTAACAACGCGATCGCACTCGCCGCGCTGGCCTGCCTCGTGCTCGGCATGATCGTTTCCTACGCACGGGCCAAAGCTGAGTCGCTGGGCTTCACTGCCAACGTAGGCATAGCCGAGCGTGCGGAGCGGCTGGTTTCGGTGTTGGTAGTGACCGGGCTGACCGGACTGGGCCTGCCGGAGGTGGTTCTCCTGGCTGTGCTGGTCCTCCTGGCTCTGGCGAGTGTCATCACCATCGTGCAGCGCATCATGACGGTGCGGGTCCAGGCCGCCGCCGCAACCTGAGCGCGGTTCCTGGCGCCGGCTTCGTGCGGGGAGCCGCTGTCCGGTTGCACAACTTCAATTCCGTTACGTCTGGTTGCTGACCGACGCTTTGCGGCTGCGCGCGGGCGTATCATGGATTGTTATCTTTTCTCTACCCGAGGGGCCAAACTGTGTCCACTGTTGAAGAAGCTTCCACCACCGCGCCAGTGACCGGGAGCAGCCGGGTCAAGCGCGGGATGGCGGAGATGCTCAAGGGCGGCGTCATCATGGATGTCGTCACTGCGGAGCAGGCGCGCATCGCTGAGGATGCCGGTGCCGTTGCTGTGATGGCTCTTGAGCGCGTTCCCGCTGATATCCGTGCTCAGGGCGGAGTGTCCCGGATGTCTGATCCGGACATGATCGAGAGCATCATCGAGGCTGTGTCCATTCCGGTCATGGCCAAGGCCCGGATCGGTCACTTCGTCGAGGCGCAGGTGCTGCAGTCCCTCGGTGTTGACTACATTGACGAGTCCGAGGTCCTGACCCCGGCGGATTTCACCAACCACATCGACAAGTGGAAGTTCACTGTCCCCTTCGTGTGCGGTGCCACGAATCTCGGTGAGGCGCTTCGCCGGATCAACGAGGGTGCGGCGATGATCCGTTCCAAGGGTGAAGCCGGTACCGGGGATGTCTCCAACGCCACCATGCACATGCGTAAGATCCGGGCGGAGATTGCCCGGCTCAGTTCCATGCCGGAGGACGAGCTGTATGTCGCGGCCAAGGAGCTTCAGGCGCCGTATGAGCTGGTCAAGGAGGTTGCCGCTGCGGGCAAGCTCCCGGTAGTGCTGTTCACCGCCGGCGGTATCGCCACCCCGGCTGACGCTGCGATGATGATGCAGCTCGGCGCCGACGGCGTTTTTGTCGGGTCGGGTATCTTCAAGTCCGGCAACCCGGCCGAGCGGGCCGCGGCGATCGTGAAGGCCACCACCTTCCACGATGATCCCGATATGATCGCCAAGGTCTCCCGAGGCCTGGGCGAAGCAATGGTCGGCATCAACGTCGACGAGATCCCGCAGCCGCACCGCCTCGCCGAGCGCGGCTGGTAATACCCGCTTCACTATGAAGGGTCGGACGAATTCGTCCGGCCCTTCGTTGTTTCCAGGGGCGGGGCTAGGCTTGTCGCGTGAGCGGGCGCAGGAGAACCATCGGGAAAGCCGTGACGCTTGTGATGCTTCTGTCGCTCACCGGTTGTACGGCGGGCGGCCCGCCTCCCCAGGGCGTGCCATCGGGCACTCCTCCGCCGTCCGCACCATCATCGGCCGCACCATCATCCTCCGGCCCGGCAACCTCCGCCACGGCATCATCTCCGCCGCAACCACCAGCGCCCGCTTCAACGGAGCCGGAACCGGGCGGCTGTCCAGGGGAAGATTGCCTCTCGGTTGTGTTCACCGGGGACCTTCTCCTTCATGAGAGACTCTGGCAACAGGCAACGCTCGACGGCGGTGGGGACCTCGATTTCCGGCCGCTCCTGGCCGCGCAGGAAGCGTATGTCGCGCCCGCAGATCTTGCTGTCTGCCACCAGGAGACACCGCTGGCGGAGCCCAGCGGACCGTTCTCAGGCTTTCCCGCCTTCAACGTGCCGCCGCAGATCGCCGACGCCGTCGCCGC
>NZ_JAPSHV010000072.1 GCF_031179385.1 Arthrobacter sp. | reverse complement strand
CGCTCCAGATCGAGGTTGTGCGTCAGCGCGCGCCGGAAAGTCTTCTCCAGTTTCACCGACGTGTCCGTCGCGTAGAGGGCAAGCCAGCGGACGCCGTCGTCGTCGTGCAACCTCGCTACGGCGGAGGTGGCGCGCTTCCAGCGCAGGTGGTTCACTTTCACCGGGCGGCCGAACAGGGTGCTCAGTGAATCAGGATCGAAGAGCAGTTCGAGGGAGTTCAACCGGGGATCGAGGGGAGTACGCACGCGACTCACTGCGCACTCCCAACCGGGGCAGAGCGGACCCGGTCCTGCCCAGACCGCCGTTGTTCGTCCACCCACCGTGCAAACATCGGATACTTCATCAGTTCCTCAGCGGAGCCGTCCAGCAGTATCCGGCCATCCTGGAGCCAGAGAATCCGGTCGCTCTTCAGCGCAACTGACGCTTCATGGGTAACGGTCACCGTGGTCCGGCCGGCACTCAGCGACGCGAGCGCTTCGAGCACGTCCGTCCTTGCGTCGTGGTCGAGGCCCGTGGTGACCTCGTCCAGAAGGACGACTGGGGTGTTCCGCAGAATGGCACGGGCAATAGCGATGCGCTGCCGCTGGCCTCCGGACAGGGTTCCGCCGCGCTCGCCGACGGCGGTGTCATAACCGTCGGGGAAGCTGGTGATGAAGCCATGCGCCTGTGCGAGCCTGGCGGCTTGTTCGACATCCTCGTCGGTGGCGGAGAGACGGCCGAAGCGAATATTCTCGCGGATGGTTCCGGTGAACAGGACCGCTTCCTGAAGAACCAGGCTCACGTTGGAGCGCAGGGATGCAAGAGTGATGTCCGTCAGGTTCACGCCGTCCAGATGGACCGAGCCTTTCTCGGGATCCATCGTTCTGACAATGAGGGAGAGCAGCGTCGACTTGCCGGATCCCGAGGGCCCTACGATGGCCGTGTTCCGCCCCTCCTGCAGGCTGAGCGTCAGGTCGGAGAGCACGGTTCTGCCGTTGTAGGACGCGGTGACACTCCTGAACTCCAGTTCCCCCCACACCTTGCCGAGCGGAAGCGCAGTGGGGGAATCGACGATATCCACCTCCTCCTCGAGCAGTTCAGCCACTCGTTCGCCTGAGGCTGTCGCGCGGGCAATCCGTCCCGTGTACTTCGCAAGGTCCCTCAGCGGTTTCATTGCGGTCTTGAGATACATCAGGAAAAGCACCAGATCACCCGGAGTCATAGCCCCCTGGACCACCCGCCAGCCACCGCCTGCAAGGACGACGGCGGTAGCAACGCCCACTATCACGTCAGTCCTGCGCTCCAGGGCAGCCGCCAGCCGGCGGGAGCGGACGCCCTCCTTCAGCGTTTTCTGGTTGCTGCTTCCGAAACGGTCCGAGAGCGTGCGTTCCAGACCGTAGGTCTGTACCACCCGTATCGCGCCAAGGCTCTCCTGCGCGGTGTTGGCCAGAGAGCCTTCACCTTTGCGCGTCTTGCGTGCCGCGACGGTGATCTTGTCCGTGCTCATTCTGGAGAGGAGAAGGAAACCCGCGCATGCGGCGATCACCACGAGAGCCAGCAGCGGATCAAGCCAGAACATGACGCCTGCCATCGCCACGAGCGTGATGCAGTTGGCCAGTAGCGGCATCCCCGCGGTGACGGCGACCTCCTGGAGTCGCCCGACGTCGCCGACCAGGCGCTGGACGGTGTCGCCGGTGCGGTTGGCAGAGTGGAAGCGTGCGGACAGTGACTGCACGTGGTTGAAGACACTGGCGCGCAGCTTTGTCGCAACGCGCGAACCCACGAGGGCGAAGGCAAGGGTTGCGAAGAAGTTGCAGACCGCACGCATACCAGTGAAAAAGACAAGCGCAGCGCCGCATGCCAGAAGGAGCATTGGCGTCGCTTCGGGGCCTGTGCCGGCGAGATCTGCGCCGAGGCTGCGCGTTACGGCGTCCACGACGAACTTGACCGGCCACGGCTCGAGAACCCGGAAAGCCACCTCGCACAGCAGCACGAGGACGCCGCCGATCATGAGTAGTCCCTGGCCGCCCAGATGGGGCCTGATAACCCCAAGCGTGCGGCGCAGGGCGGACTTGTCCGGGATTTCGGGCTGAGCGGAGGTCATGGATGCACCTCCTCTGTGATGCGGTCCAGAACGGTGTCCCAACTGTGGTGTTCGGTAGCGGCCCGCCTCGCTGCGGAGGACATTGCGGCCCTGGCCAGAGGCGCGGCCGCGAGTCCGTCGAGCGCTTGGGCGAGCGCCGCGGGATCTGATGGTTCGACGAGGAGCCCGGTGACGCCGTCGTCAATGATGTGCGGCACCTGTCCCACCCGGGAGGCAACCACCGGCAGCCCAGCGGCGCAGTACTCATAGATCTTCAGCGGCGAGAAGTACTGGTCACTCTCGGCGGAGGTCTGCGGATACGGCGCTGCTGCGATGGAACATCCGGCAAGGACGCCGGGCACCATTTCGGGTGCTACGGCGCCGGTGAATTCCACGTCGGCGTGGACGCTTGCGGCCAGGCTGCGAAGTTCGGCACCCTGGGGGCCGTCCCCGACGATCCGCAGTGTCCACTCACGGGATCCGGAGGCTTGTGCCTTGATCAGCGTTTCGACCCCGTGCCAGGGCTTGAGTGTCCCAACGAAGGCAACAACAGGCATGCCGGGTGCCTCTTCGCTCGGGCGGATGCGTCTCACGTTGACGCCGTTGGCAACCGTTCTGATCCGCTCGTGGTGTTCCTCGCCCACACGGGCCTGCACCCAGGCTGTCACCGGGTCCGAGACACAGACAGTGCGTGCAGCGGCGGCGACCTGCGCCCGTAGCGCAGTCAGGGCAGCCGCTTCGTCATGCAAGGTCCGGTGAATCCGTTGTTCGTCGATCAGCGGTGCGTTGACCTCGAGGAAGCCGGGGACCCCGAGCTGTTCAGTCACGCGTGCGAGGGCATCACTGAACAGGGAGTAACGCTCATAGACCGCGCTCGCGCCATCCTTCACCACGCGCTCGGCGAGCTCCGCAGCAGCCTGTGCCTGGGAAGCCTCCCTGTCGGCGCCTTTACCCTTCACCGGTACGACGACGACGGGCAGGTCCGCAAGGTCTGCAGGGATGTCATCGCCGGGCCGGGTGCAGTAGACCGTCACCTCGGCGCCCCGGTTGCGCCAGGCCCGCACGATCTCCTGCACGTGCACGGAAGCTCCCTTGGTGCCGAACACCGGTACGCCGGGATCCACACACACATAGGCGATCCGCTTCATGGGGCCACCACCTCAAGGGCGGAGGCCGGTGACGAGGCCGGTGACGACGGTGAAGCTGTGAAGCGACCGGGATCCGCAGCCGCGGCGCTGCACAATTCCTGAAGCCGAACGGACTGGACCCGCGAATCAAAGGATCGTTCAATCAGTGCGCGGGCAGAGCGCGCTGTTTCCACCCGGGGGAAGGGGTGCGAGGCCACGGTGGCCAGGGCATGGGTCAGGTCCTCGAGGTTCCCCGCTCGGACGAGCAACCCGGTGCTGCTGCCGTCGTCACCTGCGAGTACCTCCGGTATTCCGGTCACATCGGAGCCGATGCAGACCACGCCCATCGCCATGGCTTCCAGCAGTACGGTCGGCAGACCGTCCGCGTTTCCGTCCGCACCGATCACGCACGGCGCCGCAAAAACGTCCGCCCAGCGCAGCAGCTCTATCACTTCGCTCTGTGTTCGGGGGCCGAGAAGCTGGATGTGCCCCTCCAGATCGAGCAGCCTGATACGTGCGGTCAGTTCTTCGGCCAGCTCGCCGCCGCCGGCGATGCGGACGTCGACCTGTTGCCCGGCGCGCACCAGCGCACTCACAGCATCGATCAGGACGGAGAAGCCCTTCTTTTCGACCAGCCTGCCGACGGCGGCGATGCGGAACGGCGTATGGACAGGTGCCGGGTCTCTGTACGCGAAGCGGTCGAGCTCCAGCCCGTTGTAGACCCGGTGGAGCCGACCCGACGCGGCCGGAGCAAGGGTCGAGAGGTAACGGTGGTTGAAATCGCTCACCGTGACGGTGTGGTGGGCGTCCTGCATCAGCCGGATGAGGGCGGCCTGGTCGACCTGCTCGTGGTAGATGTCCTTTGCGTGCGCTGTGAAGGAGAAGGGGACGCCTGCAAGCACCGATGCGATGCGCGCGGTCCGTGCCGCGATCGAACCGAAATGTGCGTGCAGGTGGGTGATCCCGCGCTCCACAACGCGGGTGGCGAGTTCCACGCCCTGGTGCACCTCGGAGGCTTCGCACTCGGCAAGATCGGGCAGCAGCGCAGCGAACCGCTGGGCGAAGTTCGGGATGACACTGTGTGCGGCCGCGATGATTGCCCAGCCTTCGGACAGCTTGTGGGGACGCGTCACGTAGGTGACCGGTGCCTGCACCCGCGCCAGTTCGGGGTGGAACCGCGGGTCCACAGGCGGGCGGAGGGAATAGATCTCCAGATTCTCCCCCGCTGCCTCCCGTGCCAGGATCTCGGTAACGATGAAAGTTTCCGAGAAGCGCGGATAGATTTTGACGACGTAGCCGACGCGCCCGGTGCTAGACAGCTGCATGATGGGTCCAATCCGTTCGTCGGGGCGTGGTCTTCGTCTGCCGGGTGAGGAGGTCGGCGGCGTACTCGTAGGTTGTCGCCAGGCCGTCAAGGTTCACTCCGTTCCGGGCGACCTGCCGCCCGGCCACCTCCAGCCACCAGGCGGACAATACGCTGGACGTGAACTCATCGGGATGGCAGAAATCGAGCAATTGATGGCGTGCGAGACCGCGAGCCCGGATCAGCTGCTCCCGGCGCGGCTGCACCCGGGGCACGATCAGGGCCGGGGTAGTGGTGCTCATGATTTCGCAGACGGTGTTGTAACCGCCCATCGCGACGACGGCGGCCGCGGACTCGATCTCGGCGAGTGCGTCGCGGACGGAGCCAACAACGTGCGTTCCGGGACCGGCGGCCGCTTCCACCTTCGCGCGGTCGTCCTTTGGCATCTGCGGCCCGGTGACGATGAGGTGTTCAAGCCCTGAAGGCAGTGCCGCCCGCGCAGCAGTCAGGGTGACGTCAAGGCCATCCGAGCCGCCCCCTGCCATGGTGACCACGAAGGGGATAGCAGTAGAACCGGTACGACGGCGCACCGGGCGCCCCCGGGAAAGGTAGCCGGTGTGCCGCACCAGGTGGGCGAGGGGCGGGGGGATCTCTCCGCTGCGTACCGGGTCGTGTACCAGCGGGTCTCCGTAAACCCAGAGCTCATCGAAGCACCGACGCACCTGCTCAAGGTCCAGGGCTTCCCATTCCCGGCGGGCCGCCGCCGGCTGGTCGAGGACTTCACGCAGCCCGAGCACCACTCGGCAGGAAGGCCGCTTACGCCGCAGCCGCTCCAATCCGTCGACCAGTTCATGGTCGACGCCGAATGGGTGCCGGTCCACGACGACGAGGTGCGGACGGAAGTCAGTGAGCACCGCGGAAATGAGGGATGACCGGAGTTTGATCATTTTTGTCTGCTTCAGCGCGAGGTTCCGGGGCAGATAACCATCGGCGCCCTTGGCGATCCCGGGCACAACCACCCAGTCCCACCCCTCAGGGGTATCGAATCGGGTAGCCCCTGCGACTCCCGTGACAAGCACGCCGCTGACCTTTTGTCCGGCCCGCTTGAAGCTGCCGGTGAGTGAGTGGGCGAGGGCAAGATTGCGTCGGGTGTGGCCCAAGCCCTGGGAGTCGTGGGAGTACAGGACCACGCGCAGTGTTCGGGGTGTGTGCGATGCGGCCTTGGTGACCCCGATGTCACTCGTCTTCATAGCGTGACCAACCTTCCCCGCGACCTTCGTCAGGTATGACCGCAGGTTCCCCATTTAGCCAGCCGGCCATGAGATGTTTGTGAGCCATTCATGAGAGAGCTCTCATGTCGGCATCCCCACATCCGCCGCAGGAAAGCACCGCAGGCAGAGCAGTGCCCGCCCAACCTGCGGCGTCAGCGCAGGTTTGAGCGGGCACTAGCTGGCCGCATGCTCCAACAACCCCTACCTGGGCTGGTAGGAGAGGCAATCCGCGAGATCCGCGCCGGAGCCGATCTTTACGTCGTGTTTGTTGCACATGAGGTGACTGTTGTGGACGCATTCGGTGCGCTGACAGGCACCGACGTGAGCCAGGATCATGGGCAGTCCGCCCGTCTCAGACGTGTCGATGAAGGTGGCGCAGGAGGCATGCTCCGGACTTCCGCTGACCGTGATGGCGTAGGCCGTGCAGCCGTCATGGTTGAAGGCGCAGTTGTGAACGCTGCAATCGGATACTTCCGTGATTTCCGCTGTCATGATTCCTCCGTGGTGGTGGTTCGGAAACTGTCCTACCCGTGCTGTCATTCAACGGTACTGCGGCTTCGACTCGATGACACCGGTTCAATAGCGCATGATCCTTGCGCGTAAATCACGGTTGTAGCTTGGCGAAATCCTCATAGTCGGGGCCGGTGAGGATGGCCGCAGGATGGGGCCCGGCAGCCGTCAGTGCTGACGTCCATTCCGAGTCCCACCGCTGGCTTGCCACGAGGACGATATTGCCGGCGCGCCGGCCGGTGAACATACCGGTCTCTGCCAGCGCAGCGACGTCGTACGACGTGTCCTGCAGCAGACGCGCCTGTTCACGCGCGAAGGCAAGCGGCGGATCGTCACCGACGTTCACCAGTGCCACTCCGCCTGGCCCGACCGCCCGCGTGAGCAGGGCGTACACCTCTGGGGTGGCAAGCTCGGTTGCACCGTCAGCGCCGGAGAAAACGTCGAGGACCACGGCATCGAAAGCTCCTGCATCGCTGGCCTCAAGGGTGTCGCGGGCGTCTTCGATCAAGAGCTCACAGTCCGTGCCCGGCGGCAGGGGCAGGTGTTCCAGGACGAATGCGAGCAGCTCCCGTTCGCGCTCAACAGCAACCTGGCGGGATCCCGGCCGGGTTGCCTGAATGTAGCGCGCAAGGGTCAGCGCGCCGGCTCCCAGGTGCAGGATACGGATGGGCTCGCCCTCGGGCTTGAATACATCGAGGACGTTGGCGATCCTGCGCAGGTACTCATAGAACACGTTCCGCGGATCGGCCAGATCCACGTGCGACTGCTGCGCCCCGCCGATGCTGAGGATGAACGCGCCCTCATTGAAGGCGTCGCCGTCGATCTCGGCGTGCGCACCTGCGCTGCGCAGGTACCTCGAGGGAACGCTCATATCCTGTCCCGGAGCGTTGCCAGGCGCTGCGCCGCGTCGGTCAACACTTCTTCCTTCTTGCAGAACGCGAACCGGAGCAGCGACCGCGTACGGCGCGCGCCGTCCTCGTGGCAGAACACCGGTATGGGAATGGCTGCCACACCAACAAGTTCAGGCAGACGCCGGGCCAGGGCCGTGGCATCCGTGATGCCCAGAGGTTCCGCGTCCACCACGGTGAAGTAGGTTGCCTGTGGTGTGTAGACCTCGAAGCCCGCGGCGCGCAGGCCAACTGCGAGTACATCCCGCTTGTGCCGCAGGGAGTCGGCGATCGAGTGGTAAAACTCATCGTCCATGCCCAGACCCAGCGCGACCGCCGGTTGGAACGGGGTGCCGGAGCTGTAACTCAGGAAGGATTTCACGCTGCGTACAGCGTCCACGAGGACCTGCGGACCGGTCAGCCAGCCGACCTTCCAGCCGGTGACGGAGAAGGTCTTCCCCGCTGACGAAATGGAGACAGTGCGCTCCCAGGCGCCAGGAAGCGTGGCGAGGGGGATGTGCTGTTGCTCGAAGGTCAGATGTTCGTACACCTCGTCGGTCACGATGATCGCACCGAACCGTTCCGCCAACTCGACCACGCGTTCGAGTGACTCCCGGGAAAAGACCGTGCCCATCGGATTGTGCGGGTTGTTCACGACGATAACCCGCGTCCGATCGCTCATGGCGGATTCCAGGGCGTCCAGGTCCGGCTGGAAATCGGGCGCCACCAGCGGCACAGTTGTGTGGCGTGCGCCGCTGAGACCGATGATCGCACCGTAGGAGTCGTAGAACGGTTCGAACGTGAGAACCTCATCGCCCGGACCGGCAAACGCGAGTATCGATGCGGCGATTGCCTCGGTTGCTCCGGTGGAGACGGTTACCTCCCGTTCCGGATCTATCGGCAGGCCGTAGAAACGTGACTGATGCGCCGCTATTGCCTCCCGCAGTTGCGGCATACCGCGGCCCGGTGCGTACTGGTTCATCCCCGAGGCGATGTTTTCGCGGGCCGAGTTCAGCAGCAGGTCGGGACCATCCTCGTCGGGGTAGCCCTGTCCGAGGTTGATTGCACCGTGCTGTGCAGCGAGCGCGGTAATCTCCTCGAAAATGACGGTACCCAGGCCGCCCTCGGGGGAGAGGAGATTGGCGCCCTGCGCAGTGCGCTGCCATCCCGAGAGCTGTCCAGTGTCCGCGGGTCGCTTCAATTCCATGTCGTCCAGTATGTCGAACCTCCACATCCGCGTGTGACTCCTCAGGCGCAGTGTGATGGCCACGCGGTAGATTCGTACCATGCGCCGAGCAGTCTGCCCCGGATCCTTTGACCCAATTCACAACGGTCACCTTGAAGTCATTGCACGTGCCGCGAGTCTTTTCGATGAAGTGATCGTGGCGGTGTCTACCAACTATGCGAAGAAGTACCGCTTTGAGCTCGAGGAGCGGCTGGAGATCGCCAGCGAAACCCTCACCTATCTTCGAGGTGTGTCCGTCATGCCGATGGGCGGCGGCTTGCTGGCGGAGTTCTGTCGGGAGAACGGAGCGAACCTGATCGTCAAGGGGGTGCGTTCCAGCGCCGACTTCGACTATGAGCTGCCGATGGCCACGATGAACCGCCAGCTGGCCGGTATCGAAACTGTCTTCATCCCTGCAGAGGCGAGCTATTCCCACCTGTCGTCCACCCTGTTGAAGGAAGTGGCTGCTCTCGGCGGAGACATCTCGCCCTTCGTGCCGAAAGCGGTTCTCAAAAGACTGAAGGACACAACCGCGTGAAAACACGGCGGCGCCAGTACAATCAACACTCCTGGGCCAGCCGGAATAGAAGGACGAACAGTGGGCAAGAGCCGCATCAAACCGGAGGATCCGTTCCCGGAGAACCTGAATCAGTTGGAGGACCACGAGGTTGAGGTGCTCAACAGCAAGGTGCACCGCCAGCTTGAGGTCGAGTACTTGCAGGAGGGTTCTCCTGAACCCGAGACCGAGCACCGCAGGGAAGAGCTGAACGAGGAACTCGATGATAGAGACCTCCTGGACGAGGCCTCCGTCCAGGCGATGGGAAGCTCCGCGGGAAGCGGTACCGGACCCGCGCAGGGGGCATCACACGACTTCGGAGCTTCCAATGCCGGAGATGCTGATCAGCGCAGGTAGACGCTGACCTCTGCCGACTTCACGCTGAAGAATGCCTCCACTCCGGGCTCCACATCAAGCTCCGCCGCCGATGCCGTGGTGATTTCCGCGCTCAGATGACCGGCCCGCACGGTCGTCCGGGCTCCGTGTTGCTCGAGGTCGGTGATCGTCACAGCCAGGACATTGCGCGGGCTGCCCGTTGGCCGTGCCCGGTGCACCGCCACCGCCCGTGGGCTGAAGATGGCAGCGGCTTCCTCCCCGAGGGGAAGTTCCTCGTCCATCATGGCGGCAAGATGCAGGCCGGTGGGTGTGAGCACACCGTCGGGGACCGTCGTGCCCGTTATCAGGTTCACGCCCGCCAGACTCGCTGCGAAACTGCTTCTGGGCCGTTCCAGGACTGATCGGGTAGGCCCGTCCTCCACAATGCGCCCCCCGTCAATCACGATCACCCGGTCCGCGAGCAGCAGGGCGTCCACCATGTCATGCGTGACGATGATCGCGCTGCGACCATCAAGCACCCGTCGCAGGGTCCTGCGCAGCATGGGGGCAACCGATATGTCCAGTGCAGCCAACGGCTCATCCAGGAGGAGGAGCGAAGGTTCGGTCGCGAGCGCGCGCGCCACAGCCACCCGCTGTGCCTGCCCGCCGGAGAGGCTCGCCGGCCGGCGGTCGGCGAGTGAGGCGGCATCGACCTCGCCCAGCCAGCGGTGTGCCCTCGCACGGGCCAGCTTGCGCGGGACACCTGCGCACCTCGGCCCGAATGCGACGTTCTCCAGAACGGAGAGGTGCGGGAAAAGCAACGCCTCCTGCGCCAGGAGCCCGACCCCGCGTGCATACGGCGGCAGCGACGCGCCGCCGTCGTACAGGGTTTTTCCATCAAGCACGGCTGAGCCGTGATCGGGGCGGACAAGTCCCGCCAGTACACCGAGGAGGGTCGACTTGCCGGCGCCATTGGGACCCATCACCGCAACCGTCTCGCCTGTTGCGACAGAGAGGCGTACGTCAACGTTGCGTGCATCGATCCTCGCGCTGCACTCAAGGCTCACGGGCATCGCCCTCCTGAATACGGTGTGCCAGAGCGACCACTATGACGGCGACAGCCACAAGCACGAGGGACAGTGCGACGGCGGCATCCGCATCCGTCTCACGCTGCAGGTAGATCTCAAGCGGCAGGGTGCGGGTGACGCCCTGCAGGCTGCCGGCGAAGGTCAGCGTCGCTCCGAATTCACCAAGAGCACGGGCAAAAGACAGCACCGCACCCGCGACGATACCTGGCCCGACAAGAGGAAGGCTGACCCGGAGGAGGACCGTGGTTGGACGTGCGCCTAGCGTCGCTGCGACTGTTTCGTACCGGGTGCCGGCTGTGCGCAGGGCTCCCTCCAGACTGAGCACGAGGAAGGGCAGGGCGACGAAGGTCTGGGCGAGCACGACGGCGGTCGTGGAGAACGCAATGTCCACACCGAGGATGCGCAGTGACTCCCCGAGCAGGCCCTGGCGCCCGAAGGTGTACAGCAACGCTATGCCTCCGACCACCGGCGGCAGCACCAGGGGCAACAGGACAAGCGCACGTAGCACGCGCTGGCCCCAAAAGCGTGTTCGGGCGAGGGCGAAAGCCAGGGGAACGCCGAGAAGCACACACAGCACGGTGCTGGTTGCCGACGTCTGGAGGCTGAGGAGCAAGGCAGCGGTGGAGGAGTCGGACGTGATCAACTCACCGAAGCGCAGCCACTCCACCCGGAGCACGATGGCAGCGAGCGGCAGGACCAGGAACAGGGCTCCAGCTGCAGCGACGGCGATGAGCCACCGGGGAACGCCGGAGTAGGCTGCATTCACTGTTTCTGGTCCCCGAAGCCATAGGCGGAGAGAACATCCCGCCCGCGCTCGCCGGCTACCAGGTCCGCGAATTCCGTCGCCAGGTTTCCCGGGCGGACCACCGCGATGGGGTACAGGTTCTCGGCCTGCTTTGCTTCATTGATCGGCACCGCATCGACCGAGTCTTCGGCAGCCTTTGCGTCGGTGACGTAGACCAGACCGGCGTCGGCCTGGCCGGAGGATACCTTTCCAACCACATCGGTGACGGAGGACTCCTCACTGACGGGGTTGAGGGAAACGGCGGCCGCCTGTTGCAGTGTCTCCGCCGCGCTGCCGCAGGGCACCTGCGGGGCGCACAACACCACGGAGACTGCTGGATCGGCCAGCGAGTCCAGGGAGTCGATGCCGAGTGGGTTCCCCTCGCCCACGACGATCGTCAGCACATTCGTAGCGAAGACCCGCGCCGGGGAAGCGAGCAGGCCCTCGTCAGAAACGCGCTCCATAGTGGCCGGATTGGCCGAAGCGAAGACGTCCGCGGGCGCCCCCGCGATGATCTGCGTCGCAAGATCACTTGAACCGGCGAAATTCAGCTGCACGCTCACCCCGGGATTACTGTCTTCGAACTCCGATGCGAGGTCAGAAAAGGGGGCCTGGAGGGAAGCCGCGGCGTAGACGTTCAGAGTCTTCCCGGCCGCCGGTGCGCTACTGCCGCACCCGGTCAGCAACAGAACGACGACGGCGCTTACGGCTGTGGAGCGAAGCGGTCGCCTCATCGCGCACTCCTTGGTGAACGAGGCTCGAGGATCGCCTCGATGGGGGTTTCCACGATCACGTTGGTGGCCTTGACGATGGCGACCGCGACGACGCCCGGCTCTATACCCAACTCCCGCACCGCCTCAGTGCTCATCAGGGAAACAACCCGGTGCGGGCCGCACTGCAGCTCGACCTGGGACATCACCCTGTCACTCACCACACCCGTCACCAGACCGACAAAGCGGTTGCGGGCAGAGATCGCCACACTGGAGGGGTCCGAGGGGAGAACAGCGCGATCACGCGCCAACTGCGCCAGTTCCAGCCCGTCCACGGAAAGCACTCCCGAGGAGCGTGTGGCGTGGAGAGTCCCATCATCGATCCACCGACGCACCG
Organism: Arthrobacter sp.; assembly: GCF_031179385.1. Classification (GTDB taxonomy): domain Bacteria; phylum Actinomycetota; class Actinomycetes; order Actinomycetales; family Micrococcaceae; genus Arthrobacter_D. The sequence goes on along the minus strand of NZ_JAPSHV010000072.1, from coordinate 2,525 downwards.
TGTCCGAGCTGACCCCGAGGAACTGCGCCGCGTCGCGTACTCGTATTTGAGCCATAATGGTAACCTTACAGCCGCGGATGCGTCGCCGTGCCGACTTTTCCGACCGATTCGTCCTGGTGGCGTGAGCCCACCGGCGAGTGAGTTTGGGGCGGGGCTTCGTTTCGGGCTAAGATGGTTCGTCGGTCATATGTTCTACAGGAGTTTTCATCAAAAGCGATCTCAGTTCGCCCCTGGTCTTCAGTGTCAGGGATCTCGGGCGTAGCCCGGGAACCATGCGGACAGTCGAAGAACATGTGCCCGCACCGAAGGATTTTGGTGTGGCGCTCATCGGCGTTCAGGAAGGTTCCGACATGGAGCTGGACCTGAGGTTCGAAGCTGTACACGAGGGAATCCTGGTATCGGGAACCGTAGACGTCGAAGTATCCGGCGAATGCGGTCGATGCCTTGATCCACTCAACTACGGCAGCAGCGTCGATGTGCAGGAACTCTTCTACTACGACGCCCCTGAGTTGGCGGAGGATGAAGAGGAGGATGTGCAGCGCGTGGTTGAGAACGATTCGATCGATCTCGAGCCTGTGCTGCGGGATGCGGTAGTGACTTCACTGCCGTTCCAGCCGGTTTGCCGGGAGGACTGCCAGGGTTTGTGTGCCGAGTGCGGCGCACGTCTGGAAGAGGACCCCGGACACCAGCACGAGATCCTCGACCCCCGCTGGGCTGCTCTGACAGGGTTGGCCGGCGCAGCCGCCGGCCCTGAGGCAGCGGAACCAGAAGTTAAGACAGAGTCAGACAAGAGAGAAGAGAGTTAGTCGTGGCTGTTCCCAAGCGGAAAATGTCCCGCTCGAATACGCGTGCACGCCGGTCCCAGTGGAAGGCTGTTGCTCCCAAGCTGGTGAAGACGGTAGAGAACGGTCGCGTCACCTACAGCCTTGCCCACCAGGCGAAGGTTGTCACCGACTCCGCAGGCACCGAGCTGTTCCTTGAGTACAAGGGCCGCAAGGTAGCCGACGTCTAGATGCTGACGGCACCGCCCTGCGGTGCTGCCTGCAACGATCGCGAAAGCGTCGACCGCGTGGAGAATTCCGAAGATCTTTTGAGGCGTCTCGGTGTCAGTATTGACACCGAGACGCTTCGTCTTGCCCTGACACATCGCTCCTACGCCTATGAACAGGGCGGCATTCCGACGAACGAGCGACTCGAATTCCTGGGAGACGCCGTCCTCGGTCTGTCCGTGACGGACGCTCTGTATCGGGACAATCCGGACCTGTCGGAGGGTGAACTCGCCAAGCGGCGTTCCGCCGTCGTGAGCACCCGCGCCCTCGCCGAGATTGCCCGCGGACTCGACCTTGGAAAACACATCCTCCTGGGACAGGGGGAGAAACTGACCAATGGCTGGGACAAATCGTCCATCCTCGCCGACACCATGGAGGCCATTATCGGGGCCACCTACCTGAGCAGCGGCATGGAAACTGCTCGCTGCCTGGTCATGCGGATCATCGGCCCCGTGCTGCAGGATGCTGCTGCCCTCGGAGCCGGGACGGACTGGAAGACCAGCATTCAGGAGATCGCAGCCGCGCAGCGCATGGGAGTGATCGATTACCAGGTCACCGGCTTCGGTCCTGACCACGACCGCCGTTTTGAGGCGATCCTGATCATTGGAGGATCCGCCTACGGTTCAGGATCCGGAAGGTCCAAGAAGGAAGCCGAGCAGGAGGCCGCAGCAGCCTCCTGGAAGCTGCTGCAGGCGGCGGGCGCCGACGCTCAGGCGGGCGTGGATCAACGCCAGTCCACGTGACCCCAGGCCTGCGCCATGCCTGAACTTCCTGAGGTGGAGGTAGTCCGCCGTGGGCTCGCGCGGTGGGTGCGCGGACGCCGTATCGAAGCGGTCGACGTTCTGGATCCACGTTCTATCCGCCGCCACGCAATGGGAACCGAAGACTTCATCGGCAACCTCGTGGGTGCCTCAATCTCGGATGCCGTCCGCCGCGGAAAATTTCTCTGGCTGCCGCTCACCGGCCCGGATGATGGCGCAGCCCTCCCTGACATCGCCGACGACGCCGAATCGGACGCAGCATTGTCGAGTGGCTTGCTTGCCAGCGGGCAACGGCACGGCGGATCCGCCGTTGCGTTGATGGCTCACCTGGGTATGAGTGGCCAGCTGCTGGTCGAGGATTCCCACCAGCCCGACGAGAAACACCTGAAAGTACGCCTCACGCTTTCGTCCACTGGCGGGGCCGATCCGCTGCCGGAAGAACTCCGCTTTGTCGACCAGCGAATCTTCGGGGGGCTCTTTGTCACCAGCATGGTGACCACGCCGGATGGTTTTCCCGGCGGACTGGGGGAGGACCCGGCGCCGTTGGTGCCCGTTGAGGCAGCACATATCGCCAGGGACCCGCTGGACCCGGCTTTTTCCTTTGATTCCTTCTTCGGCAAACTGCGCGCCAGGCGTACCGGGCTGAAACGCGCGCTCCTTGACCAGACACTTATCTCCGGTGTGGGCAACATCTATGCCGACGAATCGCTCTGGG
>NZ_JAPSHV010000185.1 GCF_031179385.1 Arthrobacter sp. | reverse complement strand
CTGGCATCGTTGAGGCCGATGATCTCGACCTCCTTGCCGTGCGAGTGGTACTTCTCCGTGATGGCGTCAAGGGCGGCGATCGTCGATGCGTCCCAGAGATGGGAGGCGTGCATGTCGATGATGATTTTTCGTGGGTCGTGAGCATATTCGAACTGCGTGTAAAGGTCGTTGGAAGAGGCGAAAAACAGCTCTCCGTCAACAACGTAGGTGGCAACTTCTTCGCCGTTCAGCTCGAGCACCGTTCGTTCCACCGTGACGAAATGGGCCACCCGACGGGCAAACAGCACCATCGCCGTCAGCACACCGGCGCCCACGCCGATCGCCAGGTTATGGGTGACGACGGTAGCCGCGACGGTGACCACCATGACCAGCGTTTCGCTCTTGGGCATCATCTTCAGCGTCGAGGGCTGGATGCTGTGCCAGTCGAAGGTGGCAATGGAAACGAAGATCATCACCGCAACGAGCGCCGCCATCGGAATGATCGCAACAACATCACCGAGCGCTACCACCAGGATCAGCAGGAACACACCGGCGAGGAAGGTCGAGATACGCGTTCGGGCCCCTGACGCCTTCACGTTGATCATGGTCTGGCCGATCATGGCACAGCCGCCCATCCCGCCGAAGAACCCGGTGATGATGTTCGCGGCGCCCTGTCCCCAGCTTTCGCGGGTCTTGCTCGAGTGCGTATCGGTGATGTCGTCGACCAGCTTGGCGGTCATCAGTGATTCGAGGAGACCAACAAGTGCCACAGCCAACGCGTAAGGGAAGATGACCTGCAGCGTCTCAAGGGTGAGGGGCACGTTCGGGAAAAAGAGGGTCGGCAGGCTGTCCGGCAGTTCGCCCTTGTCGCCCACGGTTGGCACTGCAACTGCCGCGAGGACGGTGATCAGCGTGAGCACAACGATCGCCACCAGCGGTGCAGGGACGGCGTTCGTGAAGCGCGGCAGTCCGAAGACAATCAGTAGTCCGAGCGCCGTCAGCGGGTAGACCAGCCAGGGTACGCCCAGGAGTTCCGGGACCTGGGACATGAAGATCAGGATCGCGAGGGCATTGACGAAGCCCACCATGACCTGGCGCGGGATGAAGCGCATGAGTTTCGCGACTCCGAGCAGCGCAAGCACCACCTGGAAAATGCCACCGAGGATGACGGCGGCGATGAAGTGATCAACCCCGTGACTGGCCACCAGCGGGGCGATGACTAAGGCAATAGCGCCGGTTGCTGCCGAGATCATGGCTGGGCGGCCACCGAGGAAGGCGATCGAGACTGCCATCGTGAAGGAGGCGAACAACCCCAACCGGGGGTCCACGCCAGCGATGATCGAGAAGGCGATGGCTTCCGGAATAAGCGCCATCGCGACCACGAGCCCTGCGAGGACCTCGGTCTTCAGCAGGCGCGGCGACTTCAGGGTCAGCAGGACGGACTGCCGCTGCTCGGGCGTCAGGGTAGGCTTCGAGCCGAGAGTCGATGTGGCCACGAAGGCTCCGTTTCACGTTCGGAAGGCATGCTCGCCTTCATTCATGGGAATGTTGAGGGGCGCTGCAATGCGCTGGGAGAGGCCGGCCGAGAGGTAAGGGGTCCGGGCTATCAACAACTCTAACCTAACGTGAGGGTTGAGCAGTAATGCAACCAGGAAGAATGAGCGACGGTGAGCGGACGAGTAACTGAACAACCGGGCGGACGGGACGTGCGGACAATGCACATCGGGGAGCTCGCGGAGATCACCGGGCTGTCGCTACGGACCATCCGGCACTACGACGAGATGGGGCTGCTTCCGGATACCAAGCGCACCGATGGTGGCTTCCGGCTCTTCACCGAGACGGATCTTGAACGACTGCTGGTGGTTCGTTCGATGAAGCCGCTTGGTTTCACGCTGGAGCAGATGGCCGAGCTTCTCGAGATTGTCGATCAGCTGTCAGACAAGTCGGGAGACCCGGAGTTGCTGACCAGGCTTGACCGCTACATTGAGGAAGCCGGGGCCAGGCGGGACAAGCTTGAGATGAAGCTGAAGCAGGCTGACGAGTTCATCGCAGGTCTCCGCCGTCGCACGAAGAGCTGACCGCCCCGCTGCCGTGCATACGGCTGTGCATCCGGCTGACAATTTCTGCCGATCGAGGTGAGCCCCTGTCGTTGCGGCACGGCAGTTTGCCGGGGGCGTTAATTTGCCGGGGGCGTTAAACAGCTCAGTCCGGACATTCAGGAGGAAGATTCCCTCCCGAACGTCCGGACTGGGCAGTTTGCCGGGAGAGGCTACCGGCGCACGCTGCGACGACGACCCGACATGCTTTCGGCGACGCCGATCAGCAGTACCGAAGCAATGACAGCGACGATGAAGCCGAGAATATTCAGCTCGAAGATTCCTCCGGTGTGGAAGAAGCTGGCAACCAGTCCGCCGATTACCGATCCGACAAGTCCGAGCAGCAGGGTCGCGAGCAGCCCGAGGTTCTGCTTGCCCGGCTTGATGAGCCGCGCGAGCGCCCCGATGATCAATCCGGCGATGATAAAGCCAATCATGATGCCTCCTTCAATAGGTGAGTGTTCCTGGCTAGAACACTAAGCCTGCTTCCTAACCTGATGCAACTTGGCCGATGGTGGGGCCGGGCGCTAAGCGCGGACCGTGGCAGTATCGCTACCCGTTCCGGCGAGCTGCGGCTGCCACCAGTCTGGACCCCTGAGATAGTGGCTGGCCGTGAAACCCGCAGCCTGCTCATTACTCATTTGAGGGCGATCAGGGGAGTGCGCGGAACCGGGTCCGCTGTTGCGGAATTCGTGGAACCGGGCCTCACGCCATGAGAATCCGCTCATATCGGTCCAGGGGGATTCCTTGATATGCGCTCCGAGGTAACTGTTCCGAACAAGCACCTGGGCGACGGCGGTTGGATCACCGCTCGGATGCCACGGTCGCCCCAGATGAACAGTGCGGCGAGCGGCGCGGGATTCGAAACGGCACTCATCAAAAAGGTAGCCGTAGTGGAACCCCTGATTGATGCTTCCTGCCGTGACGTATCCGTTGTTGGACGAGGAGCCCCTGTCCAAGGACTCAATGGAGCAACGCTGGAACACGGCGGTTGCCCGTCCGAAGATGAAGTCGACGTCTCCTTCGACATGCGTATTGATGAAGAACTGGCGCGACACTGTTTGGGCATTCGGGGTGTTGACGAGAAGCGAGTCCTGATTGCCCAGGATGCGCACGTTCTCGAAAACACAGCGGTCGCCTGTCACATGCAGAGCTACCGCCTGGCGGTTACGGATATGCTCGTTCGCCGCCTCATCGAAATCGTTGCTGAAGGTGAGATTCCTGGCATGAAAGTCAGCGCCGTCAAGTCGTGTCGAGGCGCTTCCACTCGTCCCGTACGGCCCGGACCCGTCCGGCTTCATGGTGCCGGAAGCGTTGTCGTAGACAAGAACGACGTCGGCAGCGGACGCTCCCGTCCCGACGAAACTCACGCGGGTCTTGGCGCGCGGGACGAGGATCAGCTCCCGGTATTGGCCGGGCGCGATATGGATCTCGTGACGCGTCTGCGCGGAGTCCGGCACAGCGTTTACTGCGGCCTGCACGCTCTGGAACTTCCGCCCGGGGCCCACTTCAAGAACCACCGGCTTGTCCACGGGACGTTCACCCGGCCAGAACATACCTGTCAGGAGGCTCTCGGCAGGTAGTTCCATAGTCCGGGGGTTCTGGGGAGCAAGGTCGAGCTCCTGAAGCCCGCGGGCAACCAGGTGCGCGACGGCAAGCGC
>NZ_JAPSHV010000184.1 GCF_031179385.1 Arthrobacter sp. | reverse complement strand
TGCCGGTACACCTGCTGTGAGGGCGGCCTCGAGCATGTGCTCGACGACGGCGTGAGACTGAGCCACAACGCCGACCTTCCAACCCCGTGACACGAGCGCACAGATCACATGGGACCCGACGTACGTCTTTCCGGTGCCGGGTGGACCCTGGACGGCGAGGTAGGAGCGGTCAAGCGCTTCGACGGCCGCAGTAATAGCGGTGGCGTACTCGTGGTCAACCACCTCGGGAAGGCTCGCTACGCCCGTCAGCGTGGGATGCGCCTTTCGGAGAATCTCCAGGCCCGGCGTCCGGGGCAGCTCGGGAAGATCGGCACCCACCTCCCTCGCCAGTTCGGCCAGCGCCGCTCGAATCGACTTGGTGGAGATCGGCTGGTCCGGGGTCAAGGCCATCGGCGTCTGCGCGTAGTGCTCGCCGCCACGCTTGAGCTTCTCGCGAATGACCAGGTGCTCGCCGTCCCGGTCGGCATAGGAATCGACGATTTCGGTGCCGAACCAGCCCTCGCGTCCGTCGACCTTGCCGTCGAACGGCTCCAGACCCTCGGGAAGCGGCTCACCGTACATGCGGAACCATTTGCTTCCCGGTTTGAACTCCGAGCCTTCCGACGAGATGCCGCACAGGTCCACCACACGCACCGGGTTGCTGCGGGAATTGGGCTTCTCCCAGTCCTGCACAACCGTGGCGTGCCGAACGATGAACACGTCCCGTGTGTCCGACCAGTCGTCGACGGGGGAGCCCAGCCGATCAAAGTGCTCCCACCAGAACTGCTTGTCCTCCCGGCGGTGATAACCGACTGCGGCGGCCACCATGGCGATCGCCTGTTCATCCTTCGTCAGGACACGGCTCGTGGGCAGTGAAGCCACGTAATCGAGCAGTACCTGCTCCTCAGCCGACGGTGGTTCCGACGTGTCGACCTTCGGCTCCTGAGGCTGCGCCAACGCAATGCCGCGCTCGGCGGCCAGGCCCAGCAGCCAATTCCGCAGCTCAAGGGTGGACAGGCAGTCGTACCGGTTGTAGTCGCTGATTCCTGCGAGGATGTCGGCAGCGCGCTCGCTATCCCCGGAATCGCGCGCCTCGCAGTACCGTGCGTAGGCCACCACAGAGGCACCGGCGTCGGTCACGTCCCCTGAGCGCAGGTTACTGCCCATGTAGAGCGGCTCGAGTTTTTTGATGCTGTAGGAGCGGTCCGAGATGCGCAGGCTGGTGCGCACGGTCTCGTAGAGGTCGACCAGCACTCCATCCCGCAGCAGCGTATCCACCGCTTCCTCGCCGATGAGGTGTATCAATGACAGGTTACGCAGCGCCGTCTTCTCGTACGCGGCGTAGTGGTAGATGTGCATGTTGGGATAACGACGACGGCGCTCGGCCACGTAATCGAGGAAGCTCGCGAAGGCCTGACGTTCCTGGGCGCGGTCATGCGCCCAGAAAGGCACGAAGGGAGGCTCGGCGCCGGAAGCCGGAGGATTCTCCACCACTCCAAAGAGGTACTCGAGGCCCCAGCGGCCGCTCTGCGGGTCCTGCCACAGCGGGTCGCCCTCGAAATCGAAGAAGATGTCCCCCTCATCAGGCTCCGGGAGGTTGCCGAGAGTGTTCTCGGCCAGCACCCGGTAGCTCAGCGTCTGCCGCTCGCCGTACTTGTCCGGGTAATCGACACTGCCGTCGGTGTCCGCCACACCGAGCTGCATACGGGCCTGGTCACGCAGCGCGAGCAGGCTCTCGTTGTCCTCGGCGACGTCCATCGCCGCAAGATCGTCGATGGTGTAGATGCCGTCCTTATGGAGTTTCGCACGCCGAGCGGTGCTCATCCGCCCAACCAGCAGGAGATCCCGGGTTGCCGCCACCATCAGCTGGCAATACTCACAGCGCCCGCAGGCCGTGTGGGTTTCGTCGCCCCACAACACCGGCTCCGGCTTGCTGCGGTGGTTCTCGACGAGGTCGAGGAAGCGATCCCGACGCTCGCGGTACACCGGCAACAGGTCAGCCAGCCGGTGATTACTGTGTTGGTTGTTGCCGAGCACCAGGGTTACCAGGGGTGCGGGCTCGATTCCCGCCTTCAGCAGCTGATCTCCATACGCAGCGAGTTGCAGCAGCGCACCAACTTTCGCGTGCCGGGCGAGCTTGGTGTCCCAGACCGCATACGCGCCATCAACCTTGACGAGGAAATCCGAACGACCGTGAAACTGGCCGTCAAAGAAGGCTGCCTGAAAGACGACGTCGGCGCCGCTTCTCAACGCTTCGATGGATTCCGCGTGCTTCGCGAGCAGGAGCGGACGCTCCATGCCGGCGGCGGGAACGACGTCGTAGACGCCCGTTTTCCGCTCAGGATCCCACTCGCCGTATTCCGCAACGAACCCGTCAAGGATTCTCCGCTCATGGACGTCGCCGAGTTGGGCGGTGCGCTCAAGCATCTCATCAGCGTCGAACGCCGGCTTCTCCGCGCGGCCCAGCTTCTCATCAAGCACGCGCAGCGTGCGGTATTCGCAGACCGACGCGTTGACCAGGTCAGTGGCTGAGAAGACGAGATCGGGTTGAGTATTCGCAACTGGCGGATCGAGCAGGAACATGAGGTCTCCGTGACTGTGGTTTCATTCCATCGAATCACGTGCCACTGACAATCGGGGAAGCAGATTCGTGCAGCGGTTCAGGAGTTGCTGCAGCGACTACCCGACGGACTTCGGTGCTGCATCGTGCCCCTTGCCGTCGCCCTCGCCGTCGTCGTCATTTCCGTTCCGGTAGTCCGCCAGGACCAGGATCGGCAGGTGATCCGACGCCCCGCGCGGGAGGGTCTCGACCTTCTGGATATCAAGACCGCGCGAGGTCGCAAAGTCGAAGTGCCCGCGGAAGAACATGCCGCGCGTGTAGGTCCGCTTGTCGCTGAGCGACAGGTCATAGCCGGACTCGTTCATGCGGGCGGTGAGGTTCCGGGTGAAGAACGGATAGTTGAAGTCGCCGACCATCAACGTAGCGATGCTCTTGCCCATGCCCAGCAATTCGATGTGTGCTGCGTTGATCTGGTGCCGGCGCAACGAATTCGACGCGGTCAGGGGAGCGGCATGGAACGATCCTGCCACCAGGGTGTGGTCGGTTTCCAGGTCAAGCAGCTTCACCCCGATGAGGCGCTCGTGTGCGGGGGTGAGCACCCGGTCGTGCAACGACTTCTTCAGGGAGAACGCATCCGCCCGGACCATGTCGAAACGGCTTCGCCGGTAATAGAGCGCCAGCCCCAGGCGGTTTTCCTTGGTGGCGGTTGCCAACTGGAGGCCGCCAACGACGTCGGGCAGGTCCGATGCGTCGCACTCCTGCAGGCACAGCAGATCCACCTCGTAGTCCTGAGCCAGGGCTTCGAGTTCTCCACGCGCTTTATGCTCTCGGAGGTTGTAGCTGATTGCGCGTATCAGGACGCACTCCTTCGGTGGGGGACGGCAGAAGCAGGTTCAGTCTAAACACTCTCAGGCGCCATCGAAGATGATGACCTGCCGAATCGCTTTGCCGTCGGCCAGCTGGTCCATCGCCTCGTTGATGTCCTCCAGAGCAATGTGCGAGGAGATCAGTGCTTCCACAGGGAGCTTTCCCTCCCGCCAGAGCTGCGCGTACCGCGGGATGTCCCGTTCCGGCACCGCGGAACCGAGGTAGCTGCCCACGATCGTTCGCGCTTCGGCGGTGATACCGAGGGGCGCAATCGACGCCCGCGCGTCCGGGGAGGGAAGGCCCACCGTGACGGTGATACCGCCGACGTCGGTGAGCTGCACCGCGGTCTCGAACGCCCGCGCGTTGCCGGCAGCTTCAAT
>NZ_JAPSHV010000183.1 GCF_031179385.1 Arthrobacter sp. | reverse complement strand
TCGAGGTCGAGGCCGGGGATGGAGAGATCGAAAGAGATGACGGCGGCAAGGGCCGCGGACGAGGACGGAGCAGCGATGACTGAGCTGAACCTTCTGGAATGGTTGCTCGACACCGATCCGGCCCTGCGCTGGCAGGTGCAGCGAGACCTCGTTGGAGCACCTGTTGCGCAGTGGCAGGCAACGCGCGCCAGCATTGCGGCGGAAGGACTCGGTGCGCAACTGCTGGCCCATCAGGATGAGGACGGCCAATGGGCAGGCGGGGCATACTTCCCGGCGGACTTCGATTTCGAAGGACCCGAAGCCGACCTTGAGGCAGGGCAACCCTACACCGCCACCACATGGTCACTGAACACGCTGCGTGACTGGGGGCTGGACGCAAAGGTGCTCTCCGGAACGGCCGAGCTGCTCGCGGAAAATAGCCGGTGGGAGTATGACAATCTGCCCTACTGGGACGGCGAGGTGGATTGCTGCATCAATGCCTACACGCTGTCGAACGGTGCGTGGCTTGGTGCCGACGTCAGCCGGCTCGCCCAGTGGTTCCCGGACCACCAACTGGACGACGGCGGCTGGAACTGTGAGTGGGTGGAGGGCTCAAAGCGGTCCTCATTCCACTCCACCCTGAACGTGCTGAAGGGCCTGCTCTACTACGAGACCGTCACCGGCCGCTCCGACACGTTGAGCGCTGCGCGCCGGAAAGGCGAGGAGTACCTGCTGGAACGCCGCCTGCTGTACCGGCTGTCCACGGGCGAGCCGGTGGGAGCCTGGGCCACCCGCTTCGCCTACCCGTTCCGGTGGTTCTACAGTGCACTCAACGCGGTGGAATACTTCCGCGCAGCCACGCTGTACGACGGCGGCACGCCTGACCCGCGCCTGGCCGACGCTATGGAGGTCATTCAGGCCGCCCGCCAACCGGACGGCCGCTGGATCCAGGGTCACCGCCATCCGGGACGAGTCTGGTTCGAGCTGGACGCACCGGAAGGAGAGCCGTCCCCGTGGCTGACGTTCTATGCCGTCCGCGCCCTTGCCTGGTGGAACGAGTCAGTTCCGTACACGGCCGATGCGTCAGCTGTGAAGGCTCCGGACGGATCCAGGCCCAGCACAGCAAGCGCGCCTGCCCCACAAGCTGCAGGAGCGCAGCAGAGCCTCAGTTGACTCCAGCTAGCTGACCCTAGCTGAGTGACCACAGTTGATTGACCGCGGCTATTGACCGCGGCTAGCTGATCGCGGCGATGACGGCACCGGCAGACACGGTGTCGCCCGGTGCAGCGGTCAGCCCTGACAGCGTGCCGGACTTGTGCGCAGTCAGCGGCTGTTCCATCTTCATCGCTTCGAGCACCACGATGAGGTCGCCCTCGGACACCTGGTCACCGTCCTGGACCGCAACCTTGACGATCGTGCCCTGCATCGGCGACGTGAGATCGTCACCGCTGGCAGCGGCACCGGCGCCTGCTCGTGATCGGGCAACCTTCTTGGACTTCCCGGCGGCCTTGCCGGACGACTTGCCGTTGGACATGCCGAGCGAAGCAGGCAGCACGACCTCAAGCCGTTTGCCGCCAACCTCAACGGTCACGCGCTGCCGGGCGTCCGCGTCGTCGGCCGCGCTGTCGGTTCCGCCGTCGGGAGTCCATGGGGCGATAGTGTTGGCGAATTCCGTCTCGATCCAGCGGGTGTGCACCGAGAAGTGTCCCGACGCAGGTGCAAACGCCGGGTCGCTGACCACAGCGGCATGGAAGGGCAGCACGGTCGGCATGCCGTCGATCTGCATCTCTGCCAGCGCCCGTCGGGACCGCTCCAGGGCCTGGGTGCGTGTGGCCCCGGTGACGATGAGCTTGGCCAGCATCGAATCGAAGTTTCCGCCGATTACTTCGCCCGCCTCGATGCCCGAGTCCACGCGGACACCCGGGCCGGTGGGCAGCTTCAGCGTCTGCACGGTACCGGGTGCGGGCATGAAGCCCCGACCGGCGTCTTCGCCGTTGATGCGGAACTCGAAGGAGTGGCCGCGGACAGCGGGGTCGGTGTAACCGAGTTCCTCACCCCGGGCAAGGCGGAACTGTTCGCGCACCAGGTCGATGCCGGTGACTTCCTCGGACACCGGGTGCTCAACCTGAAGACGGGTATTCACCTCGAGGAAGGAGATGGTGCCGTCCTGGCCAACCAGGAATTCGCAGGTGCCCGCGCCCTGGTAGCCGGCTTCCTTGAGGATGGCCTTCGACGCCTCGTACAGGCGGGAGTTCTGGTCCTCGCTCAGGAACGGTGCGGGGGCTTCCTCGACGAGCTTCTGATTACGGCGCTGGAGCGAGCAGTCACGTGTGGAAACGACGACGACGTTGCCGTACGCATCGGCGAGGCACTGGGTCTCAACGTGGCGGGGTGCGTCCAGAAAACGCTCGACGAAGCACTCACCGCGCCCGAACGCCGCGGTCGCCTCACGAACCGCTGACTCGTAGGCCTCTGCAATCTCCTCACGGTCGCGGACAACCTTGATGCCGCGTCCGCCGCCGCCGTAGGCGGCCTTGATGGCGAGCGGGAGGCCGAACTCGTCGGCAAAGTCGAGGACTTCCTGCACGGATCCGACCGGGTCCTTGGTTCCGGGAACCAGGGGAGCACCCACCTTTTCGGCAATGTGGCGAGCCTGAACCTTATCGCCGAGCTGGGCGATGGATGAGGGGGAGGGGCCGATCCAGGTGAGTCCGGCGTCGAGCACTTGTTGCGCGAACTGGGCGTTCTCGGAGAGGAAGCCGTAGCCGGGGTGGATGGCATCGGCGCCGCTGCGGGCCGCCGCGTCGAGGATCTTGCCCATCACCAGGTAGGACTCCGCCGCAGTGTTGCCCTCGAGTGCATAAGCCTCGTCGGCGAGGCGGACATGCAGTGCGTCGCGGTCGGGCTCGGCGTAGACGGCGACCGACGCGATGCCCTCATCACGGGCTGCCCGGATCACACGAACGGCGATCTCGCCCCGGTTGGCGATCAGTACTTTGGTGACAGGCGCGGCGGCAGGTGCGGACATCGACTCGCTCATGGGTAGGGGCTCCTTTTGGTCTGTTGGGAGCCTAGCGCGGTTTTGTTGCTACCGCCCATAAACCATGCCGATTCCCCGTGTTGGGGAGTCATTATTTGTAGGGAAGCTACAAAAGACTGCTGGTCCTAATTCCAAAGGTCGGTAATGCTGACCCCCGCGGCGCGGAGCAGTTCCCGGAGCGTGGACACGCTGAGGCCGACGACGGCGTGGGGGTCGCCGTCGACCTTGCGGATGAAGGCTCCGCCCCGTCCGTCGATTGTGAAGGAGCCGGCGCAGTGGAGCGGCTCGCCGGTTGCGATGTAGGCGTCGATCTCCGTATCGGCCAGGTGCATGAAGTGAACCTCGGCCGATGCCACCGCGCCGGATGCCGAACCAAGCCCGGTGCCGTTACGGGTATCAACGAGCCAGTGGCCGGTGTGGAGGGTTCCGGAGGAGCCGGACATCCGCTTGATGCGCTCCCGTGCGACGTCGGGTTCGTACGGTTTTCCGTGGGCCTCGCCTTCAAACTCGAAGACCGAGTCGCAGCCGATGACGAGGGCTCCCTGCGCTTCAGGCAACGCCGCAACCGCCTCTGCCTTGGCGCGGGCCAACAACAGGGACGTGTCATAGGGGGTAGGAGTACCGTGCGCTGCGGTGACGGCATCCTCATCAACGTCGGACACGGTAACGGTATGGGCTATGCCGGCCTCGGCGAGGAGCTTGGTGCGTGCAGGGGAAGCGGAAGCGAGGATCAGCCGGATGGTCATGCGAACCAGCCTAGTGTTCCGCGCC
>NZ_JAPSHV010000182.1 GCF_031179385.1 Arthrobacter sp. | reverse complement strand
TCGGCCACCTCGAGGATGGGCATCCCGTAGATCGGGGAGCCCGGCGACGTCTTGGCGGCCGGATTCACGACGTCGTTTGCGCCCACCACGAGGGCAACGTCCATATTCCGGAACTCCGGATTCACTTCGGCCATTTCCTTCAGCGACTCGTACGGCACGTTCGCCTCCGCAAGCAGCACGTTCATGTGTCCGGGCATCCGACCGGCCACCGGATGGATCGCGAAGGACACCTCCACTCCTCTGGCTTCCAGCACATCCGCCAGCTCCGCGATGGTGTGCTGCCCCTGCGACACTGCAAGCCCATAGCCCGGGACAATCACCACCTGCTGCGCGTATCCAAGCATGACGGCCACGTCTTCGGGCCCGGATGCCCGAACCGGCCGCTCACTGACCGTCCCTGCCCCGGCGGTCGAGCCGCCACGGAACGCGCCGAACAGGATTCCTGCCACGCCGCGACCCATGGCTGCGGCCATCGCACGGGTCAGGATGGTGCCGCTCGCACCGACCAGTGTTCCGGCCACCAGCAGCAGCACGTTGTCGAGCACCACGCCGGACGCCGCAACCGCGAGACCGGTGAACGCGTTGAGCAGGGAGATGACAATCGGCACGTCCGCCCCGCCGACGGGTAGCACCAGCAGGACGCCCGCGGCGAGACCGAGCACCAGCAGGACCGTCGCCCACACCTGGTTCCCCGTCAACGTCACCAGGACAGCGGCAACCAGAAGCAGGATGACGACGGCGGACATCACCCAGCGCATGCCCCGGAAGATGACCGGACGCGTAGTCATCAGCTCCTGCAGCTTCGCCACGGTGACCCCCGAGCCTGCGAAAGACACTGCCCCCACCATGAGGGTGAAGACGACGGCGCCACGTACCCACACGCCGTCGTGCGCTGCCAGTTCGAGAATGGCCACCAGCGCGGCGGCGCCACCGCCCACACCGTTGAACAGCGCCACGAGCTGCGGCATCTGGGTCATCTGCACGCGGCGTGCGATAGGGGCCGCGATCACGGCTCCCACAGCGATGGCGATGAGAATGGCGGGCAGGTTTTGCAGCCGGGCGGAGAGGAAGACAGTGACGACGGCGAGCGCAGCACCCCCGGCACCGATCAGGTTGCCGCGGCGGGCAGTGCGCGGGGAGCTCAATCCCTTCAGTGCCAGGATGAAGCACACGGCGACAACGAGGTACAGCAGGGCTGTGGCTTCCGGCGCTAGAAGGTTCATGGGTCGAGCTTTCCTGCGGATTGTCCGGTCGATTGGCCCGGTTGATTCCGGCCTCGGAACATGTGGAGCATCCTGTCAGTCACCACGAACCCTCCGACCAGATTCACCGTCGCGAGCAGCACCGCTACCAGCGCGAGGCCCAGAGGCAGAAGCTCCGTGGCCTGACCCGCCACCAGGATCGCACCGACGAGGATAATTCCGTGGATCGCGTTGGCACCGGACATCAAGGGTGTGTGCAGCGTGCTTGTCACTTTGGACACCACTTCGAAACCGACGAACACGGCGAGCACGACAACGGTGAGCAGGGACGGCAGATCCATTAGCGCGTTCCTTTCAGCGCGGCCGCGGTGGGTTGGTGCGCCACCCTGCCCTCGTGGGTGAGGCAGGCGCCGGCCACGACGTCGTCGTCGAAGTCCGGCTCGACGCGCCCGTCCACGGTCATGAGCTCCACAAGGTTCGCGACATTGGCTGCGAACAGCCGGGACGCGTCGGCGGCCATCGCGGATGCAGCGTCCTTCATCCCCACCAGGGTGACGGTTCCGCCGGCTCCCGACACCAGGATGTCCTGCCCTGCCACGGAGCCTTGCACGTTGCCACCGGTTTCGGCGGCAAGGTCGACGACGACGGCACCGCCCTGCATCCCCTGAACCATGTCAGTGGTCACGAGCAACGGTGCCGGCCTGCCGGGGACGGCGGCAGTTGTGATCAGGACGTCGGAGGCCGCCACATGCGGGACGAGGAGCTCGCGCTGCCGCCGGGCCCGGTCCTCACCCATCTCCCGGGCGTAGCCGCCGGCGCCTTCGATGGCGTCGAGGTCGAGGTTGATGAATGTGCCGCCGAGGGAGGCGACCTCGTCCGCGGAGGAGGGGCGGACGTCGTACGCAGACACACGGGCGCCCAACCGCTTGGCTGTTCCGATGGCCTGCAGTCCCGCGACTCCCGCACCGAGCACAAGGACGCGTGCGGGTGGCACCGTGCCTGCAGCAGTCATGTACAGGGGAAAGAACCGGGGGAACCGGATCGCAGCCTCGAGGACCGCGCGGTATCCGGCGACAAGGGACTGGGAGGACAGTGCGTCCATCGACTGCGCGCGGGAGATCCGCGGGATGAGTTCCAGCGCAAACGACGTGACTCCGGCCTGTGCGAGGGCGGCGACCGTGTTCAGCTCCGTGGCGGGAGCTGCGAAGCCGACCGTGAAGGTGCCGGGCTGCAACATCCCCGCTTCTTCCGCAGTCAGGGGCGCAACGTGGCACAGGAGATCGACCTGGCCGAGTTGGGGAACGACGTCGGCGCCCGCTGTGCGGTACGCAGCATCATCATGGCCCGCCTGTACACCGGCCCCGGATTGCACGACGACGTCCAGGCCGAGTTTGGTAAGTTGGCGGACGGATGTGGGCGTCGCCGCCACGCGTCGCTCACCCGAACGGGTCTCCCGTTTCACTCCCACCAGCACGATCTGTCCCTTCCGAACGGGGCGCCGTCGCCCAATCGCTGGAACACAGCATCACACAGCAGGAGTGTTCGCGGAACGCAATAGCCCGGGCTGTTGCGGGAAGGTTATGCAGCCATGCCCTGCCAGGACCTAAACCTCCACCCACGCCTCGGACGGCTTCGGTGCCGGAAGTAGTCAGCGAACTGCATATTTTCAGCCGACCATCAGGTGGCGGCTGTAGCCTTTAAGAATCTTCGGGAACTTGGGGACCCTCCGCGGCTGGGAAGTCGGTTTCGACTTCAGGGATTTTTATGACCATCACTTCACCCGCACGCACGGTCCGCGTTGCCAAGCCGAACGACGTCGTCGCTTCCTACGCCACGCTTCTCAAGCAGGTGCGCAAGGAAGGCCTGCTCGCACGCAGGCGCGGCTTTTACCTTTCAGTCATGGCATTCCTCGGCCTGGCACTCGGCGCAGCATGGACGGGCTTCGCCCTCCTCGGCGATACGTGGTTCCAGCTCCTGATCGCAGGTGTTCTGGGAGTCGTGCTGACGCAGATCGCTTTCCTGGCACATGAGGCGTCCCACCGCCAGATCTTCGCCTCCCGCGGCGCCAACGACTGGTCGGGACGGATTCTTGCCGCCGGCGTCGTCGGTATCAGCTACCAGTGGTGGATGAACAAGCACTCCCGTCACCATAACGATCCGAATGTTGTGGGCAAGGATCCGGACATCGAGGTGGACACCATCTCCTTCCTGGAAGAGGACGCCGCCAAGGCTAAGGGCATCCAGGCGTGGATTACCCGCCGCCAGGGTTACTTGTTCTTTCCGCTCCTGACGCTCGAGGGCCTGAACCTGCATGCCCGCTCCATTGCCACTCTCTTCCGCCCCGGCGCAGTGCAGGGACGCTGGGTCGAGCTTGCGCTCCTCGCGGTCCGCTTCGGCTTGTACCTCGGAGTGCTGTTCTGGTTCCTGCCTGTGGGCATGGCTTTCGCTTTCATCGGCGTGCAGATGGCGGTCTTCGGCATCTACATGGGCGCTTCCTTCGCTCCCAACCACAAGGGCATGCCGGTCATCCCGCGTGACAGCAAGCTGGACTTCTTCCAGAAGCAGGTCCTCACCTCACGCAACATCCGCGGCGGCAACTTCATCAACAACGCCTTCGGCGGCCT
>NZ_JAPSHV010000071.1 GCF_031179385.1 Arthrobacter sp. | reverse complement strand
CGAGGACAACCTGGCCCCGGGCATGCCGGTTCACCAGGTTCGAGATGCCGTCAACAGCGGCGTCCCGGTACGATGAGCCGGCCAGCGGATGGTCCAGGACGGGCCAGAAGCCGGCGACGTCGGCTATCTTCCCGAGCACCTCCCGCAAGGGACGAAGCTGCCCGAGAAGGAGCACGAGCACCACCACCGCCCCCGCAGCTTGGAGCACCAGGATCGCCAATGCCAGCCAAGGACCACCGAGCCTGCCCTCGCCGAGGACGATTGCCGCCGTCATCGCCGCCAGCGCGAGTACGAGGGCGAGCGGCAGAATGCGTGGCACCAACTGCGGCGCTTGGGCGCACACAGCGTGCCACCAGCGCCCGCGTTCGGCCTTACCATGCCCGAGAGGCGGCAAGCCCGGTCCGGCGCCCGAAGCCAGCACGACAGCGATGGCGACCAGCGCTGCTGCTGCGGCGATCAGCGCGAGGAACGGGAAGAGGTCAAGCCGGCTGTCGCCGGGATCGTCGGGATTGTCATAGGGAAGGAGAATGCCGGAGAGCGGCTGCGGAACCCGCACCCACCCGAAAAGCCCGGTGACGTAGCCGAGCAGATTGTCCAGAACCATACGGACCAGCGCGGTGACGGAGTGCATCAGGGGTACTGCAACAGCCAGCAGGACACCAGCAGCAGCGAGCGGCCCCCGCACCTTCTCGCGCGCACCTGGGCTTCCCCTGCCCAGCGCGGAAAGTACGAACGCCGCCGCGAAGCCCGCGACCGTACTTGCGGCGATCCAGAGCGCCATGGCGTCCAGGCGCGGCGGACCGGTGGGAAGCGCGGCTGAGGGCCAGCCTGCGTGAATGAGTTGCGCCGGCGGGGCAAGGCTGAGCGCGATACCGCCCACAACGACAAAGGCGGCGTGCATGACGGGCACGGCACTCCCGCGGTTGTGCCCGGACTGTACCCGGACAACGGTCCGGTAGCGGAAGGCCAGCCATGCAACCAGTAGTGCCGCTGCAATCAGCGGCACGATGCGCAGAACGGAAGACGGAAGGCTCAGATACCTCAGGACCGTTTCACCCAGCACGATCAGCCAGGCAAGCTGCGACAGCGTCAGCACGACGCCGATGACGCCAACCATGGCTCGCAGGGTTGCGACTGCCGGAGCTCCTGCTCCCACGGGTTCCATGCGCCCCGCCACGTTTGCAAGGGTGAACGGGAATGCCAGGTACCAGAGGAAGCCGGTCTTCTGCCGCCGTGACCGCGACCAGTTCACAATGCGCAGCCGGTGTTCCGGCAGCGGCGGAGGGGCGGCGACCTGAACCCAGGCATTGAGTCGTTTCTCAACCGGCAACCCAAGACTGGTGTAGTACTCGTGGTCTCCAATCCCATGGACCCGGATCTCGGTGAAGGACCCGCTGCCTGCCGCAACCTCGTCGGCCATTGGTCAGGCGTGCCCGGCGGACTGCATCTGCCTCAGTTCCTTCTTCAGATCGCTGACCTCGTCGCGGAGCCGGGCCGCCAGTTCGAACTGGAGCTCCTCGGCTGCGGCGTGCATCTGGTCAGTCAACTGGCTGATCAGATCGGTGAGGTTTTCTGCCGGCACCGCGGCGAGGCCATCGTGCCGGACGGTTGGGACCTTGCCCTTACCTTTGCCCTTGGACGACTTGGCCGTTTTCTCGAGCAGAGCCCGGGTATCCGCGTCCTCCTTTGCCAGGGAGTCCGTGATGTCCGCAATGCGCTTCCGCAGGGGTTGGGGATCCACGCCGTTCTTTTTGTTGAAGGCGATCTGGATGTCGCGTCGCCGGGTGGTCTCCTCGATCGCATTCGCCATGGAATCCGTGATCCGGTCGGCGTACATGTGCACCTGACCGGAAACGTTCCTGGCGGCGCGGCCGATGGTCTGGATCAGTGAGGTGGAACTGCGCAGGAAACCCTCCTTGTCCGCGTCCAGGATGCTGACCAGAGACACTTCCGGCAGATCCAGGCCCTCCCTCAGAAGGTTGATGCCCACCAGCACGTCGAACGTGCCCATCCGGAGCTCACGCAGCAACTCCACCCGGCGAAGGGTGTCCACGTCCGAGTGCAGATACTCGACCTTCACCCCGTGTTCCAGAAGGTAGCCGGTAAGGTCTTCGGCCATGCGCTTGGTCAGGGTGGTGACCAGGACCCGCTCATCGCGCTCCACCCGCACCTGAATCTCCCCGAGAAGGTCATCGATCTGGCCCTTGCTCGGCTTGACGACGATCTCCGGGTCCACCAGCCCGGTGGGTCGGATGATCTGCTGGACATAACCGTCTGACTTGCTCAGCTCGTACTTTCCGGGGGTAGCCGAGAGGTAGACGGTCTGGCCGATGCGCTCGAGGAACTCATCCCACTTCAGCGGCCTGTTGTCCATGGCGGACGGGAGGCGGAAGCCGTGGTCAACCAGGGTGCGCTTGCGGGACATGTCGCCCTCGTACATAGCGCCAATCTGCGGAATGGTCACGTGGGATTCATCCACGACAAGCAGGAAGTCGTCAGGGAAGTAATCGATGAGGCAATGCGGCGCGCTGCCTTTGGTTCGTCCGTCGATATGGCGGGAGTAGTTCTCGATGCCGTTGCAGAAACCCATCTGCTGCATCATCTCGAGGTCATAAGTGGTGCGCATGCGCAGCCGCTGTGCTTCGACCAGCTTGTTCTGTGACTCAAGTTCCTCGAGACGCTCCCGCAATTCGTCTTCAATGCGTGTGATCGCCCGGGCCATCCGCTCCGGTCCGGCCACATAGTGCGAGGCCGGGAAGACGTACATCTCCGTCTCCTCCCGCACCACTTCACCCGTGAGCGGGTGAAGCGTGTAGATGCGCTCAACCTCATCGCCGAAAAACTCTATGCGCAGCGCAAGCTCTTCATACATCGGAATGATCTCAACGGTGTCCCCGCGTACTCGGAATGTGCCGCGATGAAAATCCATGTCATTGCGGACATACTGCATCGCCACGAACTGACGCAGCAGGGCATCCCGGTTCATCTCCTGCCCCTGCCGCAGGGTGACCATCGCGGAGACGTACTCCTCGGGTGTACCGAGACCATAGATGCACGAGACAGTGGCGACCACCACGACATCGCGCCGGGTCAGCAGCGCGTTCGTAGCGGAGTGGCGCAGCCGCTCAACCTCCTCGTTGATGGAGGAGTCCTTTTCGATGAAGGTGTCGGTCTGCGGGACGTATGCCTCGGGTTGGTAGTAGTCGTAGTAGGAGACGAAGTACTCGACCGCGTTGTTCGGCAGGAGCTCGCGGAATTCGTTGGCAAGCTGGGCCGCGAGGGTCTTGTTCTGGACCATGACCAGCGTTGGCCGCTGTACCTGCTCGATGAGCCATGCAGTCGTGGCGCTTTTGCCGGTACCGGTGGCGCCAAGGAGCACCACGTCCTTCTCACCGGCGTTGATTCGCTCCGCAAGTTCCTTGATGGCGGTCGGCTGGTCACCGGCAGGCTGGTACTCGCTGATCACCTCAAAAGGCGCAACAACACGGTTGATTTCCTGCGCAAGACTCATGGTTCTACGTTACCGCCCGCCGCGGACAACCACAGTCCGTGATAGGTGTTCTTTGCTGGAGGCTGAACCCCGGCTCAGCCCGCGACGGGCGGGCTCGGTGACCAGCCGACGTCGTACTTCCAGGCGGTCACACGCGGGGCCGCAAAGGTGCTGAACCACTCCTCCTTGCAGGCGGCGTAACCCGAGGTGGAGGCGTCGTTCCGATGGATGCCGGCGCACCGGTCCTTCTCTGCTGCATATGCCGCCGCCATATCAGGATTGGCCCGCAGCCAGTCCCGGAAGGCCAGGGCGTACTGCCACCCCGGGGAACCCTCGACACGGACATGCAGGTTCACCGCCCGCCCCGGATCAGCGTTGCAATGCAGCCGTTTCTGCCACAGCTCCGGGTGCGGAAGGTCTGCGGTGGGCGTATCCCGCCAGACGCCCGGTAGGCGTGGGAACCCTGCCTCGGCGAGAGAGCTGGAGAGGGCGTCGGCGTCCTCAAGGGAGGCGACCGTCAGCTGGAGGTCGATGACGTCCTTCGCCGGCAAACCCGGGACGGCGGTGGATCCGATGTGGTCGACGCGGAGCACTCGCGGGTCAAGCCGCTTCAGGCGGCGGGCCAGCAGGGCGGCCTGGCGCGGCCAGTCGTCATCATGCAGGAGTACGGGTCCCCCGCGGCGTTGCGCCCGTTCCTGTTCAGCGAGGTTCCGTGCGAACGGCACAATCCGCTGTTCCCATAAGTCCTCTATGGCGCTGATGAGCGCCGCCGGGGATCCGGAGTTGTCCAGTACGACGTCGGCTGCCGCATTTCTCGTGTCCGGGTCGGCCTGCGCCTCCATCCGCTTCCGTGCCTCCTGCTCCGTCATCCCGCGCTGCTCCACCATGCGGCGAAGCCGCATCTCCTGAGGCGCGTCAACCACCAGCACCAGGTGAAAGCTGTCTTCCTGCCCGGTCTCCACGAGGAGCGGGATGTCATGCACCACAACGGCGCCGCTTGACCGTGCGCGCGCGTCGGCCTCTGCCCGGGCTGCCTCCTGACGGACCCGCGGATGGATGATTGCGTTCAGCGTTGCGCGTCCGGCAGGGTCCGCGAAGATGACGGCCCCGAGCGCAGGCCGGTCCAGTGAGCCGTCCTGCCGGAGCACGCCTTGCCCAAACGCTGCAACGACCTCCCGCAGACCCTCGGTGCCGGGCTCCACTACAGCGCGGGCAAGCTGGTCGGCGTCGATGAGTACCGCTCCCAGCTCACGAAGTGTTGACGCCGCCAGCGACTTTCCCGCAGCAATCCCGCCCGTCAATCCAACCCTCAACATGACTGCAAGGCTACCTGCGGACGTCGCTCCCTGCCCTCTCCGGGTTGCCTACACTGGAGGAGTGACAGGGACGGCGGGAACGGTGGCGCGATACACGACTATCGCCGGTTCTCATCGACACGAATTGGAGGTCCGCCGGTCCCGCTTCATCACCGTGCTGCAGCGGGTGGAGTCCGAGGACGAGGTCCGTGACCTCCTTACCCGGGTGCGCCGGGAATTCCACGATGCGAGGCACCATTGCAGCGCCGTCGTTCTTGGACCCAGCCGCGAGATCCAGCGCGCCAACGACGACGGCGAGCCCTCCGGTACCGCCGGCCAACCGATGCTCGACGCGATCATCAGACGGGCCACTTCCCCTGATCGGGCGGACCTGAGCGATCTTGCTGCGATCGTCGTGCGCTACTTCGGCGGGATCCTGCTGGGCGCCGGCGGATTGGTGCGTGCGTACTCGGACTCGGTGTCCCAGGCGCTCGATGCCGCGCCGATGATCACCCGGGAGCGACGGCAGCTGCTCGAGATCGCGGCGCCTTCCGCCACCGCCGGGCGGGTCGAGAATGAGCTGCGAGCCGTCGGCACTCCAGTGCTGGCGGTGCACTACGAAGGGGAGCTGGCTCACCTCACCGTCGCGGTTGATGACGACGCCGCCGCAATGGGCTCCTTCTCAAGTCGCCTTGCAGCGATCACAGCCGGTGAATTGACCGCAGTGCCAGTGAGCCGCGAATGGGTGGACCGTGGCTGACTTCCCTTTCAACGCTCTCAGGCGCTGGCCTGACGTGGAAGCCGAGAACCTGCACGCGGTCGATGCCACGGACAGGCTGCTCCTCGATACAGCAGGTGAAGCCCTGCGGGGCTGTGCTGCGGGTGAAGTCGCCGTCGTCGGTGACACACACGGCGCCCTGACTCTCGGCACGCTGCATGCCGGCGCTGAGCACGTGCGCGTCCATCAGGACTCAGTCACCGGCGAGCGTGCGCTCGCGGCAAATGCACGCAGCTTTCCGCTCAGCGGTCTGTACACCTCAACGGTCCTGGGCAAGGACCTCTTCGACGGCGTCCGCCTGGTGCTGCTGCAACTCCCCCGCTCCCTTGACGCGTTGGAGGAGATCGCGTGGCATATCGCAACCGCCGCACATCCCGACGTCACCGTCTTCGCGGGAGGGAGAGTCAAACACATGACTCCGGCCATGACCACGGTCCTGGCCAAGTACTTCCGCACCGTCGAGGCCGGGCTGGCACGGCAGAAGTCCCGGATCCTTACTGCGTCGTGCCCGCTCCCGACGGGCCCATGCCCATTTCCTTCCGAAGCAGAGTACGACGTCGGACTCCCCCGCCCGCTGCGGCTACGCGCCTTCGGGGCAACGTTCGGGGGCGCGAAGCTCGACCCCGGCACCCGCTTCCTGCTCCCCCACCTCCAAGGAACACGACCATCCAGCCACGCCGTGGACCTTGGCTGCGGCAACGGGACAATCGCCGCTTACCTTGCCCTGACCCACCCGGGACTCTCCGTCATCGCGACCGATACCTCGGCGGCGGCGGTGGCCGCCACCCGGGCTACGGTCGACGCGAACGGTGTAGGCGACAGGGTAACCGTTGTGCGCGACGACGCCCTGTCAGGGCGGCCCGATTCCGGTGACCATCTGATCGTCCTGAACCCGCCGTTCCATTCCGGTCATACCGTCCATGCGGGAATAGCACTGAAGCTGTTTGCCGAATCGGGGCGTTCGCTGGCGCCCGGCGGCGAACTGTGGACCGTGTGGAACAGCCATCTGCAGTACCGCGGTGCGCTGGAGCGGCTTGTGGGACCCACCCGCCAGGTAGCGCGCGACCGCAAGTTCACGGTCACGGTGTCCACTCGCAGCTGAAGATCTACGCCCAGCGTTTTGCCGGGCAGTGCTTAACGCAGGAAACCCCCGCCCAATGGCGGGGGTTTCCTGAGGAGATCGGACCTAGTTGCCGGTCAGCTTCTCACGCAGTGCGGCGAGAGCCTCATCCGACGCGAGGGTACCGGACCCTGCGGGTGACTCTGCAGCCGGCTCCGAGGAGTAGCTGGTTGCACCGGAGTCCGCCGGCTCGTTGGCTGCGGCGGCGTCGTCGGACGCGTGCTGAACAACCTGCTTCTTGTGAGCTTCCCAGCGGGACTGGGCCTCGGCGTACTGGGCTTCCCAGGCTGCGCGCTGGGTCTCGTAGCCTTCAAGCCACTCGTTGGACTCGGGATCGAAGCCCTCGGGGTACTTGTAGTTGCCCTCTTCGTCGTACTCAGCGGCCATGCCGTAGAGAGCCGGATCGAATTCGGTGCTGTCTGCGTCGACGCCCTCGTTGGCCTGCTTGAGGGACAGCGAGATGCGGCGGCGCTCAAGGTCGATGTCGATGACCTTGACGAAGAGCTCGTCACCAACGGAGACAACCTGCTCGGCCAGTTCAACGTGGCGCACAGCAAGTTCAGAGATGTGGACGAGGCCTTCGATGCCGTCTTCGACGCGAACGAACGCACCGAACGGAACCAGCTTGGTGACCTTACCGGGGACAACCTGGCCCAGCGCGTGAGTGCGGGCGAAGGTCTGCCACGGATCTTCCTGGGTGGCCTTGAGCGACAGGGAGACGCGCTCGCGGTCCAGATCCACCTCGAGAACCTCGACGGTGACTTCCTGGCCGACCTCGACAACCTCGGACGGGTGGTCGATGTGCTTCCAGGACAGTTCCGAAACGTGAACCAGTCCGTCTACGCCGCCAAGATCGACGAATGCACCGAAGTTGACGATGGAGGACACAACGCCCGGACGGACCTGGCCCTTTTCCAGCTTGTTGAGGAAAGTGGAGCGAACCTCGGACTGGGTCTGCTCGAGCCATGCACGGCGGGACAGCACAACGTTGTTGCGGTTCTTGTCCAGCTCGATGATCTTGGCTTCAATCTGCTGACCGATGTACGGAGCGAGGTCGCGGACACGGCGCATCTCAACGAGGGAAGCGGGAAGGAAGCCGCGCAGGCCGATGTCGAGGATGAGACCACCCTTGACAACCTCGATGACCGTACCGGTGACAACACCGTCTTCTTCCTTGACCTTCTCAATGTCGCCCCAGGCGCGCTCGTACTGAGCACGCTTCTTGGAGAGGATCAGGCGGCCTTCTTTGTCTTCCTTCGTGAGGACAAGCGCTTCAACCTCGTCACCAACGGAGACCACGTCCCCCGGATCGACATCGTGCTTGATGGAAAGCTCGCGGGAAGGGATGACACCTTCGGTCTTGTAACCGATGTCGAGCAGAACTTCATCGCGGTCAACCTTGACTACCGTTCCTTCGACGAGGTCTCCGTCGTTGAAGTACTTGATGGTGGCGTCAATAGCTGCGAGGAAGTCCTCAGCGGTGCCGATGTCGTTGATAGCGACCTGCGGGGCACCTGGCTTCTCGGTGGTGGTGATGGTCATGTAGTTGGGGCTCCGTTGTGGATTATGAATTTGATCCGGACTTCTTGGAACCGCGCGCGGGTACATGTTGATGTACCCACCATGAGGAACCTGCCCGGATGCGGACAAATGGAAATATGGAGAACACTGTGCCAACACAACGCAGAGGCTGTGCAGGACACATTGCAGGGCCCACTGTGCGCGGGACATGCCCACCCAGTCTAGCGTTCTGCTGCAACGCCGGTCAAAGCGTGCTGGCTGCTTCCCGTGCGGTCATGGTGAGCGGGCCGGAGCGGACCGTCAGAAATGCGTGATGCAGTAGGGTGCCCGGGCCACCGAGAACAACGTTGCGGCACGCTCAACACCTTCAGGGGAACCTCCGGTCAGACCGCCTGCACTGGCAAGAATCCGCGCGTCCACTCCCCCAAGGTACAACGACCCTAAAGCAGCTACATCGAGCGTGATGTCCGTCCCGGACCCGTCGCCCAGTCTACGGACGGTGCCCGCACCGTTCGCCACACTCAGTTCGAAAGCGCCCTCGGCATGACCGAGCGCATCCGTGATTGACAGGGACAGGACACCGTCGTGCTCATAGTTGCGCTGGGACAGCGCGGCCACCGGATCGAGGATCCGCAGCCAAAGCACGTCTTCATCGGATTTCAGTTCACGGCATCTCCGGTCAGCCAGAGCCCACGGCAGCGGATCCTGGACAGGCGCCGACCCGAAGGTGACCCGTTCGATCAGGTCCAGCGAGCCGAGATAACGCCACAGCTCGAGGTAGGCGGCATCCGATACCGCCACCAGATCCTTCACCCGCATGGTGTACGGCGTCTTCTCCCAACCCGCGAACGAGTAGGAGACGAAGGCGTCCGGGCGGCCGTCGTCGTCATAATGGACGGCGGTGCGCAGCGCCTTGTCGGGTTGGGGACGATCCTCACCCCACAGACCCGCTGACCGGCGGGAGTACGCGAACTGGCGGCCGATCGAACCCAGCGAGTGTGAGTGAAAACCAGCGAAAACTTCCTGGGTGAGGTCGACGGCAGCTTCCGGCGAAACCACCTCCATCCGCCCGTACGGTACGGAAGTGATGGCGAAGCGCTCTCGAACGTCGACCTCGATCGAGGTGGTGTGCGTTGCCGTACCAAACCCGAAGCGACCGTAGATGGTGGCTTCCGACGCAGTCAGGGCCGCGACGGCAAAACCCCGTTCGGCCGCGCCCTGAAGGTCGGCAGTGATCATTTGGCGCAGCAGTCCCCGCCGCCGGTGTGTCGGGCGAACCGTGACCGCGGTGACCAGATGGGCGTCCAGCAACCTGCCCCCACCGACGTTCAGCGAATTCACCATAGTGCCGTAAGTGGCTACGGGAATGCGCGGATTCCACGCATGGGGACCCGGATTGTCGTCATAGGCGCCCCACAGGATGCGCCGGTCCGCCGCATACGCCTCAGCCAGTTTCGGCAGGTCCTCGACCTCCAGCCGGCCCTCGTGGAATCCGAAGCTGACGCCCTCGAACCAGGCGGCCAACGGGCCCTCTGCTGAGGTATCGGCATCCCCGTCTACGGAGAAGGTCTCGATCCGAAGCGTGGATGCGGCGGTGTTGATCCCTGTTTGCGTGCTCACGGTTCCCCAGCCTAATCCTCCGACAGCCGACGGGCTATGCCGCGGCACCTGTTCCTAGTGCGCCGCTTCGTGCCAGCTGGTGCCGGTACCGACCGAGACGTCGAGCGGCACCGTCAGTTCGGCCGCACCCGCCATCTCCGCGCGCACCAGCTGCTCCACTTCGTCACGTTCCCCCGGCGCGATTTCGAGTACCAGTTCGTCGTGGACCTGCAAAAGCATCCTCGACGTGAGCCCGCGGCGTCGCAGCTCGTCATCGACACCGAGCATTGCCTTTTTGATGATGTCTGCCGCCGAACCCTGAATCGGTGCGTTGAGCGCCGCCCGCTCAGCCATCTCCCGCAGCTGGCGGTTGTCACTCGACAGGTCCGGCAGGTACCGCCGCCTTCCCTCGATGGTTGAGGTGAAACCGTCCTTGCGTGCCTGCTCCACGATCCCGCGGAGGTAGTCACGGACGGCGCCGAACCGGTCGAAGTAGTCACCCATCAGGGTCCGGGCCTCATCCACCGAGATGGCGAGCTGCTTCGACAGCCCGAACGAGCTCAGCCCGTACACCAACCCGTAGGACATGGCCTTGACCTTTGAGCGCATCGCACTGGTCACTTCCTCAGGAGCCACGTGGAAGATGGAGGAGCCCACGAAGCGGTGCAGATCCTCGCCCTCGTTGAACGCCTGGATCAAGCCCTCATCGCCCGAGAGGTGCGCCATGATGCGCATCTCGATCTGCGAATAGTCCGCCGTCATCAGGCAGTCATAGCCGGGACCTACTACGAACGCTTCCCGGATCCGGCGGCCCTCATCCGAGCGGATCGGAATGTTCTGCAGGTTCGGGTTCATGGAGGACAGCCGGCCAGTCGCTGCAATGGTCTGTACGTAGGTGGTGTGAATTCGACCGTCTTCTGCGACCGACTTCCGGAGGCCCTCCACCGTCTGCCGAAGCTTGGAGGCATCCCGGTGTGCCAGCAGCTGCTCAAGGAACGGGTGTCCCGTCTTGACGATCAGGTCCGTGAGCGCATCTGCGTCGGTGGAGTACCCGGTCTTGATCTTCTTGGTTTTCGGCAGGGCCAGCTCGTCGAAAAGAACGGTCTGAAGCTGCTTGGGCGAGCCCAGGTTGATCTCCTTGCCGATGATCCTGAACGCTTCGGCGCTGGTGTTCGCCATGGTCGCGGAGAAGTCGTCGTACAGGCGGTCGAGACCGTCGACAGCCACGCTGATTCCCGTCAGCTCCATCCGCGCCAGCACCTCGGACAGCGGCAGTTCCAGACCCGCGAGCAGCTGATTGGCGCCGCGCTCTACGAGCTGGCCGGTGAAGTGCTGGCTGAGTTCCAATGCTGCGAAGGCCGCCGCTACCGCTGGGGTTGCGACATCCTCCTCCTCGAGTGCCAGCGCCTGCTGGCCGCCCGTCGCAGCGTTCGACGTCGGCAGGGTGAGCTTCAGGTGCACCTGGCTGAGGTCAGCAAGCTCGTAGCTGCGCCGGTCGGGCTGAATGAGGTAGCCCGAGATGGCGGTGTCGTCCACCTCGCCCGCAAGGGTGAAACCGCGGGCATGGAGCAGCTTGTAGGCCGCTTTGAAGTCGTGCACCACCTTGGGCGCGTCCAGGTCCTGGAGCCACTCCCCGACGACGCTCTCGGCGTCCGGATCCAACTCTTCGAACGGGATATAGGCAGCGGCTGCGGCGGTCACCAGCGCAACGCCGACGGCTTCCTCTCCTCCGCTCGTGGAACGTGTGACCACGTGGACAGCCGCGGGAGCCTGATTGGTTCCGTTGATCCAGGCGGTCAGGGCGTTCGCTTCGGTGAGGATCTCATGCTGCGGCGGGGACATTTCATCCCTGGCTGTATCCGCTTCCTCCTCGCCGAACAGATCAAACAGGCGCTTCCGAAGCACATTGAACTGCAGGGCGTCGAAGAGGTCCTCAACGGCGTCCCGGTCCGGACGTTGCGCTGCCATCGCCTGCAGATCCACCGGTAGATCGAGGTCCGTGAGCAGGCGGTTGAGGCGCCGGTTCCGCTTGACGTTCTCGATGTTCTCCCGGAGTGCGATTCCCACCTTGCCGCCGATCGCGTCCAGGTTCTCGAGGATGCCTTCGAGGCCGCCATACTTCAGGATCCACTTGGCCGCGGTCTTCGGCCCGACGCCCGGCACACCCGGAAGATTGTCCGCGGTCTCGCCCACCAGCGCCGCCAGGTCCGAGTAGAGGTGCGGCGGAACGAAGTACTTCTCCTCAACGGCCTTGGCGTCCATCTGCGGGATATTCGTGACTCCCTGTTTGGGATACAGGACCGTCACGCGATCATTGACGAGCTGGAAGACATCCCGGTCTCCGCTGACTACCTGTACGTCCCAACCCCTGGCAGCGGCGTCGACGGCAAGGGTAGCGAGGACATCGTCGGCCTCGTAGCCCTCCATCGACAAAGTAGGAATGCGCATGGCCTCCAGCACCTTGATGATCAGGTCGATCTGGCCGTGGAATTCCTCCGGGGTGCGGGACCGTCCGCCCTTGTACTCGGTGTATTCGGTGTCTCTGAAGGTCGGTGTGTCGAGGTCGAAGGCGACTGCGACGTGCGTTGGCTCCTGGTCGCGCAGCAGGTTGATGAGCATGGCGGTGAACCCATACACCGCATTGGTGTGCTGGCCCGTGTCAGTAGAAAAATTTTCGGCCGGCAACGCGTAGAACGCGCGGAACGCCATCGAGTGACCATCGACGACCAACAACCGCGACCGCTTCCCCGTGGGTGCGGGTGCAGGTGCCGCATGCGCGGCGGCATCGGTCTGGACACTGGTTTGCACGTCGATCTGCACGTCGGAATCTACGGTTTGGTTTGTTTGGCTCACAGGTGCCAGCCTAGTTCCCATGGATGACAAATTCACTCCGGGCCCAGGTTCCGACGGCGACCACCCCTACCTTGCCGAACTGACCGCTGCGGGTGTTCCCGAGCACATGCACGATTGGCTTCGCGGCCACGGCATCGGGCGGCTCGCTGCCAAGATGGGGATCGTTTTTCAGGAGATGGGCGCGGAGCGCATGGTGGCCACCATGCCGGTCGAGGGGAACCAGCAGGTTGCCGGGATCCTGCACGGAGGGGCCCATCTGGTCCTTGCTGAAACATTGGGATCATTCGCGGCGGGCATCCATGCAGGCCCGGGCCGCCAGGCTGTCGGTATTGAAATCGGGGCCACCCATCACCGGTCCGCCTCGAGCGGCCTGGTCACAGGAACTGCCGTTGCCATCCACCTCGGCCGTACGCTGGCCACACACGAGGTGATCATGACCGACGAAGACGGCAGACGGCTCTCCTCAGCCCGCATCACCAACCTCATCCGGGACGTACGCTGACCCGGTTCTGAGGGCAGGAACCGGATCAGGCCTGGGCGGCCGACGCCGCTGTCCCGAGGCCGAGCACGCTGAGTATCCCGCCGGATGAGATCTCCAGATTGCGGGTCACCCGCGGACGGTTCAGCCACTCGTTCGCCTTGGCGGCCAGCAGGCATAAGCCCACAAGGTACATCAGCACAATGAAGCCGAGAGTTGCCCCCAGCAGCATCGTGACAGCGAAAACTGAACCGTCCTTGGGAAGGAACTGCGGGACCACGGCAAGGAAAAACAGGCCCACCTTCGGGTTGAGCATGGTGGATGTGAGTCCGGCTGCACACGAACTCAACGCACGCGCTTCCACCATGACGACGCCGTCGGGCACGGGGGCCGATGATTTCTTCCTATCCCCCCGAATAGCTTTGATCCCCAAATAGACCAGATAGATACCACCAAGGACCTTGAGCCCGCGGTAAGCGACGGCCGACTGTTCGATGAGGGCGGCGAGGCCGACAGCAACGAGCACAGCCCAGACCAGGTACCCGGCAGCGGAGCCGAACGAAGCCGCAATACCGGATGGAAGCTTCCGCAGGCTGAACCGGAGGATCAGGAAGCTGTCGGGACCGGGAGTTACGGCGAGAACCACGCACAAGCCGCAGAAGGCCAGGTAGGAAGACATTGCCATGTCCCTATTAGAAGCCAGTCCGGAAGGATTCTCAGAAACAAGTCAGTCAATATGACTGGACGACTGACCGTAAAAGTCAGTGCATGCTGGTGCCCGAAGTGGGACTCGAACCCACACACCTTTCGATACTGCATTTTGAGTGCAGCGCGTCTGCCAATTCCGCCATTCGGGCTGATCAGTGCACCGACGTGAGTTCCGTGACTCGGGGACCCCCGGGTGCGCGAATCTACTCTACATGCCGATAGGCTGTTCCAGTGAACCCGTGCAGCGCGCCTTCAGGGCTGCTCCTGCGCCGGGGCACGCAGAACCAATAAACGCATACCAAGGAGCCTCAGTGTCCCAGAACCGCGACTCAGCGAACACGAGCCCGGCACGGCGCGTCATCGTCGCTGAGGATGAAACCCTCATTCGTCTCGACATTGTGGAGATCCTGCGTGGCGAGGGTTACGACGTGGTCGCCGAAGCCGACAACGGTGAGAAAGCAGTTGAGCTGGCGCATGAGCACAAGCCCGATCTTGTCCTCATGGATGTAAAAATGCCGGTCATGGACGGAATCACCGCTGCGGAGCAGATTGTGAAGGCGCGCATCGCCCCTGTCGTCCTGCTGACCGCCTTCAGCCAGAAGGAACTCGTGGAGCGTGCGCGCGACGCCGGAGCCATGGCCTACGTGGTGAAGCCCTTCACTCCAGCCGATCTGGTGCCGGCGATCGAGATCGCTCTCTCCCGCCATGAAGAGATCAAGGCGCTTGAGAATGAGGTTTCCGACCTCCAGGAGCAGTTCGCTACCCGGAAGCTCGTAGAGCGCGCGAAGAGCCTGCTCACCACGAAGATGGGGCTGACGGAGCCCGAAGCCTTCCGCTGGATCCAGAAAACGTCCATGGACCGCCGCCTCAGCATGCGCGAAGTTGCCGAGACGATCATCAATCAGGTCAATTAGCGGGCGCTTCCACACGGAGAACCACACACCAAACAGCTCGCACATACAGAAGGACCCCGCCGAGGCGGGGTCCTTCTGTATGTGAGTCGCGTGCGGGCTACTTGTGCTTGTTCTTGACCGGCCAGGGACCGACCTTCTCCTTGCTCGGTGTGTAGCCTTCGGGCAACTGGCCCGCGTCGGCGATATCCCCGACCTTGTGCACCTTGATGGAGTTCGTCGAACCGGACTGCCCTGGAGGGGAACCGGCCGCGATGACCACGAGGTCGTTGAGGTCAACAAGCTTCTGCTCGAACAGTACGCGGTCAACCTGCGCAGTCATCTGGT
>NZ_JAPSHV010000070.1 GCF_031179385.1 Arthrobacter sp. | reverse complement strand
TGCACCTTGATGGAGTTCGTCGAACCGGACTGCCCTGGAGGGGAACCGGCCGCGATGACCACGAGGTCGTTGAGGTCAACAAGCTTCTGCTCGAACAGTACGCGGTCAACCTGCGCAGTCATCTGGTCCGTGTGTTCGGCGTACTCGACGAGCATCGGCTGAACACCCCAGATCAGCGACATGGTGTTGAGGGTCGACTGCACCGGAGTGAAGGCGAAGACCGGCTTCGTCGGACGAAGGCGGGAGAGGCGGCGTGCGGAGTCGCCCGACTGGGTGAAGGTACAGATGTACTTCGCATCCAGCTGGTCGGCGATCTCCACGGCTGCACGGGTGATGGCGCCGCCGCGCGTCTTGGGCTTGCTGCCCAGAGGCGGAACCCGATCGAGGCCGTGCTTCTCGGTGGACTCGATGATGTCTGCCATGGTGCGGACCGTATCGATGGGGTACTTGCCCACGCTGGTCTCGCCGGACAGCATGACCGCATCAGCGCCGTCGAGCACTGCGTTGGCACAGTCAGAAGCCTCCGCGCGCGTGGGGCGGGGGTTATCGATCATGGACTCGAGGACCTGGGTGGCCACGATGACCGGCTTGGCCCAGCGGCGGGCGAGCTCGATGGCACGCTTTTGCACGATGGGGACGTCCTGGAGGGGCAGCTCAACGCCGAGGTCGCCTCGAGCAACCATGATGGCGTCGAACGCATCGATGATTTCCTCGATGGCGTCCACGGCCTGCGGCTTCTCGATCTTGGCGATCACCGGGACGCGCCGGCCCTCTTCGTCCATAATCTCGTGTACGCGCTCGACGTCGGCCGCATTGCGCACGAAGGACAGGGCAACCATGTCGACGCCGCGCTGGATTGCCCAGCGGAGGTCTTCCTCGTCCTTGTCGCTCAACGCAGGCACGTTCACTGCGACGCCGGGCAGGTTGATGCCCTTGTTGTTCGAAACCGCTCCGCCGACGGTGACCTCAGCGGTGACCTTGACGTCGTCGACGGCGGTAGCGCGCATCGCGACCTTGCCGTCGTCGATCAGGAGGATGTCGCCGACATTGACGTCGTGAGGCAGCCCTTTATGGGTGGTGGAGCAGATCTCCGCGGTGCCTTCGACGTCCTCCGTGGTGATCGTGAACGTGTCACCGGGAAGCAGCATATGGGGTCCGTCGACGAAGCGCCCGAGACGGATTTTGGGGCCCTGAAGGTCGGCGAAGATGCCCACCGGCCGGCCCAGCTCTTCTGCTGCCTTACGGACAAATTCGTACGTCTGGTTGTGTACGGAATGGTCGCCGTGGCTCATGTTCATACGAGCTACGTCCACCCCGGCTTCAAGAACTGCGAGGGTGTTTTCATAGCTCGCGATTGCCGGGCCGAAAGTGGCCACTATCTTTGCGCGTCTCATAAAACCTTGCCTGTCATGTCGTGTTCGTGGATTGCTCTTTGGCTCCTGCGCACCTGGGAATTACAGGACGTTGAGGGCCCGGTCTGTCGGTGCCACGGGTGCGGGCAACTTGGTCTGACCCATCAGCCACTGGTCAACCGCAGCGGCACACGCACGGCCCTCCGCGATTGCCCACACAATGAGGGATTGCCCGCGTCCTGCGTCGCCGGCTACGAAGATTCCTGGAGTGCTGGTCATGTAATACCCGTCACGCTCAACGTTACCCCGTCCGTCGAAGCCAGCGTCGAGCTGTTCGGCGATTCCCGCAGGTTCCGGGCCGGTGAATCCGAGGGCGAGGAAGACCAGGTCCGCCGGGATATCCCGCTCGGTTCCAGCCTTCGGCACCCGTCTGCCGTTGACGAACTCCGTCTCGGCGACGCGAACCGCAGTCAGTTTTCCGTTGTCACCAACAAACTCGACCGTTGACGCGAGGTAGGTGCGCTCACCGCCCTCTTCATGGGCGCTGGCTACCTCGAACAGCGTCGGGAAGGTAGGCCATGGCTGGTTAGGCATGCGCTCGAGCGGCGGTTGCTGCCCGATGGCGAGCGTGGTGACGGAGGCAGCCTTGTGGCGATGCGCGGTGCCGATGCAGTCCGCACCTGTGTCGCCGCCGCCCAGAATGACCACGTGCTTGCCTTCGGCGTGGATCTGGTCCTCGATTTCCTCGCCCGCCACAACCCGGTTTGCCTGCACCAGGTACTCCATCGCGAAGTGAACGCCGTCGAGCTCGCGTCCGGGAATAGGCAGGTCGCGTGGAACCGTGGCGCCGGTGGCGACCACGACGGCGTCGTA
This sequence comes from Arthrobacter sp., assembly GCF_031179385.1. Taxonomy (GTDB): domain Bacteria; phylum Actinomycetota; class Actinomycetes; order Actinomycetales; family Micrococcaceae; genus Arthrobacter_D. The sequence goes on along the minus strand of NZ_JAPSHV010000070.1, from coordinate 12,880 downwards.
ACGGCGGCGCAGCTGGTCCCAGCTGATGTCGCGGCCCACTTCGACGCCGGCCCGGAAACGTGTTCCCTCCGCCTTCATCTGGTCGAGGCGACGGTCAAGCTGGATCTTCTCCATCTTGAAGTCGGGGATTCCGTAGCGCAGGAGCCCGCCGATGCGGTCGTCGCGCTCATATACGGCCACAGTGTGGCCCGCGCGGGTCAGCTGTTGGGCAGCAGCCAGACCGGCAGGTCCGGAGCCGACGACGGCGATGGTCTTGCCCGTCAGGCGCTCCGGCGGGTGCGGGTGCACCCAATCGTTGTCGAACGCTTCGTCGATGATCGAAACCTCAACCTGCTTGATCGTGACCGGAGGCTGATTGATTCCGAGAACACAGGACGCCTCGCACGGAGCAGGACACAGCCGGCCGGTGAACTCGGGGAAGTTGTTGGTGGCGTGCAGACGGTCAATCGCCTCGCGACCCTTGTCCCGCCACGTGAGGTCATTCCATTCCGGAATGAGGTTCCCGAGCGGGCACCCCTGGTGACAGAACGGGATGCCGCAATCCATGCAGCGCCCGGCCTGGCTCTTCAGGACGCCCTTTTCCTGGGCCTCGTACACTTCCTTCCAGTCCATGATCCGGACCGGAACGGGCCTGCGCGGCTGCGTCTGCCGCTCGCGCACCTTCATGAATCCGCGTGGGTCAGCCACCGGTAACCTCCAAAATCCTGTTCCAGACCTCTTCACCGTCGGGATCGAGTCCCTCTTCGATGGCGGCGGCCCGGGCATCGAGAACGCGTGCGTAGTCACGCGGCAGCACCTTGGTCAGGCGCGGCACGGTCGTCTCGAATTCATCGAGTAGTTGGGCAGCGAGCGGCGACTCGGTTTCTTCCTGGTGCCGCAGAAGCAGCTGGCGGACGATCTCGATGTCTTCCGCGTCCAGCTCTTCGAGCTGCAGTTCGCCGCTGTTGAGCGCCTGTACGTTCACGCGGGTTTGGTCGAGGTCCAGCACGTAGGCCGTACCTCCGGACATGCCGGCGCCGAAGTTCCGCCCCGTCCGTCCGAGGATGAGCGTCTGGCCACCGGTCATGTACTCGCAGCCGTGGTCACCGATCCCCTCCACGACAGCCGTTGCGCCGGAGTTGCGCACGAGGAACCGCTCCCCCACCTGGCCCCGCAGGAAGATCTCACCGCTGGTTGCCCCGTAGCCGATCACGTTGCCGGCGATGACGTTGCGGTCGGCGGCGAAGACGTTGGCGCGGTCCGGCCGAACGATGATGCGCCCGCCCGACAGTCCCTTGCCGACGTAGTCGTTCGAGTCACCAAGCAACCGCAGGGTGATTCCTGCGGGGAGGAACGCGCCGAGCGACTGGCCGGCGTGACCGGTCAGTGTCACGTCGATGGTGTCCGTTGCCAGCGTGTCGGTGCCGAAGCGGCGTGTGACCTCGTAGCCGAGCATGGTGCCGACTGAGCGGTCGGTGTTCACGACGTCGAGGGTGATCCGGACCGGGGCCCGGTGATCAAGCGCGTCGCTGCTCATCTCGATCAGCTTGTTGTCGAAGTGCTGATCGAGCTCGTGGTTCTGCGGGAACATGTTCCGCAGTGGAGCGTCCTCGCCGAACTCGTTGCCGCGCAGGATCGGTTCGAGGTCGAGCCCGTCCGCCTTCCAGTGCGCAACGGCCCGCTGCACGTCAAGTACCTCGCTGTGGCCGATCGCCTCGTCCAGCGAGCGGAAACCAAGTTCGGCCAGCAGCTCGCGGACCTCTTCTGCGATGAACTCGAAGAAGTTGACCACGAACTCGGGCTTGCCGGTGAAGCGGCTGCGCAGCTCGGGGTTCTGCGTTGCAACACCTACCGGACAGGTGTCGAGGTGGCACACACGCATCATGATGCAGCCCGAGACCACCAGCGGCGCTGTGGCGAAACCGAATTCTTCGCCGCCCAGCAGCGCGGCGATCAGTACGTCACGTCCGGTCTTGAGCTGCCCGTCCACCTGAACCACCACCCGGTCCCGGAGTCCGTTGAGCATCAGGGTCTGCTGCGTTTCGGCAACTCCAAGCTCCCATGGGACGCCCGCGTGCTTGAGCGAGTTCAGCGGGCTGGCGCCGGTACCGCCGTCGTGACCTGAAATCAGTACGACGTCGGCCTTCGCCTTTGTGACACCGGCAGCCACCGTGCCGATCCCCACTTCCGACACGAGCTTCACGTGGACACGTGCCGATGTGTTGGCCCGCTTCAGGTCGTAGATGAGCTGAGCGAGGTCTTCGATCGAGTAGATGTCGTGGTGCGGCGGAGGCGAGATCAGCGCCACGCCGGGCGTCGAGTGCCGGGTACGAGCCACCCACGGGTAGACCTTCTGGCTCATGAGCTGGCCGCCCTCACCGGGCTTGGCTCCCTGCGCCATCTTGATCTGGATGTCCTCAGCATTGGTCAGGTACAGGCTGGTGACTCCGAACCGCCCTGACGCAACCTGCTTGATGGCGGAGCGGCGCTCCGGATCGAGCAGGCGCTCGACGTCCTCGCCGCCTTCGCCGGTGTTGGACTTCGCACCCAACCGGTTCATGGCAATAGCGAGGGTTTCGTGGGCCTCCTGAGAGATGGACCCATAGCTCATCGCACCTGTGGAGAAGCGCTTGACGATGCTCGAGACAGGCTCCACTTCCTCGAGCGGGACGGCAGGCCGGAGCCCTTCCTTGAAGCCGAGCAGGCCGCGCAGGGTCATCAGCTCGCGGGACTGATCGTCAACGCCCTTGGTGTAGGACTTGAAGATGTCGTAGCGACGCTCGCGGGTTGCGTGCTGCAGGCGGAAGACCGTTTCCGGGTTGAACAGGTGCGGCGGTCCTTCCCGGCGCCACTGATACTCACCACCGTTGTCCAGGCTGCGGTACGGGTCCTCAATGCCGTCCTGGGGGTACGCGTACTCGTGGCGAGCCGCTACCTCGGCAGCGACAACATTGAGGCCGACCCCGCCAAGCTGGGTTTGCGTGCCGTGGAAGTATTCGTCCACGAGCTCCTGGGACAGTCCCAGGGCCTCGAACGTCTGCGCACCGCAGTAGGAACTGACGGTGGAGATACCCATCTTCGACATGATCTTGAGGACGCCCTTGCCGAGGCCCTTGATCAGGTTGGCCACAGCCTGTTCCGCAGTGACACCGGTGATGTCGCCGTTACGCACCAGTTCCTCGCAGCTTTCCATCGCGAGGTAGGGGTTGATTGCGGACGCGCCATAACCGATGAGCACGGCCACATGGTGCACCTCCCGAACGTCGCCGGCCTCGACCACAAGGGAGGTCTTGGTGCGGTTCGCGCTCTTCAGCAGGTGATGATGAACGGCACTAGCCAGCAGCAGCGAAGGGATAGGAGCCCACTGCGCGTTCGAGTCGCGGTCGGAGAGCACCACGTACTGGATGCCGCGGTTGATGGCGCTTGAAACCTGCTCGCAGATCTCGGCCAGGCGGGCACGCAGGGACGCTTCGCCGCCGTCGACCCGGTAGAGACCGCGTACGCGAACGGTGAGGCGGTCGCCGTCGTCGGACTCCAGGTTGGCGATCTTGGCGAGCTCATCGTTGTTGATGACCGGGAAGTTCAGGGCGATCTGCTTGGAGCGGACCCGGCTGGAGGACAGCAGGTTGCCATCCGGGCCGATGGTGACACCCATCGACGTGACGAGTTCTTCGCGGATGGCGTCCAACGGCGGGTTGGTAACCTGCGCAAAGGACTGGACGAAGTAGTCGAACAGAAGGCGGGGCCGCTTGGAAAGCACCGCGATTGGGGTATCTGAACCCATGGCACCCAGCGGCTCCGCCCCGGCCTTCGCCATGGGACCAAGCAGGATACGCAGTTCCTCCTGGGTGTAGCCGAAGGTGCGTTGCCTGCGGTTGATCGAGGCCTTGGTGTGCACCACGTGCTCGCGATCGGGCAGGTCCTTCAGGTCAATCAGGTTTTCCTTGACCCACTCACCCCAGGGGTTAGCGGCGGCGATTTCGGCCTTGACCTCCTGGTCCTCGATGATGCGGCCGTCCTCGGTATCGACGAGGAACATCTTGCCGGGCGAAACGCGTCCCTTCCGGACGATCTTCGAAGGCTCGACGTCGACCACGCCGACCTCGGAGGCCAGGACCACGAGCCCGTCCTCCATGACCCAGTAGCGGGCAGGACGAAGACCGTTACGGTCCAGGACAGCTCCGACAAGGCGTCCATCGGTGAAGGAGACCGCTGCAGGCCCGTCCCAGGGCTCCATGAGCATGGAGTGGTACTGGTAGAACGCGCGCCGCGCCGGATCCATGGAGGTGTGGTTCTCCCAGGCCTCCGGGATCATCATCATGATTGCGTGGGTGATGGGACGCCCAGCGAGCATCAGGAGTTCCGCGACCTCGTCGAAGGAGGCTGAGTCGGACGCGCCCGGGGTGCAGATTGGGTACAGTTCCTCGGGCGAATCTCCGAGGAGTGGATGTGCAAGGAGCGACTGGCGTGCGCGCATCCAATTCCGGTTGCCCTTGACCGTATTGATCTCGCCGTTGTGCGCGATCGTGCGGAACGGCTGAGCTAGCGGCCATGACGGGAAGGTGTTCGTTGAGAAGCGCGAGTGGACGATGCCGAGCTTGGTCTTGAAGCGCGGGTCCGAAAGGTCCGGGTAGAACGGCTCGAGCTGCGCGGTGGTGAGCATTCCCTTGTAGACCATGGTGCGCGAGGACAGCGAAGGGAAGTACACACCGTACTTGTTCTGGGCACGCTTCCGCAGCCGGAACGCCTTGGCGTCAAGGTCCGCTGCCTTGCCTGCGACGGGTGCGATGAAGAGCTGTACGAAGTGCGGCATGCAAGCGCGGGCCATCGACCCGACCAGGTCAGCGACCACAGGAACCTCACGCCAGCCAAGGACCGTCAGGCCCTCAGCCTCTGCAAGGCTCTCGATGCCGGCGCGGGCGGTTGCTTCTTCACTCGCGACAGCAGGGAGGAAGGCCGTGCCCACGGCGTAGGAACCGGGAGCCGGAAGTTCGAAATCGACAACGGCGCGGAAGAACTCGTCAGGAACCTGCGTCAGCAGACCAGCACCGTCACCGGTACCTTCATCCGCGCCCACCGCACCGCGGTGCTCCAGGTTGCGCAGCGCTGTCAGGGCGGCGTCGACGATGTCGTGGCCGGGCTCACCCCGGAGCGTGGCAATGACAGCCAGGCCGCAGGCGTCCTTTTCGTTCTCCGGGTTGTACAGCCCGGAGGCTTCCGGGTAGGAAGCAAACCGCGTGAAGGGCGATTCCGCAGTGATGTCTTCCGGCACGAGACCGGTAGTGGGTGCAGTCATAGATAGAGTCCTTCCCCCATGATGGAGCGTCGGGAGGGGACGACTTCGGCCCCGAGGCGCGCTTGTCCCTTCAGGGAGGCGCTGCGTATTTCTAGTGCACATTGTAGAGGCGCACGCCACATGCCGACATGGATTGCCGGAATGGTCTGATGGCGGTGGGCCTGATCAATCCCGGTACGGCGCGAAAGCCGGTGAGCTAGCTGGTGTACCGAGCGGAGCCACGACGCTGTGACATCGTCCGTGGGTAGGGCGGTGGCCCCGCTGGACGCTACTTTCGGGAGTCTGATTCCCGGGGTTCCTCAGGGGCTTGGTCCGCGGAGGCGGCCGCACCTGAGGCGTCTTTTATTTCTGGAAGGTTACCACGATCCGGACTTTTTCCAGCCGAAGTGTCCGGACTGTGGACGTCCGTGCCTGATCCGCTACCCGCATCCGTCGTGGCGGCAGCGGCATCTTCGGCTGGGTCTGGACCGCGACCCGGCAGGTACACGGAGTGCTCCTTCACCCCGCGCTGCTTCACGGAAAGATAGATGAAGACCGCGAGGGACACCAGCAGCACAAGTACGCTCGTCCAGACATTCAGTCGCTGGGTAACGCCGAGAATGCTGATCATCTCCGCGTCGTCGATACGCAGTGCCTCGATCCAGATGCGACCTGCCGTGTAGTACGCGGCGTACAGCCAGAACATTCGGCCCCTGCGCAGTGAGAACCTGCGGTCCAGGAGAAGGAGGAGTGCGACACCGGCCAGGCTCCAGAGCGACTCATACAGGAAGGTGGGGTGGAAAAGGGTTCCGGGATCAGCGTCTGCCGGGAAATTGGGGTTGTTCGCATCGATCTCAAGCCCCCAGGGCAGGTCCGTCGGGGCACCAAAGAGCTCCTGATTGAACCAGTTTCCCCAGCGCCCGATGGCCTGTGCGAGGAGGACCCCCGGTGCGGCAGCGTCAGCGAAAGCCGACAGGCGAACTCCTGCGCGTCGGCATCCGATCCAGGCGCCGACAGCGCCGAGCGCAATTGCACCCCAGATTCCCAGACCGCCCTCCCAGATACGGGGTATGCGGGAGAGATCTCCATCGGGCCCGAAGTAGGCGTCCGGCGACGAGAACACGTGGTAGAGACGTCCGCCGATGAGTCCGAACGGTACGGCCCAGATGGCTACATCCCAGACGACGTCAGGGTTACCGCCGTAGCGCCTCCAGCGGGCTGAGGTGAGCAGCAACGCGGCGACGATTCCAGCGAGTATGCACAGCGCGTAAACGTGGATGGTGGCCGGTCCGATGGAAAAGCTGGCCCATTCTGCGGGCGGACTGGGGATGCTGGCGGGGATCATGCTCAGCCTTTCGGGGTTCCGGAGCTGAGGTCTTTGGCCAGGGCGGCGACAGCGGGAACACCGCCGTCGCGAAGGGCCGCGACCAGCGCTGTACCAACGATCGCCCCGTCCGCGTAGGCGCCGATTTCCCGCACCTGGTCGGCGGTGGAGACGCCCAGCCCGACGCAGGCCCTCTCTGCCCCGGCTCGGTGAGCAGCGTCGACCACCTCACGCGCAGCGGAACTGACCGCCGTCCGTGCACCGGTGACGCCCATGATCGAGACCGCGTAGACGAATCCGCGGGTGGCGTCGACCGTTGACTGCATCCGCTCCGGCGAACTTGAAGGAGCCACCAGGAACACGCGGTCGAGGCCGAACTCATCGGACGCCGCGATCCATTCGCCGGCTTCGTCGGGGATGAGGTCAGGCGTAATCAGGCCGGCGCCGCCGGCTTCGGCGAGACGGCGCGCAAAATCACGGACGCCCATGCGCATGACGGGGTTCCAGTAGGTCATCACGAGGACCGCAGCGTCCGTGCGGTCGGTGATTCCCTTCACCACGTCGAAGATCTGACGAACGGCAAATCCGTTCTGGAGCGCCTCGACCGTGGCCTGCTGGATGACCGCGCCGTCCATGACCGGGTCGGAATACGGAATACCGATTTCGATCAGATCGACGCCGTTCTCTGCCAGTGCGACAGCGGCATCGATCGTGGTCTGAACGTCAGGGAAACCGGCGGGCAGGTACGCGATGAGGGCAGTTCGGCCGGCAGCGCGCGCACGCTCGATTGCGGCGGCAGACTTACTCACGGTTCCGATGCTCACAGCTGCTCCCCCTCTGCGCCGATTTCCGCCTCTGCACTGTCTTCAGGCAGCAGGTCAAACCATTCCGCCGCCGTCGCCACATCCTTGTCACCACGCCCGGAGAGGTTCACCAGTACGATCTTCTCGCCTGGATCACCCGGCTCGGCCGCAAGCCGCTGCCCCACCTTCAGTGCGCCTGCGAGGGCGTGTGCGGATTCGATGGCTGGAATGATGCCTTCGGTGCGGCAGAGCAGCCGGAACGCTTCCATGGCTTCGGCGTCGGTGATGGGCTCATAGCGTGCCCTCCCGATGTCCGCGAGAAACGCATGTTCCGGACCCACACCGGGGTAGTCCAGACCGGCCGAGATGGAATGGGACTCGATGGTCTGTCCGTCGTCGTTCTGCATCAGATACGAGCGCGCACCGTGGAGTACTCCCGGCCGGCCGAGTGTGATGGTCGCGGCGTGGCGGCCCGACTCGACGCCGTCACCGCCGGCCTCGAACCCGTACAGCGCCACGTCGCGGTCGTCCAGGAAACCGTGGAAAATTCCGATGGCGTTCGATCCGCCTCCGATGCACGCGCAGACAGCGTCAGGCAGACGGCCCGTTGTGCTGAGCATCTGCTCCCGTGCCTCTTCGCCGATGACCTCGTGGAAGTATCGGACCATTGCCGGGAAGGGGTGCGCACCGGCTGCGGTGCCCAGCAGATAGTGGGTGGTGTCAACATTGGCGACCCAGTCACGCAGGGCGTCATTGATGGCGTCCTTGAGCGTCTGCGAGCCGTTGGTGACGGGAATGACCTCCGCACCGAGCAGCTGCATCCGGGCCACGTTCAGTGCCTGGCGCCTGCAGTCCTCGGCTCCCATATAGACCACACACTCAAGACCGAGCAGTGCAGCGGCAGTGGCACTGGCAACACCGTGCTGACCGGCTCCGGTCTCGGCGATCACCCGGGTCTTGCCCATGCGCTTTGCGAGCAGGGCCTGGCCCAGCACGTTGTTGATCTTGTGTGAGCCCGTGTGGTTCAGGTCCTCGCGCTTGAGGAAGACACGCACTCCCCCGGCATGCTCGGCGAAGCGGCGTGCTTCAGTCAGCAGGGACGGACGTCCCGAGTAGGACCGGTTGAGCTCAGCGACCTGAGCCAGGAATTCGGGATCCGACTTGGCCTTGTCGAAGGTCTCCTCCAACTCGTCCAGGGCGGCGATGAGCGACTCGGGCATCCAGCGCCCGCCGTAGGCTCCGAAGTACGGACCCTGTGCGTGGCGCAGGGATCCTCCTGCCAGGAAAGCTTCTGCCGCGCTCTCAGTGTCAGACTGCGGCTGTGGGGTGTCGGTCATGAACCTGCTGTCTTTCGTGATGGTTTTGCCCGGCCGTTGGAACGGCGAGAGCCTCAGGAATGCAGTGCGCTGCCGGCGCGGGCGAATTCGCGGACTGTCTCCTCCGGATTCGAGTGGCGCACCAGCGCTTCGCCCACCAGAACTGCCTGCGCTCCGTCAGCAACGAAGCGTTCGACGTCGGCGATGTCCCGAACGCCCGATTCCGCGACGACGACGGCATCGGAAGGGATGAGCCCTGCCAAGGCAGGGAAAACAGACCTGTCGATGTCCAGGGTTTTGAGGTTGCGCACGTTGACGCCGATGATCCGCGCGCCTACGGCGACAGCGCGCTCCACTTCCTCAGTCGTGTGCGTCTCGACGAGCGCGTGCATGCCGAGCCGCTCGGTGAGTTCCAGGAAAGACCTGAGTGTCGCGTCGTCGAGCGCGGCGACGATGAGAAGGATCAGGTCCGCGCCGTGCGCGCGGGCCTCCCAGATCTGGTACTCATCGACCGTGAAGTCTTTGCGGAGGATAGGAAGATCCACCGCTGCCCGAACGGCATCGAGATCTTCCAGAGAGCCTCCGAAGCGTCGCTCTTCCGTGAGGACGCTGATGACGCTCGCCCCGCCGCGCTCGTAGGCGGCGGCCAGTTCGGCAGGATCCGGGATGTCGGAGAGTGCGCCTTTGGACGGACTCTTCCGCTTCACCTCGGCGATGACGCGAACGCCGCCGCCCTTCGTGCTCAGAGCCCCGTAGGCGTCACGGGGCCCTTGAGCCTGCTCCGCGAGGACCTGAACTTCCTCCAGGGGAAGGAGTGTGCGGCGCGAGTCGAGATCGGCGCGCACTCCGACGATGATGTCGTCGAGAACGCTCACTTAGTGTCCGGAGTTCTTGAGCCGGTGGCCGCCGACGCCGAATCCGGCCTTCTTGAGGATGATCCCGAGCACGAGGCCGATCACCATGATCAGCACACCGATCCAGAACAGCAGGGTGCCGGCGTCCTTGTTGCCTTCGGTGCTGGCGAACACGAACGCAAAGGAAGACAGAGCCGCGCCGGCAAGCATGACGAATACACAGGTCCACGCTGCAGGGCTGTTGCCGTGACCGATGGTCTCGTCGCGGGCCGCGGAATGCTGGATCATAGGGGTGTCGTTGGTACCGGTCTCGGGCGCGGTCTTAGCCATGGCAGTTCTCCTTGTGCTGTGGTCTTCAGTCCATTCTGCCATTGATTCAGAAGGACTTTGATTTACCTGGACGGTCCGCTGGTCGGGTCCTCGCCCCGGCTGAGGCTGTCCCAACTGTCGATCTCGTCAGCGTTCGTATTGGTCGCCGCCGCCTTGTCGCGGGGACCGGACTCTCTGGTCCGGTTCTCGTATCGGCGGGCAGCAAGCCAGCGTCTACCCACGACGACCAGCCAGACCGCCGAGAGCACGAGCAGCAGACCGGCCAGCGCCGCTACCCACGGCATGGCCGTGACGGTGACCGATGCCCCGCTCTGGCTGGTGACCCCGAGGGCTTCCCCGATAGCGGGTGACGCGGAGCCCGCCGGGTCCATGGGCACCGCAACGCTGCTGAAAATGATGCCTGCGCCCGCGACAACCAGGATCCCGGCGATAACCCAACGGGCAACGCGACCTGCGATCGACGCCGCCAGGCCTGCGGCCAGACCAACCAGCGCGAACGCGGTAACGGCAGTGGCGGCGTCGGAACCCGGGATCTGAATGGACGGAGTCTGGACAGCGGTCTGCGGCAGCGCGACCGTCAGCCAGGTCTGCGTGGTGCTGCCGAAGGCCGCTAGGGCGGCAATCACGGTTGCCAGTACGACGGCGCCCCTGCGCCGGTAGGCGGGCGGGCGGTTACCGGCGGGAGCGCCCGGATCGGGAGCCGTACTCACGGTGTGCCCACGCCGGCTTCACTGACCGGCTGAAGGCTTGATGCCAGCAACGCAGCGCGCAACGGAGCGGCGGCCTTGTTGACGGTTTCCAGCGCCTCCGCCTCAAGCTCGGAATCCGCCACAATCCCGCCGCCGGCCTGGACGTAGGCGCGATTGTCACGGAGCAGTGCGGACCGGATGGCAATTGCCATGTCCATGTCCCCGGCGAAGTCGAAGTAGCCGACCACTCCCCCGTAGATGCCCCGCTTGTGTGGTTCAAGCTCATCGAGCAGTCTCAGTGCCCGCGGTTTGGGCGCGCCGGAAAGGGTTCCCGCGGGGAAGGTTGCCGCCAGGACGTCGTAGGCCGTCCGGTCGGGATGCAACTGGCCGACGACGGTCGAGACGAGGTGCATGATGTGGCTGAACCGCTCGACCTCCATAAATTGGGTGACGTCCACCGTTCCCGGCCGGCACACCTTTGAGATGTCGTTGCGTGCAAGGTCAACCAGCATCAGGTGCTCCGCGCGCTCCTTTTCGTCAGCGAGCAGTTCTTCTGCCAGCGCGCGGTCCAGCTCGGCGGTCTTGCCACGCGGCCTTGAACCTGCGATGGGGTGCGTGATGACCTCTGAGCCGTTGACTGTGACGAGCGCTTCCGGAGACGAGCCCACGATGGAGTAGGGGCGCCCCGAAGCATCCTCGAGGCTGAAGAGATACATGTAGGGGCTGGGGTTGGTCGTCCGCAGGACGCGATAGACGTCGAGGGCTGATGCATCGCAGTCGAGTTCGAACCGGCGGGAGATGACAACCTGGAACACCTCACCGTCCACGATGGCTTCCTTGCCGCGCTCAATCGCAGCAAGGTAGCGGTCGCGGTCCCAGCGTTCACGGACGCGGGACATCAGCGCTGTGGTGTCCGCTGCCCCGTCCGCGAGAACCGAAACCGGCTGCTCCGAGGGGGACGCAAGCCGCTCGAGCATGCTCCTGCAGCGGGCGACGGCGTCGTGCCAGGCTTCGTCAACGCGCGCTGTCGAGTTGTCGTAGTTGATGGCGTTCGCCACCAGAGTGACCTTGCCGCCGGCGTTGTCATGAATGGCCATATCAGTGACCAGGTTCATGGCCAGCTCCGGCAGGTCGAGGTCATCCTCCGGCGGCGAGGTGAGGCGTTCCCAGTGGCGCACCGATTCCCAACCGATGAATCCCACCATGCCGGACGTAAACGGGGGAAGGCCGTCGAAGCGCGCCGTCTGAAGTTCCTCGACGGTGCGGCGCAGGGCTTCAACCGGATTGCCGTCGACGGGCACTCCCGCCGGCGGCTCCCCCAGCCAGCACGCCTCGCCGCCCCGGGTGGTGAGTGTTGCGCGGGAGTTCACACCGATGAAGGAATACCGCGACCAGACGCCGCCCTCCGCGGCGGATTCCATCAGGAACGTACCTGGGTGCCCGTCAGTGAGCTTCCGGTAGATGCCGATGGGTGTGTGGGCGTCGTCAAGTACCGTGAGGCGAACAGGTATGACCCTCCGGTCCCGGGCAAGAGCGCGGAACTCTTCCAGGCCGGGGCTGATTACTCCGAGCTCATCCATGAAATGCGTTTCCTCATTCCTTGCGCCCATCCACCTGGCGGGCGTCCTGCGGGGGTGGTGCTGCCTGAATTGTTCTGTGCGGCGTCCTACTCGGAGCCGACGACGGCTGCGAGCTCCCTGCCCTCGAAGCAGGTCCGGGTGCCGGTGTGGCATGCAGCACCGACCTGATGAACCCGCACGAGGAGCGCATCGCCGTCGCAATCCAGGGCGACCGACCGCACAAACTGCACGTGACCCGAGGTGTCTCCCTTGCGCCAGTATTCCTGGCGCGAGCGGGAGTAGAAGGTGACACGGCCGCTGGTGAGGGTTCGCCGCAGCGCTTCGTCGTCCATCCAGCCCAGCATGAGGACCTCACCGGTGTCATGGTCCTGGATGATGGCTGCGACCAGCCCAGCGGCATCCCGCTTGAGCGCGTCGGCGATCGCAGGGTCCAGCTCCGGCGAATCGTCCGCAGCGATGGAAGAGGCAGGTTCAGGGTGTTGTGACATCGCATCTGATTCTAGTCGCGCCGGGACGGAGCGCCGCATCGGGGACCAGCTGCGGCGCACTTTGGAGGCTTGCGGTGCTTTCGCCGGAGGACCGACCCCATACCCGGACATCGGATGGCCCATCATGCTATTTTCAACAGTGATGCATTTCGTTGATCCCTCCCGTGAAGTCCTCGCCGAAACCCTGCTTGCGGCCGGTCCTCACTCCCCCACGCTGTGCGACGGGTGGCAGACCAAGGAAC
>NZ_JAPSHV010000069.1 GCF_031179385.1 Arthrobacter sp. | reverse complement strand
CGCTGAAGGTCCGCTTGCTGGACACCTCCAGATCCGCGGTGTTCTCGCGGATCTTGTCGAAGACCACGACTGTGTCATAGAGCGAATAACTCAGGATGGTGAGGAACCCGATGACGGCGGACGGCGTTACTTCGAAGTCGCTGAGCGCATAGATGCCCGCGGACGTGATCATCACCACGACCAGCGCCGCCATCGCGGCCACGGACATCTTCCACGTGCGGAAATAAATAGCCATCAGCAGCGCAGCAAGGGCGACAAAAACAATGAGTCCGATGATCGCCTGACGGCTGACGTCCTCACCCCAGGTCGGTCCCACGAAGTTGGAGGTGACCTCCTCCTCCGTAACGTCATAGGCGCCGATCAGCGCGTCGCGAACACTCAGGGTCTGGTCGTCGGTCAGCCGCTCCGTCTGGATCCGCATGGTTCCAGGCGCGATGTTGGTCACCCGTGGAACAGCTTCCGGTACGACGTTGGTGACCGCCTGTTCACCGGCGGTGACATCCGTGTTCTCCACGTTCGACACCGTGAACTCCGACCCGCCCCGGAAGTCGATACCGAGGTTGAACCCGCCCTTGACGATCGGGATCAGAATCGACAGCAGGATGGCAGCCGCCGCGATGAGGAACCATAGCTTGCGCTTGCCCACAAAGGGGTACGACCGCTTGCCGGAATACAGCTCATTTCCGAACTCGGCGAAACTGAAACGGCTCATCGGTTATCCCCTTCCTCGGATCCGCGTGCTTGCGCAGTAACGGTCTTTTGTTCTTCAGCGGCCTTCCGCTGTTCGGCGAGGCGCCGCTCCGCAATGGTCATTCGCCGTTCCGCTTCTCCTGCCGCTGCCTTGTTCCGGCCGCGCAGTTCAACCTCAGGCCGTTCCACCGGCTTGTGCCGCACTCGACCGGCTCCGCGGTATAGCGGAAGCGCACCGAGGCGTGACGGGTCGAGGCCCGACCAGCGGTGGCCTTCACCAAAGAATCGGGTCATCGCCAGCAACCGCATCATGGGGTGGGTGAAGAGGAACACGACCACGAGGTCGGCAATGGCGGTGAGGCCGAGTGTGAACGCAAACCCACGTACGTTGCCGACGGCCACGAAGTAGAGCACGACGGCGGCAAGCAGGTTCATTGCCTTGGAGGCGAGTACCGTGCGCTTGGCTCGCCTCCAGCCGTTCTCGACCGCGGATACCAGGCCGCGACCGTCGCGAAGCTCGTCCCGGATACGTTCGAAGTACACGATGAACGAGTCGGCGGTCTGGCCAATTGCGACGATCAGTCCGGCCACACCGGCGAGCGACAGGCGGTAGTTCTCAGTCCAGCCGAGGATACAGATCGCAAGGTAGGTGAGCGCGCCGGCCACCACCAGGGAGGCAATCGTCACCAGGCCGAGCATCCGGTACTGGAACAGCGAGTACACGGCGACGAGAACCAGGCCGATCACGCCCGCGATGAGGCCGAGGCGCAGCTGGTCGGCGCCCAGGGTGGCGGAGATCTGCTGCTCACTCTGGATTTCGAAGCTGATCGGCAACGCGCCGTACTTCAACTGTTCGGCCAGAGCCGCCGATGACTCCTCGGTGAAGCTGCCGCTGATCTGCGGCCGCCCGTCAGGGATCACAGCGTTGGTTGTCGGGGCCGAGACAATGATGCCGTCGAGCACGATGGCGAACTGGTTCCTCGGGTCGCCGGAGCCGATCGCGAACAACCGCTCCGTGACCGAGCGGAAAGTTTCCGTTGCCTCATCGTTGAAGTCGATGTTGACGACCCACTCATTGAGGGTCTGGCCCTGCGAGCTGCGCGCCATGCCGTAGTCGGCGGAGTCGATCTCCGTACCGCGAACCTCGACCGGTCCGAGGATGTACTTGCCCTGCGTGTCCGGCTCACACGCAACCATGGGCTGGTCGGCCGGCGCAGGCTCCACCGCAGGCTGCAGGGCTTCGGGATTCGTGCAGTCCGTTGTCTCGAATTCCTGCATCAGTTCAGCGGTGATCCAGTTCGGATCACTCCCATCCGTGGGTTCCGCGCTGGGGGTCGGCAGCTGGTCTTCGGGCGTCGGTGTCTCAGCGGCCGGGGCAAGCCCGGGGCCGCCGAACAGGACCGGCCGGAACTCCATCTGCGCGGAAGCCTGGATCAGCTCCCGTGTTTCAGGTTCCGGGATGCCGGGGAGAGCAACAATGACGTTTCGACCGGACTGCGTGCTGATCTCGGCCTCGGCCACGCCGCTGCCGTCGACGCGCTGTCGAATGATTTCGACCGCTTGGTCAAGCTGCTCGGGGGTGATTTCGTCGCTACCCCCCTGAACCTGAGGCGCAAGGATCATCTGGGTACCACCCTCGAGATCGAGGGCCAGCTTTGGTGCCCAGCTGGCGCTACTCCACAGCGAGCCGCCGCCGAGCAGCAGCGCGAGGAGTGCAAAGACGACGCCGAGCCAGACGAGTGTGCGTCTGGCGGCGGAGCCTGGGCCGGTTCGTGCCATGGTGGGTGAATCCTTCGGGTGTTGGAGCGCGAGACTTGACGGAGCCTACATAGGGGCCGGGTCGCAGGTTACTGGTCTTTGTCGTTTCGGTCGCGGGAGTTTTCCCGGTTCAGTCGCTCGACGGTCTCTTCCGGGGTCTCCTCGCGTACCGGGCGCTGGTCATCCGTGGCCGGGTCCGTCAGTGAGGAGGCATCGTTCGGAACGGTACCTTCATCCTCGACCACCGGCTCAGGGGTGACAACCTTGGTCAGCGTCTGGGTATGGACCGTGGCCGTGACACCCGGCGAGATTTCAATGACGGCCTTGTTGTGTTCGTCATCGAGGGAAACGATGGTGCCGAACAAGCCGAAGTTGGTCATGACTTCGGTTCCCGAAACCATCTGGGTGCGCTGCTCGGCAACCTGCTGCTTCATCTTCCGTTGCTTGCGGAACATGGTGAAGATCAGGAAAGCCAGGGCCAACGGGAGCAGCAGGCTGAAGATGTCAAAGCCGCCGGTTGTCTGAGTGGTCTGGGCAACTACGTTTGCGAGCACAGAGAAGATCCGTTTCTATATTTGGTCGGCGCAGCGGGCCGCAACACATGCGGTTGCGACGCCGAATTCCGCGGCCACGCGCGGTCTGCAGGGGTACTGCCTTCAGGGTATCGACTCCGTGCCCCGTATTTCACAACGGTGAGACGGGACAGGAAACCGTGAACAGCGTTTCCGGCGATTTAGACCATGCGTGTGCCACACGTCATACCAGTCTACGGGGAACCCGGCGCAACTGACGCCTAGCCCTCGTTACGACTCCATTCCGTTTCGTTCTCCAGAGCGGTTCCCAGGGCGGGATCTTCCTGATAGACGGAGAACAGGTCCTCAGGCATGGCGGCAGCGACGGTTGGCGGCATGACCAGTCCGAGGTGTTCCCATGCAGCAGCCGTGGCAATACGTCCCCGGGGCGTTCGGCCGAGCATCCCTTCACGCACAAGATAGGGCTCGGCCACGGTTTCCACGGTCTCGGGCTCCTCACCTACCGCGATCGCGAGCGTGGAGAGGCCCACCGGTCCCCCGTTGAACTTCGTGATCAGGGCGGTCAGCACCGACCGGTCTAGCCGGTCAAGGCCCTTCGCGTCGACTTCGTACATGTCCAGGGCGGAACCGGCGCATCGTGCGTCTATGACGTCCACGCCGTGCACGAGTGCCCAGTCACGAACGCGGCGCAGCAACCGGTTCGCGATTCGGGGAGTGCCCCGCGATCGACCCGCAATCTCGGCAAAGGCCGCGGAGTTGACCCGCATGTCCATCATCATTGCCGAACGCCGGAGCACGAGTTCAAGCTCCGCGGTGGAGTAGAACTCAAGGTGCCCCGTGAACCCAAACCGGTCACGCAGGGGACCCGGAAGCAGCCCTGCCCGGGTAGTGGCCCCAACCAGCGTGAATGGCGGAAGTTCCAGCGGGATCGCGGTCGCCCCGGGGCCCTTGCCCACAACGATGTCGACCCGGAAGTCCTCCATGGCCATGTACAGCATTTCCTCGGCGGGGCGCGACATCCGGTGGATCTCGTCGAGGAACAGCACCTCACCTTCAGTGAGTGACGAGAGGATAGCCGCGAGATCCCCGGCGTGCTGGATCGCAGGACCGGAACTGATCCGCAGCGGGGCGTTCATTTCTGCTGCGATGATCATGGCGAGGGTGGTTTTTCCGAGTCCGGGCGGGCCGGACAGCAGCACATGGTCTGCGCTTCGACCGCGCATGCGCGACGCTTCAAGAACCAGGGACAACTGTCGGCGCACCCTCGCCTGGCCCACGAAGTCGTCGAGGTTCTTCGGCCGGAGGGCTGCCTCGACGGCCCGGTCCTCAGGATCGACCGAGGGCGAGACGAGAGGTTGTTCCTGATCTGCCGCCATCAGTTCACCGAGGCCCGTGCCGAGCTGCGCGCACCGTCCTGGCCGAGCCGGCGCAGGGTGAGCTTCAGGATGGCGCCGACGTCACCGGCAGCAGCGGTCTCCGGCGATTCCTTGACGGCTGCCTCTATGGCCGAGCCGGCGTCCTTCTCCGACCAACCGAGGCCCATCATGGCTGCGAGGACCTGCGACTGCCAGGCACCGGCTGAGGTTGCTGGTGAGTCAGCCTCGAGCGGAACAAGCTTGTCCGCGAGCTCGAGCACTATTCGCCGGGCCCCCTTGGGCCCGATGCCGGGAACCTTGCTGAAGGCCTTGTCATCACCCGACGACGCCGCGGTGCGGATGGCTGCCGGAGCATGCACGGCGAGGACAGCCAGTGCGAGCCGTGGGCCGACACCGCTGACCCCAAGTAGCGTTTCGAAGACCTCGCGCTCCTCCGGCTCGGTGAAACCGAACAGGGTCATCGAGTCCTCACGCACGATCATCGATGTGAACACCTTGGCCTGGTTCCCGGGACGCAATGTTGAGAGGGTCTGGGGCGTTGCCTGCACCTGCATGCCGAACCCGTTGACGTCGAGGACAGCCGAGTGCAGGCCGACGTGGCTTACGGTCCCGGTCAGAGAGCTGATCATGCGTGCGGCTCCAGGTGCTGAGGATTGAAACGAATAACACCGAACATATCTACGAATCAGCGTACGGGCAGGCGGTGACTATTTCACGCCCGCCACACCGATGCCGAGGCAGAGGCGGATTCGCATACGGGCGCTTAGCGCCGTCGTCGGGCTTTCGCTTCTGCTTCTGCCCACAGTCGTTGCGCTGCGGTCAGGCCGGAACCGCCTTGCGCACGGACGGACGACGACGAACCGGTTCGCCAGGCGTGCGTGATGGCCAGCGCCAGTGCGTCCGCCGCGTCGGCGGGGGTCGGTGCGGTGGAAAGCCGCAGGATCTTCGTGACCATCTTCGTCACCGCAGCCTTGTCTGACTGGCCGTTGCCGGTAACAGCGGCCTTGACCTCGGTGGGCGTGTGCAGTGCGACAGGAATCCCGCGGCGTGCAGCCGCAGCAATCACGACGCCGGATGCCTGCGCTGTACCCATCACGGTGCTCACGTTCAGTTGACTGAAGACACGTTCGACGGCGAGGACGTCCGGCGCATGGGTATCAAGCCACGTGTCGACCGACTCCGCAATCATGAGAAGCCGCCGGTCGAGCGTGTGGTCAGCGGGTGTGCCAACCACTCCGACGGCCACGAGCGTGGCCCGGCGGTTTGGTTCGACATCGACCACCGCCAACCCGCAGCGCGTGAGGCCAGGGTCGATACCCAGGACGCGCAAGGTCACCCGGAACGCTCCGGGACCGCCTGAATGAGACTAATCGTCGCTCTCCAACTCGGCCATGACGTCTTCGCTGAGGTCTGCGTTCGAGTACACGTTCTGCACGTCGTCCAGCTCTTCGAGCGCGTCAACCAGCTTGAGGAACTTGCGTGCGGCATCGGCGTCGAGCTCCACCTGCATGGAGGGGACAAACTCGACCTCATCGGTCTCGTACTCGATACCTGCTTCCTCCAGACCGGCAACGACGGCGCGCAGGTCGGACGGCTCGGAGTGAACGTCGAAGGAGTCCCCCGATTCCTTGACTTCTTCAGCGCCGGCGTCGAGGACTGCCATCAGAACATCGTCTTCGGACAGGTCCTTCTTCGGCAGCGAGACAACGCCCTTGCGTGCAAACAGGTACGCAACCGAACCAGGATCGGCAACGGTTCCGCCGTTGCGGGTGATGGCTACCCGGACCTCGGAGGCGGCACGGTTCTTGTTGTCCGTCAGGCACTCGATCAGCAGGGCTGAGCCCTGGGGGCCGCGCGCTTCGTAAATGATCTCCGAGTAATCGATGACCTCGCCGGTCAGGCCGGCGCCGCGCTTGATCGCGCGGTCGATGTTGTCGTTGGGAACAGAGGTCTTCTTGGCTTTCTGTACGGCGAGTTCCAGTGCAGGGTTGCCCGACAGGTCGGCTCCACCGGCACGGGCGGCAACCTCAATGTTCTTGATCAGCTTCGCGAAGGACTTTGCACGTTTGGCATCGATCACGGCCTTCTTGTGTTTGGTGGTTGCCCATTTAGAGTGCCCCGACATGCTCTGCCCTTCTGGTAGCGATCATCGATAGGAAAAGCTCGTGGATGCGGTGCTCACCGGTGACCTCCGGATGGAAGCTGGTGGCAAGCAGGTTTCCCGAGCGAACTGCAACAATTCTAGCGATCGGCGGTGCGTGGCCCTTGCCGGCGTCCTGCTCAGCGCCGTGTTCGGCCGGCGGAGTATCAGGCGCCTCGACCTGCGCGAGGATCTTCACCGACTCTCCTACCTTTTCCACCCACGGCGCACGGATGAATACCGCGTGGACATCGTCGCCGTCTCCCGGCAGCTCGGCGAACGGCAGATCCGTCTCGAAGGATTCCCGCTGCCGGCCGAAGGCATTGCGGCGCACAACGATATCCAGCCCGCCGATGGTCTGCTGGGGACTGCCCTGCAGGTCCACCGAAGGATCCGCAATGGTGTCGGCCAGCATGATCATTCCGGCACAGGATCCGTAGACAGGAAACCCGTCACGAATGCGTTCACGGAGCGGCTCGGCAAGGTCGAAGGCGCGGGTCAGCTTGTCCATGGTAGTCGACTCGCCGCCGGGAATGATCAGGCCTTCGACCTGGTCCAGCTCGTCGGGACGCCGGACGGGCGAAGCGACGCCTCCGAGGGATTCGATCACCCGGATGTGTTCGCGGACGTCACCCTGGACGGCGAGAACGCCCACGCGCAGCGCGGAGCCCTGAGGAGAATTGGTGGAAGTCACCGACCCATTCTAGTTTGGCCAGAGCCCTTCCCACCGAATCGATCACGACGCCGGCTCCTCCCGCCGCTGAGGTGCGCATGCCTAAGACGCTTGCAAACCGCGATAAGTTAGACATCATGTCTGTTCTGTCGAGCGTGAGCGTGCCCCTGGGCAAAACAGTGCGGGCGCTTTCCCGTTTACGGGGTGGCGGTTCTGCGTTCCCGGGTCTGGTAGTCGAGCGGATCGACCCCGGTTTCATGGCGCGAGCGCTACGCAACCTCCCCCACGGGGTCATCGTCGTGAGTGGGACCAATGGCAAGACCACCACTACCAAGATGGTCGTTGAGCTCCTCGAAGGCCAGGGCCTGAACGTTTTCACCAACCGGACCGGCAGCAACTTCACCCGCGGGGTCGCCGCTGCACTCCTGGGCGACGTCGACTGGCGGGGCCGTCTGAAGGCCGACGTCGCCGTCCTCGAACTGGACGAGGCCCACGCGGTCCACTTCGTGAACCTGGTTCCGCCGACGCACTGCCTGCTGCTCAACGTCCTGCGCGACCAGCTGGACCGCTTCGGTGAGATCGACAAGACAACCCGGCTGCTTGAGCAGATCGCGGTGAAAACCACCGGCACCGTCGTCCTGAACCGGGAGGACCCGCGGGTCGCCTCCATCGCGTCGTCGGTCCGGTCGGCATCGGTGGCCTACTTCGGCCTGGACGAATCGTTGCGTTCGACCTTCCCCAGCGATGATGACCTGCGCGGCGCCACCGGCACCGCTCCGGCCTCGAGTCTTCCGGCCGACGTCGTGCTTGAGTCTGTGAACTCGAATACCGCGACGTTCTCGATGGACGGCGAAACGAGCACAATCGAGCTGAGCCTGCGCGGCGTCTACAACATCTTCAACGCCGCCGCTGCGCTGGCGATGGCGCGAATCATCCTGGGTGGTAACGCGAAACGCGCAGAGATGCTCAGTTCGCTGGCAGCGGTTGAGCCTGCCTTCGGCCGCGGTGAATCGCTCGTTGTGGACGGTCAGCCCCTCGAACTCGTCCTCGTGAAGAATCCGAGCGGTTTCCGGCTGGGCCTGAAATCATTCGATGCCGCCGGGTACGCGACCATGATCGCCATCAATGACAACTATGCGGACGGCAGGGACATGTCGTGGCTCTGGGATGTCGATTTCGACAGCCTGAGGAACGACGGCGTCGACATGGTCAGCGGCGTCCGCGCCTATGACATGGCCCTTCGCCTCCAGTACGACGACGTCGCCGCCCGCGACATCGACCCGGACACCGGTTCCGCCCTGCGCACCTTCATCAGCCGCGCGAAGGGTCAGCCGAAACGAATCTTCTGCACCTACACGGCGATGCTCGCCATCCGCAGGGATCTGTCCAAAATTACCGATGTGAAGGTGGTTTCATGACTTCCGGCGCCCAGGAGAGCACTCCAGTACACAGCAATTCAGCACACAAGGGCACGCTGCGCATCCTGCAGCTGTACCCGCGGGACATGAACATCTACGGTGACTGGGGCAACGTACTGGTGCTCAAGCAGCGCCTTGCCTGGCACGGCTACGATGCCGAGATCCTCGAACACAACGCCGGTGATACCTTCCCGGACGACGTCGACATCCTGATCGGCGGCGGCGGCCAGGACAGCGGGCAGGTGGTGATCCAGCAGGACCTGCAGTCCAATGCGGCGCACCTTCGCGCGCTGGCGGAGGACGGCACGCCGATGCTGGCCATCTGCGGCCTCTACCAACTGTTCGGCAACTTCTTCAAGACGCACGACGGCACAGTCATCCCCGGCATCAGCATCCTGGACATCGAGACACACGGCGGCAGCGAGCGGCTGATCGGTAACGTCGTTGCCCGCAGCGAGGAATTCGGCGACATCCACGGCTATGAGAACCACAGCGGCCAGACCTACCTCGGTCCCGGTGTCCGGCCTCTTGCGACAGTGACCAAAGGCGAGGGCAACAACTCTTCCGAGGATCACGAGGGCGCCCGCCACCTCAACATTGTTGCAAGTTACCTCCACGGTTCACTGTTGCCGAAAAACCCGGCGATCGCGGACTTCCTCATCCGTGAAGCAGCCACCCGCAAGTTCGGGTCTTTCGAGCCCGGTGACGTGGACGACAGCCTGGCTGAGCTTGCGCGCCGGCACGCCGCGACCCGCCCACGCTGACCGGGCCCTGAGCCACCAGCTCCGCTGAACCAGTCCCCGGCCGGACTATTCCTCTTCAGACACCAGCCACTGGTGAGCACCGTCGTCGGACGCTCCGAAGGCGTCCACCGTTGCGAGGGTGCGCGCCTTGACGGCTTCCTCGTGCTCGGGAGTCGAGCACGAGCCGGGCTCCCGGTCCGGTGCCAGCGAGCACCAGCGGTACGGGTCCCGGACGATGACGGAAGGAACCCAGGCCAGATCGCTGACCGTCCACTCACCCGATTCGTCAGCGGCGAATTGAGCCCGGATGGTCAGCCCTTCGTTGTTCACGTCATACACCGGTGACAGCTCGGTCACTCCGTTGCCGAGTCCGTACACGATCCAGGTGTCGTTGTAATACTCGATGGGAAGCACCGAGTGCGTGTGGTGCCCATAGATGAAGTCGACGGCCCCGCTGTCCGCCAGCGCGTGGGCGAGGTCGATCTGCTGCTGGTTGGGCAGTGAAGCGTACTCATCTCCGGCGTGGATGGCAGCGATAACGACGTCGGCGCCTTCCGCACGCGCCCGTTCTGCCTTCGCGATCATTGTTGCGGAATCGAGCATGTCCACCTGCCACGGGAACTCCGCGATCAGCCCGTTCAGCCCGTAGGTCGCCTCGATGACCGCTACCTTCGCCGCGGGTGTCTCGAGAATCATCAGCTCGCGCGATTCTTCCTCCGTCCGGTAGGAGCCGGTGTGCGGCAATTCCAGCCGATCGAGTGTGTCCAGGGTGCGCACCAGCCCTTCGGTGCCGGCATCGATCGTGTGGTTGCTTGCAGTGGTGCAGGCGTCGTAGCCGACGGCCTTTGCGGCGTCGAGGATCTGCGGGGGCACGTTGAACTGCGGGTAGCCGCTGAACGGTCCTTCCGGTGCGGCAACCGGGGTTTCCATGTGGCACATGGCGAGATCACTGGCCTGGATGTACGGACGCTGTCCGGACAGGAGCGGCTCGAAGTCGAGAGAGCCCTTGCCGGTCTGCTGGGCATCGGCGGTGGCCTGCTCCCATAACTGCGGGTGTACCAGAAGATCGCCCGAAGCCATGAACGAGAAACACCGGTCGGTGGGGCAGTCGGGACCCCTGCCGGGAGTCGGCTCCGGCGTGGGTTCCGGCGCCTCCGACGTGGAGGCGGTTTCAGGCGCCGAGGAGGCGGCGGGCGCTGTCGTCGATGGTTCTGCGCCCTCCGTGGTTCGCCCTTCCCCTGCCCCCATGCAGCCTGAGCACGCAAGCGTGAGCGCCAGTCCCAGCGCTGCCCACCTGCCTCGTACTAGCGCCTTTTCGGACACAGCTTCCTCCCTCGGGTGATGACTCTCAATGATAGGTGCGGCACAGCACGGATTCGGGGAGAAACGGCCCCGATCTGCTGGAGTGGCGCCAACCGTTATGCCAAGGTTGGTTTCCATGAGCAACCCCTTCCTCAGTCCCAGTACGCTGCCGTATCAGCTGCCGCCCTTCGCCCAGATCCGAGAAGAGGACTACCTTCCGGCCTTCGAAGCAGGCATGCAGGAGCATCTGAGCGAGATCGACGCGATCGTCTCCAACCCTGAACCAGCGACGTTCGACAATACGATCGTTGAGCTGGAACTGGCCGGTGAGACTCTCCGCCGCGTCTCTCTGGTGTTCTACAACAACTCGTCGGCGCACTCCACCGACGGTATACAGGCGGTGGAGAAGGAGATCGCACCGCGGCTCGCTGCGCACGGGGACAACATTTACCTGAACACCGCTCTCTTTGCGCGCGTCAACGCTGTCGATGCCTCCGACATGGACCCCGAATCGGCGCGGCTCGCCGATGAATACCGGCAGCGTTTCGTCCGCGCGGGTGCCCAGCTCGACGATGATGCGCAGCACCGCCTGCGCGAACTGAACGGAAAGCTCTCCGAACTCGGCACCGAGTTCAGCCAACGGCTGCTCCGGGAAACGAATGATTCTGCGCTTCTGATCGACGACCCGGCGGAACTGGACGGCCTGACAGCGGACGACGTCGCGTCAGCGGCCGACGCCGCCAAGGCAGCAGGACATCCGGGCAAATACCTCCTGACCCTCATCCTGCCCACCTCCCAGCCTGCACTGGAGTCCCTGACCAACCGGGAAACCCGGCGCCGCCTCCACGAAGCCTCCATCAACCGCGGCTTCCGCGACAACTCCAACAACACAGTCGGCGTCGCGGCGACCATGGCCGCCCTGCGTGCAGAACGCGCCGCCCTGCTCGGCTTCGCCAATCACGCCGAGCTCGCCACGGACGACCAGACGGCACCTTCGTTGGACGCCATCCACGACATGCTGGGCCGGTTGGCAGGACCTGCGGTGCGGAATGCGCGTGCCGAAGCTGAACAGCTGGAGAGCGTTGCCGGCCACCCGATCGAGGCATGGGACTGGTCCTTCTACTCCGAGAAGGTGCGCTCGGAGCGTTACGACGTCGATCTGTCCGCGCTGCGCCCCTACTTCGAGCTGGACCGGGTACTCAAGGACGGGGTTTTCTTCGCCGCGAACAAGTTGTACGGGCTGTCGTTCCATGAGAGTGACGACCTGCAGGGTTACCATCCGGATGTGCGGGTCTGGGAGGTCCGCGAGGAGGACGGAACGGAACTCGGGCTGTTCCTCGGGGACTACTACACGCGCGAGACCAAGAACGGCGGCGCCTGGATGAATTCCTTCGTGGAGCAATCCCGGCTGGCCGGGACGCGCGCCGTCGTCGTCAATAATCTCAATGTCACCCGGCCGCCGGCGGGTGAACCCACGTTGCTGACGTTCGACGAGGTCCGGACCACGTTCCACGAGTTCGGACACGCACTGCACGGTCTGTTCTCGAACGTCGCCTATCCGCTGTTCTCGGGCACGAGCGTGCCCCGCGACTTCGTGGAGTACCCCTCACAGGTCAACGAGATGTGGATGCTCTGGCCGGAAGTGGTGAATAATTACGCGCGCCACCACCAGACCGGCGAGCCGCTTGCCCAGGACACGATCGACAAGCTGGTTGCCGCACGGCAGTGGGGTGAGGGATTCGCCACGACCGAGTATCTCGCCGCTGCACTTCTGGACCTGGCCTGGCACGAGCTGCCGCCGGGGACAACGGTGGAGGATCCACTAGCCTTTGAGAAGCAGGCACTGCACGACGCCGGAGTGGACTACGCACTTGTGCCGCCGCGGTACCGCACCGGTTATTTCAAGCATATTTTCGCGGGCGGCTACGCGGCAGCGTACTACGCCTACATCTGGAGTGAAGTCCTTGATGCGGACAGCGTCGAGTGGTTCAAGGAGTCCGGCGGGCTCACCCGCGAGAACGGCGAGCACTTCCGTCGTGAGCTGCTCTCGCGCGGCTACAGCGTCGACCCGCTCGAGGCGTTCGCTGCATTCCGTGGGCGGGCTGCAAGCATCGATCCGCTGTTGGCGCGTCGAGGGCTGGCTGAGAAGCCATGACCACGATCGCCGGTTGCCAGAGGCTGCAGCGGGCATGGTTCGCTGCGATGGCCCGGGCAACCGGCGGCAGGACTTTCTCGACGCACGAGTGTGACTGGATCTGGCTGCCTGCACGGCGCGAGCTCATGCTGATGTTCCCGACTGCAGTGTCCCCTGCCGGGTTGAGGCCCGGCCTCGCCGAGGGGGTCCGGCTTGGGGCGGGGACCGTGGGTGTATGGCTCAATGGTGCGGTTCGGGGACAGGAGCTTGGAAGCTTCGGCTTCGAACAGGGCTGGCAGCCGTGGTGGATGAGCGCTCCGGTTGACGCTGTCACTGCCTTCGACAGCAGTGGAACGACCATTACGGCGTCGGTTTCTGAGTTCGATGGGCCGCCTGCCACTGAACTGGCTGTCGCCCGGGCCGAACCGCGGAGGGCCTGGCACGCGGTGGCGCGGCAGGGTGAGTCCCTCGTTGGGTCGGCGTATTCGTTTTATGACGGGATCGACAACCCCCGCGGCCTCGGCGGCGTCTTCAACATGGAAGTCCACCCCGGGTTCCGTCGTCGCGGGCACGGCACAGCTCTTCTTGCAGCCCTTGCCCGGGAGGCCGCGGCGGCGGGCGCCAGGGAGCTCGCGTTGAATGCCACGCCCGAAGGTTACGAGCTGTATTCCCGCCGCGGCTTCGAACTGATCGGGCGTGGGCAGACCTGGTGGCTGCGGCTGGACTGAGCGGCCTCTCAGCCGTTATACGCTTCTAGCTGCGGCAAAATTCTTGGGGGAAGGTTTCACTGTGGAACGACGGGCGTTTATCGGTGCGCTGGCAGCTACCGGAATCGGTTGTGGGCTGGCGGCCTGCGCCGGCGCCGAGCGAAGCTCAAGCGGCGCACAGGTCCTGACGAAGCCGCCCGCAGCACCAAAACCTACTCCTTCACCGATCTCAACCTCCCCCACTCCGAGTCCGGTGCCGGCTCCTCCCGCCGTAACGAAGGTGCCCCTGCCTCCCGGCATCATCACCGGCCTTCCCACGACGGAACCCGTCCTCGCCTGGACGGTCGACGATGGGTCTGACAGCGAAGTCGTGCGGCGATACGCCGAGTTCGCCCGTGACAGCGGCACCCGGCTTACGTTCTTCCTCAACGGCTCATACCCGGGCTGGACCGAGCACGCTTCCCTCCTGAAGCCGCTCGTCGCGTCCGGGCAGGTGCAGGTCGCCAACCACACGTGGTCCCATGCCGATCTCACCAGCGTGAGCGACGCGGAAGTGGTCGCCGAACTCCAGCGCAACCACGATTTCATCTCCGCCACCTTCGGCGTCGACGCACGCCCGTACTACCGCCCGCCCTACGGGTACCGCGACGCGCGTACGGACGCTCTCGCAGCGTCGATCGGCTACACGTGCCCAGTCCTGTGGTACGGCTCCCTCGCTGATTCGGGTCTGCTGCCCGAGCAGGAAATCGTTAATCTCGCCACGGAGTGGTTCAGGCCCGCGCACATCATCATTGGTCATCTCAATTACCTGCCCGTCACCAACGTGTTCCCACAACTTCGTCAGCTGATCAACGACCGTCAACTCATCACCGTGACGTTGAACGACATCTTCACCCCCTGAGCGCCGGGCGCACGGTGAAATTCGCGCTCACACTGACACACGTTGCACCTGCACCCGCCGCTCTAGCGCGAGTGAAAGTCAAGAGCGACGCCGATCCACTGCATGAGGTCCTCGTCCCCCAGCAGCGCGTCGGGCTGCACGGTGAGCCAACCCGGACCCATGGGCCGTTCTATACCCATGAATGACCGGCCGGCGCCCTTCCGCTGCAGTAATTCTTCGCTGTCGGCCGGATCAACCCGGACGAGGAGTGACCCGTCACGACCAGCGGATACCAGCATCCGGTCCTCCAGCATGAACGCTATCCCGCCGAACATGGCGACCTCGCGAACGGGCCCGCCGTCTTGAATCATCGACCTGATCCGGGCAGCCAGTGCCTCACGCTCTGCAGTCATCCCATCTCCCTGTCCTAGTCCTCAACTCCAGGCCACTCCACTGCACCCGCCTCCGCTGCTCCCAGAGACTCCACCGTTGCCTTGGTGCGCGCGCGGCTCGCGGCGTCCTCCTCATTCGAGACGCATGACGCTCCCGAGGCGGCCATCTCCTGCAGGCTGGAGGCTGCCACAGGGCACCAGCGATGTTCAGGACCATTCCAGGTGGCCGGCAGCCAGCGAAGCTCGGCCACCTGGAACCCGCCGTCGTCGTCGCGTTCGAAGTCCGCACGGACCAGAAGGCCCTCCGTGTTGCGGATATCCGGCGTGAGATGGGCGGCAATGGTGTTTCCGAGACCATAGACGATCCACACGCCGTTGTACTTCTCGATGGGCAGCACCGAGTGGCTGTGGTGTCCGTAGATCAGATCGAAGCGGCCGCTGTCCACCAGTGCGTGCGCCACCTCCTGCTGCTGAGCATTGGCGTAGTCGGCGTACTCGTCGCCGGCATGCACAGCTGCGAGTACGACGTCGGCACCCGC
>NZ_JAPSHV010000181.1 GCF_031179385.1 Arthrobacter sp. | reverse complement strand
ATTTGGGCGGCGCGACCGTCATCCCCGGTCTCGTCGACGTCCACAATCACCACCTGATGGCAGGAGAGGCCGATCTGTACCAGTTGGCATTTTCACCGACTGCCACCTTCGATGAGGTCGTCGACGCTGTGCGCACGTACGCCGCCGACCTGGAACCCGACGCGTGGGTGATCGGCGAGGCATTCGGAAGCGTGCTCATCAAGGACTTCTCCCACGTCTCCGCCCGACAGCGCCTCGACGAGGCGGCCGGCGGACGCCCCGTCGCACTCACTGATGACAGCCACCACAACCGTTTCGCAAACACCCGTGCACTTGAGCTTGCCGGAATCACGGCCGAAACGCCCGATCCTGACCAAGGCCACATCGTCCGCGACCCGGAAACGGGGGAGCCCACGGGTTTGCTGCTCGAATCCGCGACGATCGCCCTCACGGAAGCTGTGGATGCCGGACTGCAGCGCACACCCCAGCGGTATCGCGATGCCAGTCAGCGCGCCCTGGAAATCCTGCACTCCTTCGGAATCACTGCCTTCCAGGATGCTGCGGCGACCGTCGAAATCATGGGAGCGTTGCGCGACCTCGATGAGGCGGGAGACCTCCACGCGTGGGTTTCCTCCTGCATGTTGTCTTCGGGATTCCTTTTCGCCAACACTCCCTTTGGAGACGAGCTCGTCGAACGTGGCGAGGAGTTCCGCACTGCGCACCACCGCCCCGACTTCGTCAAGGTTGCCCTGGACGGGGTACCGCCGACCTATACCGGCGCCTTCCTCACCCCCTACCTGGAGACTCCCGAGCACGGTCACGAGCACTGCGGAGTGACAACGATGGAACCCGCCGAGCTGGAGTCCTGGCTGCTCCGAACGGCGGCGCGCGGGCTCGGGGCAAAGATTCACTGCACTGGAGATGCATCGGTGCGGGTGGCACTGGACGCCATCGAAGCCGTTCGCGCCGCCGGATACTCCGAACTGAAGTACCACATCGCCCACGGCCAGTTTGTGCACCCGGACGACCGGCCTCGTTTCGCCTCGCTCAGCGTGGCGGCTGACATATCGCCTTACCTCTGGTTCCCCGGCGTTATCCCCGACGCGATCGCCACCGTCCGGCCCGCCGAGCAGGCCCGGCAGCTGCAGCCCAACCGGGATCTTCTCGATCTGGGCGTGCTGGTGGCGGGCGGATCCGACTGGCCCGTCAGCGTGTCGCCGAACCCGTGGGAGGGTATCCAGGGCCTCGTGACGCGAGCGGACCCGCTCGGACGTGCACCCGGCACGCTGTGGATTGAGCAAGCGGTCACGCTCGAGGAAGCTCTCGAAATCTTCACTATCAACGGCGCGAAAGCCATGGGATTGGATGACGTGACCGGTTCCCTCGCCGTCGGCAAGTCCGCGGATTTCGCAGTGCTCAACCAGGACCCCTTCGCAGTGCCGAGTGAACGCATCGTCGAGACGCACGCAGTCGAGACGTGGTTTGCCGGCCGCAAGGTCTTTACCCGTGACTGACCACCCATCACCGTCCCTGCACCAATCACAGATACACCGAGGAGAACAGCACATGCGTACCAGCAGATTGTTCGCGGCGGTAGCGACGACCAGTGCCACGGCACTCGTTCTCGTCGGCTGCGGCACCACCACTGAAAGCGACCCTGCGGCTGAGCCCGTCGAACGCGGCACGGTCGACAAAATCCTGTTCGACTACCCGTTCACGGCGCTGCCTGTGTACGGTGCCATCGCGGGCATCGTCGAGGAACGAGCCGCGGAGCAGGGCGTCGAAGTGGTCTTCACCAATGACGAGATGGACCTGCAGAAACAGGTCAGCCAGCTCAACTCCTACCTCACAAGCGATGTAGACGCCGTCGTCTCCTTCCCCGTTGACCCGGCAAGCCTGGAGAGCATCGCACAGCAGTATCAGGATGAAGGCAAGTACTGGGTCACCTATGGCGGTGATATGGAGAACCAGGACGCGACGCTGCAGTTCAGCTTCTATGACTCCGGGTATCAGCTGGGACAGAACGCGGCCGAGTGGGCCCTCGAGAATGTCGGCCCGGACGCCAAGGTGATCGTTCTGAATGAGACAGAGCGGCAGATCGGCATCGAGCGCACTCAAGGCCTGATGGAAGGGCTCAAAGAGGCGGGTCCAGACCTGCAGATCGTAGCCGAGCAGCAGGCTGTGACCCCCGAGGACGGACTCTCGGTCACCACATCCCTGCTCGCGCAGCACCCGGATGCCAACGTCGTGGTTTCGGCCGTCGGCGATGCAGCGCAGGGAGCCTATCAGGCGCTCGTCGCTTCCGGCCGCGCAGAGGATGACCCGGAGACCTATGTTGGCGGTCTCGACCCCAATCTGTTCGGACTTCAGAAGATGCAGGAGGGCAAGTTCTTCCGCGCAGCCACGTACTTCTCGCTGAGTGAGCTGGTCATGAACGTGATTGACATTCCGGTGGCACTTGGTGAGGGGGAGACTGACGCCAGCGTCGACATCCCCGTGACCGTAGTCACCAAGGACACTCCCGAACTCCCGGACTACATCGCCGAACTGGGCGGCTGACCACGTGCCGGGCGCGTAACGCGCGCCCGGCACTCCGTCCGCCCCACCCCTCATCTAAGGAGACTCAATGGCCGCATCGGTTCGCGGGCTCACCAAGCGA
This sequence comes from Arthrobacter sp., assembly GCF_031179385.1. Classification (GTDB taxonomy): domain Bacteria; phylum Actinomycetota; class Actinomycetes; order Actinomycetales; family Micrococcaceae; genus Arthrobacter_D. The sequence continues at coordinate 1,273 of NZ_JAPSHV010000181.1, read as the reverse complement.
TACGGTGCCACTCTGGCGCTCGACGACGTGACGCTCACCATTCCCGATGGGGAAGTGCATGCCCTCCTCGGGCACAACGGAGCAGGCAAGTCCACAGTCATCAAATGCCTGGGCGGCGGGATCCACCCGAGCGCCGGGACGATCGAGCTCGACGGTCGCACCTATGACAGTCTCACCCCCCGTGAATCGATCGCGGCGGGAGTTGCCGTCATCTACCAGCACCTCACTGTGATCGATGGACTGACCGTGGCCGAGAATCTCTTCATTGGCCAGGAACGCACCCGGGCGGGATTCGTTGACCGACGTGGCCAGCGCGAGTTGGCCCGGGCCGCTCTCGAACGGGTGGGTGCTCACGGCATCGACCCGGATATGCAGGTGCGGGCGCTTCCCATCGGTCAACGCCAAATGGTCGAGATCGCCAAAGCCCTCCAACGGGACGCTCGGCTGCTGATTCTCGACGAACCGACGGCGGCACTCTCCCGGGAGGAATCCGACCGCCTCGGTGACCTCGTTCGTGATCTCGCCAACCGGGGCATCGCGATCCTCTACGTGACTCACCTCCTGGGCGAGGTGCTCAAACTGGCGGATGCGGCCACCGTGCTCCGCAATGGCAAGGCCGTCTGGAGCGCGCGGGGCAAGGACATCACACAAGAGGCCCTTGTTGACGCCATTAGCGATGGTCAGGGCGCCGCGCATGACCGCCCTGTCCCGCCCCGGCTGGACCGCACCCCGGCACTCGCTGTGCGGGGCCTGATGTCACCGGGCCTCGGTCCGATCGACGTTACGGTCGCCGCAGGCGAGATTGTCGCCTGTTATGGACTGATAGGGTCCGGGCGCACCCGGTTCCTGAACACGCTCTTCGGGCGAATCCGTCGGACAGGGGGCACAGTCAGCGTCGACGGAGTTCCCCGGAAGGCAGACAGTCCGCTCACCGCTCTAAGGGGAGGAATCGCCCTGGTGCCGGGAGACCGGGCGCGGGAGGGGCTATTCGGCACCTTGTCTGCACTCGATAACACCGTCGTCGGCGTTGCACCGAAGGTAGCCCGCTTCGGGTTCCGGTCCCAGACATCGGAACGCGGCGTTTTTGATCGTGTCGCTCACTGGCTCTCCTTGCGCCCGATGTCATCGACGCTTCCCGCAGGCAGATTCAGCGGCGGGAACCAGCAAAAAGTCCTGCTCGGACGCTGGGTGAACGACGTTGCCCGGACCCGGGTGCTCTTGCTCGACGACCCAACCCAGGGCGTCGACGTCGGTGCCCGCAAGGACATCTACG
>NZ_JAPSHV010000068.1:9148-15318 GCF_031179385.1 Arthrobacter sp. | reverse complement strand
GCAACCCGCCGGCTGATCCGCCGATCGCAGCAATGCGCTCCGGGTCGACCCAGCCGGATTCGGCCACATGGGTGGTCGCGTCCACGAAGTCCGTGAAAGTGTTCTTCTTCGCGAGCTTCTTCCCGCTCTCGTACCAGGTTCGTCCCATCTCACCTCCGCCGCGGATATGCGCGACGACGAAAATCACGCCTCGGTCCAGCAACGACAGTCGCGAGATGGAGAATCCGGGATCCATGCTGATCTCGTAGCTGCCATAGGCGTAGATGACTGCGGGGTTCATCCCGTTCTGCTCAAGGTCACGCCGCCGCAGGACGGACAACGGGATGAGCGTCCCGTCGGTGGCTGGCGCCCACTGGCGCTCCGCAACGTACTCCTCGGAGCGGTAGCCGCCGCGCACTTCGGTCTCCTTGCGCAGGGTCAGGACACCGCCGTCGAGCAGGTAGTCATAGACCCGGGGCGGGGTGAAGTAGGAAGCATAGGAGAGCCGGATCATGGGCGACTCGAACTCGGCACCGGCGAGGTTGCAGGTGTAGAGCGCCTCATCAAAGGCGGGCTCGATGGCCGGCTGCTGCGCCGGCGTTCCAAGGCCCTCCCGGGGCATGATCTGCACGCGCATGGTGGTGTCCTTGCGCACCGACACAAGCACGTGCGTGGCGGTGACGGTGGCGCCGTGGACGCGGACGGCGTCGTCGTGCTCCACAACGGTCAGCCACTCCTGCTCGGCCAGCGGGCGGCTGAACTGCTCGGCGGCAGCAAGGCTCACCATCGAGTTCTTCGCACCGCGGTCGTGGGTCAGCAGGTAGTGGAGCCGGCCCTCGACGCGCAGCGGCTCAGCTTCATACAGGACCCGCTCGGATCGCGGGATCAGTGTGACGAGGCCGGCGTCCTGGTTCTCAAGGTCCAGCACGCGGTACTCGCTGTACTCCGAGCAGCCGATGCCGATCAGCAGCTGCGTGCGGTCAGCGGACAGGTCGAACCCGGTCCACATTGCGACGTCATCCTCCTGGTACACCAGCTCGTCCTGTTCGACGGCGGTGCCCAGCCGGTGTGATTTCACCTGATAGGGACGCCAGCTGTCATCGACGACGGTGTAGAAGACCTGGGATCCGTCCGGCGAGAACGCCAGGCCGTAGAAGACGTTCGGGATCTCATCGGGAAGTAGCTCACCGGTGCGCAGATCCTTGATCCGCAGGGTGAAGCGCTCATCCCCAGCGTTGTCCACGCAGAATGCCAGCAGGGCACCGTCTTCGCTGACGGTGAGTCCGCCGAGCGAAAAGAAGGGCTTGCCTTCCGCTTCGGCGTTGCCGTCGAGCAGTACCTGCTCGCCGTCGACCGGCTGACCCGGCACTACTTCCGGCGGAGTCCAGTCGCGCGCGAGGTCGCCTGTGTCCGTAGCCCGGACCCGGCAATGGATGCTGTACTGCTTTCCCTCTTCCGTGCGGGAGTAGTACCACCACTCCTTCTTCCGGGCCGGGACGGAGAGGTCGGTTTCCTGGGTGCGGTTCTTGATCTCGTTGAAGATCTCCTGGCGCAGTTCCTCCTGACCGGCGGTAACCGCTTCGGTGTAGGCGTTCTCAGCCCGGAGGTGCTCCACGACCTCTGCATCATCCTTGGCGCGTAACCACTCGTAAGGGTCGATGAAGGTGTCGCCGTGGTGCGTGCGCTCGGTCAGGACCTTCTTGGCAACGGGAGGAGTGAGAGTCATGAAACTATCCTGCCAGAGGGCGGCGCAGGTCAGCTGGGCGCGGCCGCGGTGGATCCCCGGACGATCAGGTCCGACTCGAACAACGACTCCGTGCGGCTGCTGCGTCCGCCCGACAATTCCGTGAGCAGCGCCTGGACGGCCGCCTCTGCCATGCCGGCGACGGGTTGGCGGAGCGTCGTCAGCGGGGGATCAGTGAACGCCATCAAGGGGGAGTCATCGAAGCCCACCACGGATACGTCGTCGGGCACCCGCAGGCCCCGTGAGCGTGCGGCGCGGATGGCGCCGAGAGCCATGACGTCGGACGCGCACACGATGCCCGTGTGGCCAGTCTCCAAAAGCTCGACGGCGGCGCTGTGCCCGCCCTCGATGCTGAACATGGTGACGGCCGTGTGCTCTGACGGATCCGTCTGGCCGAGATGTTGCTCAAGCCCTACCCGAAAACCTTCGAGCTTCCGGCGACTTGGAATGAAGTGTTCAGGCCCGGTGGCAAATCCGACCTTCCGATGCCCAAGCGATGCGAGGTGGCGAACGGCGGTCTGGATGGCCATGGAGTCGTCATTCGCGATGGAGGGTGCATCGACCTCCGGCCGGGTGCCGTTGGTCAGCACAAACGGGATGCCGCGGGCTCGCAGCCGGTGATATCTCTCGACGCTTGCACGGCCATCCGCGTGTGCGGCGCACACGAAAATCAATCCGCGGACGCCTTGATCCAGCAGCAGGGAAACGTATTCATCCTCAGTGACGCCGCCGCCGGGGAGGGTGCACAGGGCCGGGATGAAGTCATGGGGGGCAACCAGCGCACTGATGGCTCCGGCGAAAGCGGGAAAGATCGGGTTCACCAGATCGGGCACCACAATGCCGATCTGCCCGTTCGCCCGGCCGGAGAGACGGTCCGGACGCTCGTAACCCAGATCGTCCATTGCGGTGAGGACGGCCTGCCGGGTCTCTCGTGAAGCGCCGCTGCGACCGTTCATCACCCGCGAGACGGTGGGGACGCTGACTCCTGCGCGGCGCGCAACATCCTCCAGCCGGGGCTTGTCGGTCAACGGTGGGAGCGTCACGGATCCATCCTATCTTCCGCGCGATCGACGGGTGAAACTTTCATGAAAATTTCAGTAAACCCTTGACGGTCATTCGGCCGCTTCCTAGGGTGAAGTGGCCTACTACCGAACCGGACGTGCAGTGAAGCGCGTCAAGGAGGATTCATGCACACCACCTCATCCATTCACCGCAGGCGACGGCGCTTCGCCGGGCTCGCTGCCGGTGTCGTGACCGGACCGCTACTGGTCAGCCTGATGCCTTTGCCGGCGCTTGCTGACCACAGCCCATCCCCGCAATCCGTGACCCTCGTGGGCTCGCTCCAGTCAGAGCTTGGGTGTGCCGGCGACTGGCAGCCCGAATGCGCCGCGACGGCCTTGAGTGAAGTCGCTGGGTCGCCGGGAATCTATAGCGGTACGTTTGAGGTTCCAGCGGGTGACTACGCCTACAAAGCAGCGCTCAACGGGAACTGGACCGAAAACTACGGCGACGGCGGCGCAGCAGGAGGAGCCGACATCGCCCTGACCTCGCAGGGAGGGCCGATCACCTTCACCTATAATCACAGCACCCACGTCATCACCAGTGACGTTCAGCAGTCCGCGATTGCCGGGGCTGCGGCGCATTGGCTGGCGCCGGGAACATTCGCCTGGGACTTGGATGAAGCGCCCGATGGTGCCTCCTACCGTCTTTACTCCTCGACAAACGGCGGCCTGGAGGTAGTGGACGGGGCGATAACCGGTGGTGACTACCTCAATCTGGAACGCAGGGGCGATGCACTCGATCCCGAGTTCGCTGCGGCCCACCCGCACCTGAAGTCTTTCGATTTCCTGACGCTGCCCAGGAAAGCGGCCGCTCAGGCAAGGAAGCTGCTCAAGGGAGAGTTGCTTGCCGTTCAGGTTGGCGCTGATGGGGCGGTGCTGCAGGCTACGCGCGTCCAGGTGCCGGGCGTCATCGACGCGCTGTACCCAAATGCTATGAAGCGCTCACTCGGACTGAGCTGGAAGGGTCCGCGCCCGCGCTTCGACCTCTGGGCACCAACTGCCCGCGAAGTCAGCCTCCACGTCTACCGGGAGGGTTCCGGCGGGGAAGTCCTGGCCAGCGTTCCCTTGAAGGAAGGGCACGACGGCGTCTGGTCAGTTTTGGGGGAAAAGAATTGGAAGGATGCGTATTACCTCTATGAGGTGGAGGTCTACGTACCTGAGACCGGACAGGTTGAGCGAAACCTCGTGACGGACCCCTACAGCGTCGGCCTGTCCACCAACTCCGAGCGCAGCCTGATCGTGAACCTGACGGATCCGCAATTGGCGCCTTCCGGCTGGAAGTCGCTCCAGAAACCGGCCCTCGCCCAGCCCGAAGACCTCTCACTCTACGAGCTGCACGTGCGCGATTTCTCGATCAATGACGCTACGGTTCCGGAGGAGCGTCGTGGAACCTACGCCGCCTTCGCCGAGAGGGACAGCGACGGCATGAAGCGCCTTGCGGACCTCGCGGACTCCGGTTTGAATGCTGTACACCTGCTGCCGGTCAACGACATCGGAACAATCGAGGAGCGCCGCGACGTACAGGCCGAGCCGCAGTGTGAACTTGCGAAGTTCGCCCCGGACAGCGAAGAACAGCAGGCCTGCGTGGCCGCTGTTGCGGGCAAGGACGGCTTCAACTGGGGCTACGACCCGCTGCACTACACGACGCCTGAGGGCTCGTACTCGACAGACCCAAGCGACGGCACCCGCATCCGCGAATTCCGGGAGATGGTCGCAGGCCTGAACACTGCCGGGTTGAGGGTGGTCCAGGACGTGGTTTACAACCACACCGCAGGCGCCGGGCAGGCCTCAAACAACAACCTCGACCGCATCGTGCCGGGCTACTACCACCGGTTGAACGCCACCAGCGGAGCTGTCGAAACCTCGACCTGCTGCCCCAATACGGCAACCGAGAACGCGATGATGGGCAAGCTCATGGTTGATTCGATCGTGACGCTCGCCCGCACCTACAAGCTTGATGGATTCCGGTTCGACCTGATGGGCCACCACAGCAAGCAAAACATGCTCGACGTGCGAGCAGCCCTCGATGAACTGACTCTTGAGCGGGACGGCGTGGACGGCAAGAGCGTCTACGTCTACGGGGAAGGGTGGAACTTCGGCGAGGTCGCAGACAATGCACGCTTCGAGCAGGCAACCCAGGCAAACATGGCGGGCACGGGAATCGGGACCTTCAATGACCGACTCCGTGACGCAGTGCGCGGTGGCGGACCCTTCGATGAGGATCCGCGTGTACAGGGCTTCGGCTCGGGCCTCCTGACGCAACCCAACGGTGCCGAGGTGAACGGCAGCCCCGCGGACCAGCGGGCCAGGCTGCTCTTGAACCAGGACCAGATCAAGGTGGGTCTGACAGGCAACCTCCGGGACTACAGATTCGTTGACCGCACCGGCGCCGAAGTGAGTGGAGCCGACATCGACTACAACGGCAGCCCCGCCGGCTACACCGCGGATCCGCAGGAAGCCATCACCTACGTCGAGGCCCACGACAACGAGACTCTGTTCGACAGCCTCGCCTTCAAGCTGGCCCCGGAGACGTCGATGGCGGACCGCATCCGGTTCCAGACGCTCTCGCTCAGTACCACCGCGCTCGGACAGGGCGTGTCCTTCTGGCACGCCGGGGGAGAAGCCCTGCGCAGCAAGTCCCTGGACCGTAACAGCTATGACTCGGGTGACTGGTTCAACCTTCTGGACCACACCGGGACGGAAAACGGATTTGCCCGTGGATTGCCGCCGCGCGCCGACAACGCCGACAAATATGAGTTCATGAAGCCGTTGCTCGCGGATCCGGCACTCAAGCCCGCACCGGCGGACATCGCCACGGCCCGGGAACAAGCGAAATCGCTCCTTGAGATCCGCAAGAGTTCGCCCCTGTTCCATCTCGGCTCTGCCGATCTGGTTCAGCAGAAGCTGTCGTTCCCCTCCGGTGGACCGGAGCAGACACCGGGCGTAATCGTCATGCACATCGATGACACCACCGGATCGGATGTCGACAGCGAGCGGACCGGCGTCGTCGTCGTTTTCAACGCATCCGACACGACGACCACGCAAACGGTGCCTGCCGCCGCGGGGCAGGCCTTCGCTCTGCACCGGGTCCAGCAGGGCGGCCCGGACGAGGTGGTGAAGGGTGCGGCCTTCGATTCGTCGACGGGCAGCTTTACGGTCCCGCCGCTGACCGTCGCTGTCTTCGAGGCGAAGTAAACCTCAGCAACTCGTGAAGGCCGGACAGCTTGACCAGCTGTTCCGGCCTTCACGTGTGTCAGACTCCTGCCAGTGTTGACTCTGAAGTCGCGTCGCCGATATCCTGAACGAACGGTCGGTAATTATTTCGGGCCGGCATATCGCCGGCCTCGCACAGTGAGGTGACCATCATGACAACCGCGACTGACACT
>NZ_JAPSHV010000068.1:0-9048 GCF_031179385.1 Arthrobacter sp. | reverse complement strand
TCCTGCCAGTGTTGACTCTGAAGTCGCGTCGCCGATATCCTGAACGAACGGTCGGTAATTATTTCGGGCCGGCATATCGCCGGCCTCGCACAGTGAGGTGACCATCATGACAACCGCGACTGACACTCCGCAGGACCTGACCGCGGAGCAGGAACAGTTCGACAGGCTGATCGCCGAGGACTCCCGGATCGAACCCCGCGACTGGATGCCTGAGGCATACCGCAAGACCCTCACCCGCCAGATCTCGCAGCACGCACACTCCGAAATCATCGGCATGCAGCCCGAGGCGAACTGGATCACCCGAGCCCCCAGCCTGAAGCGCAAGGCCATCCTGATGGCCAAGGTCCAGGACGAAGCCGGGCACGGGCTGTACCTGTACTCAGCGGCCGAAACCCTCGGGACCACGAGGGACTCCATGATGGCGGACCTCATTGCCGGCAAGGCGCGCTACTCGAGCATCTTCAACTACCCGGCACGCACCTGGGCCGACATGGGTGCGATCGGTTGGCTCGTCGACGGCGCTGCGATCGCCAACCAGGTGCCGCTCTGCCGCGCCTCCTACGGGCCGTACGGGCGTGCGATGGTACGCATCTGCAAGGAAGAGTCCTTCCACCAGCGCCAGGGCTTCGAGATTCTGCTTGAGCTGTCCAACGGAACGCCGGCCCAGAAACAGATGGCGCAGGACGCCGTCAACCGCTGGTACGCACCGAGCCTCATGATGTTCGGTCCGCCGGATGAGGACTCGCCCAACTCCCAGCAGTCGATGGCCTGGAACATCAAGCGGTTCTCGAACGATGAGCTGCGCTCGCGGTTCGTGGGCATGATCGTCGAACAGGTCAAGACCCTCGGACTCACCCTTCCGGATGACCAGATCCGCTACAACGACGCCACAGGCAGGTGGGAACACGGCCCGCTCGACTGGAACGAGTTCAAGGAAGTCCTCGCCGGCCGTGGACCGTGCAACGCCCAGCGCATGGAGCGGCGCAGGGAAGCGCACGACGGCGGCGCCTGGGTTCGTGAGGCCGCCGCCGCTTACGCGGCGAAGCAGGCAGCGAAGCGCGCTGACCAGCGCGATATGACAGTAAAGGCGGCGTAGATGGTCAGCGGATCACAGACGGGCGACGACGGCTCCAAGGCTCCCAGCGCGGAGCAACCCGACCACCCCACAGCAGAGCCCTGGCCGCTCTGGGAAGTGTTCGTCCGCTCCTCACGCGGCCTCAGTCACGTGCACGCCGGGTCGCTGCACGCGCCCGACGCCGAGATGGCTGTCCGCAATGCTCGGGACCTGTACACCCGGCGTAACGAGGGCGTGAGCCTTTGGGTGGTCCCCGCATCCGCCATCATCGCCAGCGATCCGGACGCCAAGGGCCAGTTTTTCGAATCGCCGCAGGGCAAGGATTACCGGCACGCCACGTACTACACGAAGAGCGAAGGAGTGAAGCACCTGTGAGCGAATCCAACGCGAGCGCCACCCGCATCACTCCGGGAAACGCGCTGCGGCCCGAAGACATCGCCGCCTCCGGGGTCAAGCCGACCGGGGCTGTCGGGGAGTATGCGCTGAGACTTGGCGACGACGCGCTTATCCTCGCCCAGCGTCTGGGTTGGTGGATTTCCCGCGCTCCGGAGCTCGAGGAGGACGTGGCCCTCGGCAACATCGCCCTCGACCAGATCGGCCACGCGCGTTCTTTCCTGACCTATGCGGGCCATGCCTGGGACAAGACCGAGGACGACCTGGCGTACTTCCGGGGAGAGGACGAATTCCGCTCCGCGCATCTTGTGGAGCAGCCCAACGGGGACTTCGCCCGGACCATCGCACGGCAGCTGGTTATCTCCCAATACCAGTACGACCTCTACTCCCGTCTGGTGAATTCCGCCGACGCCACGCTCGCAGCGATCGCGGCGAAGGCCGTGAAGGAAGTCGACTACCACCGCGATCACGCCCGCCAGTGGGTCCTGCGCCTGGCGCTCGGAACCGACGAGTCACGCCGCCGCATGATCGAAGGGATCCTCCTGACCTGGCCGTACGTCGGGGAGCTATTTGAGGACGATGAGCTCGTGACCTCACTCGACGGCGTCGCGGTCAAGCCGTCCTCGCTCCGCGCCTCGTTCGATGCGGAGATCGAGGCGCTGTTCTCTGAAGCCGAACTCGAGGTTCCGGACGTTCCCGCTTCCGTTGGCGGCGGACGGCAGGGCCGCCACAGTGAACACCTGGGCTACATCCTGGCCGAGATGCAGGTTCTGGCCCGCGAGCACCCGGGAGCAACATGGTAGCCACCCTGCAGTCGCCGCGAACCGCTCGCGAGGCGACTCTCTGGGAGATCGCCGCCACTGTGGCGGATCCCGAAATTCCAGTGCTCACCATTGAGGATCTCGGCGTCCTCCGTGCGGTCTCCATTGACGACGACGGCGCCGCCACCGTCACGATCACGCCCACCTATTCGGGGTGCCCGGCGATGGACGCGATCCGCGACGACATCATCACGGCCCTTGTCTCCAAGGGTCATACGGATGTGAGCGTGAAGCTCGTGCTGTCACCGGCGTGGACCACAGACTGGATGAGTCCGTCGGGCAAGGCCAAGCTGGAAGAGTACGGAATCGCCCCGCCCACCGGTAAGGCCGCCGCCGGCAAGGTGAGCGTGGGGCTGAGCGTCAAGTGCCCGCAGTGCTCCTCGCTGAACACCCGAGAACTTACCCGCTTCGGTTCCACATCCTGCAAGGCGCTCTATGTCTGCCAGGACTGCAGGGAACCCTTCGACTACTTCAAGGTCCACTAATGGCAGTGAAACTCGCACCGTCGACCAAGCGTCGGACGGCCTTCCACGAACTGACGGTCGCTGAGGTTCGACGGCTCACCGAGGACGCCATCGAGGTGACCTTCGCTGTTCCCGAGGAACTGGCCGGGCGGTTCGATTATGTACCGGGGCAGTACGTCGCGCTCCGGACGATGCTCGACGTCGATGGCGAGCCGAAGGAAGTCCGCCGCAGCTATTCCATCTGTGCGGAACCGCGTACTTTCGAAGACGGCAGCAGTGAGATCCGCGTCGCCATCAAAAAGGACCTCGGGGGCACGTTCTCCACCTGGGCCAACGAGTTCCTGAGGGCAGGCGACAAGCTCGACGTGATGAGCCCGATGGGCCAGTTCATCTCGAAGCACCCGATGACCGAAATCAACAACCCCGAGAGCATCGACACGACCACGGAGCATTCCTTCGTGGCCGTCGCTGCGGGTTCGGGCATCACTCCGGTCATTGCCATCGCGCGATCGGTGCTTGCAGCGAACCCGGCGGTGCGTCTGGATCTCATTTACGCCAACAAGGCGGCCATGGACGTCATGTTCCTCGAGGAGCTCGCCGACCTGAAGGACCGTTATCCCGCCCGGTTCGCTCTGCACCACGTGCTCTCGCGCGAGCAGCGCATCTCGCCGTTGCTGAGCGGACGTATCGATGCGGGGAAACTCCGGACCATGCTGACCAGCGTCATCCGGACCGAAGAAGTCGATGAGTGGTTCCTCTGCGGGCCCTTCGAACTGGTTCAACTGTGCCGTGACACCCTTGCCGAGCGGGGCGTGCCGGCTGAGAAGATCCGTTTCGAGTTGTTCACTACCGGTGAGCCCACAAAGCCGGAGGGCCAGATCGGCCGTCCGGTCAGCACTGACGGCAGCGAAGACAGCTACGCCATCAACTTCAACCTCGACGGATTGAAGGGCACCGTGTCGAGCCCCACCCACGCCCGGGAATCCATCCTGAACGCGGCGCTGCGCGTGCGCCCCGACGTTCCCTTCGCATGTGCCGGAGGTGTCTGCGGGACGTGCCGTGCCAAATTGGTCAGCGGAACCGTTGACATGGACGAGAACTACGCTCTTGAGCCGGATGAGCTCGCGAAGGGTTACGTGTTGACGTGTCAGTCCCGACCCACCAGCTCCGAAGTCACCGTCGACTACGACGCCTGATACCTACCGGATATTCATAGAAGAGGAGCGATCGTTGATCGAGTTGATAATCGAGAACGGTGTCGCCGAGATTGTGCTCAACGCGCCGGAGAAGCTCAATTCGCTCGACGAGGACGCTCTTGCCGAGCTGTCGGATGCGTACGACGACTCCGCCTCCGCTGCAGCAGACGGCCGGGTGCGTGCCCTGTTGCTGCGAGGCGAAGGCCGGGCATTCTGCGCCGGTCGCGACATCTCCGGCGTCGAGCCGGAAACGGATGACGCAGTCGCTTACCTCGACGGACTGGTCACCCCGCTGTTGAAGAAGATGTCCGCTTTTCCGGCACCTACGTTCGCTGCGGCTCACGGTGCATGCCTTGGCGTGGGACTGGGTCTGCTTATTGCCACGGACGTTGTTTATGTCGCTGACTCCGCGAAGATCGGTTCACCGTTCGCCAAGCTTGGTGCAACGCTCGATTCCGGCGGCCATTGGCTTTTCACGGAGCGGCTTGGAGCACATCGAACGCTCGACCTCATCTACACCGCCGACCTCATGAGCGGAGCGGACGCCGTCGCCAGCGGTCTGTTCAGTAGGGCATTCCCTGCCGAGGAGTTGCTTCCAGCCACCCGCGTCACCGTTGAACGAGTCGCACAAGGCGCCACTGGTGCGTTCCGGGCGTCGAAGGAGCTCGTCGCTTCCATCCGGGATCGAAGGCTAGGCCTCTGGGAATCAGTGGGGGACGAAAACGCGGCACAGGGCCAGCTGTGCAGCAGCGCCGACTATGCGGAGGGTTTCAGGGCTTTCCAGGAGAAGCGGATGCCGGTTTTCCGCGGTTAGCGGTGATTTCTGACCGGTCTGATACATCGGAGCAACGAGTTCTGCAACGTTTTGAACTCAATAACAGATAATTTCCGGTGGAGGTACCACATTTATTCTTTCGTGGCATTTACTAGGACATGTGGCCGGGGCAGTCCGCCGGGGGGCCTCATGGGGGACGGTGACGTTCAGAACGGGACGTCACCTCCAGAACGGCGGACGCCCGGTCATCCACGCGCTCGCACCTGGACCCTGCCGATAGCGCCCATCGGCCCCCCGGAGCTCGCTGCGCTCGCACCTGGACCCTGCCGATAGGCTTAGGGTTCCAGCCGCGACCCGAGAGGAACCTATGTCCGAGCCGCTCGTTGAACAGTCCCACCCATGGAAACAACTGGGGGACCGGGCGTGGATGCTGCAGACAAATCCCTACGCTCTGAACACAGGGCTGGTGCTTGGGACAGAACGCGCGCTCGTGATCGACACGGGGGCCGGGCCGCAGCAGGCTGCCGAGATCTTCGAGGCGGTGCGGCAGATCACAGAGCTGCCGCTCTGCGTTGTGAACACGCACTCCCACTTCGACCATGTCTTCGGGAACGCGTACTTTGCGGCGCAGGGCGTGGCGGATTTCTGGGCGACCGAGCGGTGCGCCGCCGTCATACGTGAAAGTGGCGAGGAACAGCGGGTGGAGGTCACCGAAGCGGAGCCGGCCATGGCTGCCGGCGAGGGCGAGCACACCGCAGTCCATCCGGCGAACAGGGTTGTGTCCGGATCGCCGGTCGACCTGGACCTCGGCGGCATATCGGTGACCTTGTTCCACCTGGGAACAGGGCACACGGACAACGACCTTCTGGTAGGCGCAGGCAATGTCCTCTTCACCGGGGACCTGGTGGAGGAAGGTGCCGATCCGGCCTTCGAGGACTCCTTCCCGACGGAGTGGATCCGCACGCTGGGCAAGATCGCGGCGCTCGATGATTTGTACGACGTCTTCGTGCCCGGGCACGGGGCCCCCGTGAACGCGGAGTTTGTGGTGACCCAGCTGAACAAGATGCGCAGCGCAGTCCGGGTCACGAAAGTGGCGATGGATGAGGCTTCGGTGGACATGACCAAGGCCATCCCGATCCTGCCGTATGGACCGGAGCAGTCCCGGGCCCTACTGACCCGCCTCCGTACCCTCGCGCACTGGAAGTGGCTGGAGCGGCAGACCGGCAGAGGTTGAGCCCTTTGGAGCGAGGAGTTGTAGCAGGGGCTCGACCTTCGCCAGGAACGCAGCCGCCGTCTCGGCGGCAGAGCCATTCGCCTCGATCACTTCATAGCTGCCAAAGTCAGGAAGGCGCCTGTAGGAGGCGTCGAGAACGCTCAGGAACTCCAGCGTTTCCCGGTCGGTGTTACGCGAAGTGATGCGGGCTTTTGCCGTGCGCGGGTCAACACTGAGGTAAACGACGAGGTCCGGTTTCGGGAGCATGCTCAATAGCCAGGGCAACACGACGCCGCAGGGCAGGCCACGCACCTGCCGAAGAGCGAGCTGGCATTGAAGGTGGCGGTCGAAGATGATGACGCCCCGGCGTCGTCGTGATTGAAGGGTTGAGCGAAGCACCGCCAGGACGCGGAGGACCGTCTCGATCCTGTCCAGCATGCGCGCGCCGAGCATCGACTCGGCGGTTTTTGACCAGCACGACGCCCAGCGGTCAAGGGTGCGCCGTCCGCCGGGATTTCGGAATAACTGGGCGTCGATGCCCCGCTCGTGAAGCTTCTGAATAACCGTTCGCGCAACAGTGGTTTTGCCCGCCCCGTCGATTCCGAGCAGGACCACACGCAGAACCTGTGGATTCCTTGGGAACTGGGTCATTTTGGCCTTTCGCGGGTGTACTCTCTGGAAACAATCATCGCAAGGGCGACTGGGTGAAGACTGGTGGTCCGCAATGAGGGGAGCACCATGAATATCCCACGTAGTGCACTAGGCCTGGTTCTTGCGACGGTGCTGGTCGGCGTCGCCGGTTGCGCGTCCGGCGGTGAACCCACGAGCGAAGCGCCCCCTGCAGAGACCAGCGCCGCGGCAGAGACCACAGCAGAGTCCACGCCCGAGGAGACGGGATCCGCCGAGGAGTCCAGTGAACCCGCCTCGGAGGCACCCAGTGAATCAGCCTCGGAGGCACCCAGTGAAGAAGCACCGGCTGAGGAGATCGTCATTACGATCCGTAACTTCGAGTATGAGATGCCGGAGACCGTTCCGGCCGGAGCCGAGATCACGGTAGTCAACGAGGACACCGCCCCGCATACCGTAACAACCACCGAGACCGAGGACTTCGACGCCATAGTGCAGGGCGGTGAGACCACCACGTTCACGGCCCCGTCGGAAGCGGGCGAGTATTCGTTCTTCTGCACTTACCACCCCAACATGACGGGCACTCTCGTGGTGAGCAGCGATGGCTAACGCAGCCACCCACGGGTCTGTTGCCCGTCCACGGTCGGCACCGCTGATGATGGTGCTTCGTGTCCTCATTGCGGTAGGACTGGCCATCGACGCGTACGTGCACTTTGTCCTCGCTCCGAACTACCAGTTCGCCTACCCGGACGGCATCGGTGGAGGCAACCTCTTCCGGATTCAGGCCGTTGTAGCCATCCTGGCTGCGCTCTATGTCCTGATTCGCGGGAGCCGTCTGTCCTACGCCGTCGCAGCCCTGGTAGCGCTCTCGGCGTTCGCCGCGGTCGTATTGTCGGCCTACATCCAACTGCCGCAGGTCGGACCGATTCCGGCGATGTATGAGCCGCTCTGGTTCTTCGAGAAGACCGCGAGCGCCGTAGCTGAGGGCGTCGCCGGGGTACTTGCCGTCGTCGGATTCTTCCTGGCGCCACGGAAGGATGCCGCACTGCGCTAGCGTTGAACGGTGCGCCAGGAACCGTTCAATCTTCGCAGGATCGCCGTTGGCGCCTACGGTCCGTCGCTTCTCTATGGCGCCGCAACCGGATCGATCGTGCCGGTCATCGTGCTTTCGGCCACCGAACTTGGGGCGGACATTGCGACGGCGGCGCTGATCCTCACCCTGACCGGCATCGGGTCGCTGGTCACGAACGTTCCCGCCACCTTGATCACCTCCCGTTTCGGGGAGCGGTGGTCCCTCGTCGCTGCGTCCCTCTGGTGCTCGGCAGCGATGATCCTCGCGCTGGCCTCAACCAATCTGGCCATGTTCGCTGCCGCGATCTTCATGATCGGCATGGCGGGGGCCGTTTTCGGTCTTGCCCGCCAGAGTTACCTCACTGAGGCTGTGCCCATCCACTTCCGTGCCCGGGCGCTGTCCACGCTCGGCGGAGTCACCAGAATCGGCGTCTTCCTCGGGCCCTTCGCGGGCGCCCTCGCGATGAGCTTTCTCGGGCTCGACGGCGCGTATTGGGTTGGCGCCGTAACCACTTTGATCGCTGCCGTACTGAGCTTCCGTGTGCCGGAACCAGGCAGTTCACACGGCAGATCCGCGCCCGGCGGCACCGGCGGTCAACCCGCAGCTCCGCCGACTCTGCGAGCGATCCTGCGCGCTCACGCGCGGATCTTCGCCACTGTGGGCGCAGGAGTGCTGCTGATCGCAGCGGTCCGCGCCACGAGGCAGGCGGTCCTGCCGCTCTGGGCGCAGGAAATCGGACTGGATCCGACGACGACGGCGCTCATCTACGGTGTCTCCGGCGCCATCGACATGCTCATCTTCTATCCCGCGGGGAAGGTGATGGATGTGTACGGCAGGCGCTGGGTAGCGGTGCCCTGCATGCTGATCATGGGCACAGCGCTACTCCTGCTGCCCTTGACCCGTGATGCTTTCGGCCTCCTCGCCGTTGCCCTGCTCATCGGATTTGGAAATGGCATCGGCTCGGGCATTGTCATGACTCTGGGTGCAGACTTCTCGCCGTCGCCCGGCCGCCCCCAGTTCCTGGGGATCTGGCGGCTTTTGACGGACATCGGCACCATGGCCGGCCCGGGGATTGTGTCCGCGGTGACGGCCGCGGCCTCACTGGCGGGAGGAATCTGGACCACCGGTGGTCTGGGGCTGGTGGGGGCAGTCATTCTGTGGCGGTGGGTGCCGCCGAAGCCACAGCGAGTGCGTCAGTCCTGAAGCTCGGTTCCTCGCAGCCGCGCCTGCGAGGCGAACAGCCAGCACGCCGTCGCGCTCAGCGTAAAGCCGACGCCGACAATGAGCGAAAGACCCGACCAGAAGAAGAGGGGAGTGCCGGCAGTGCCGGGGACAGGAGCAGGACCAATTGCCTGCACGTACAGGTACAGTCCGGAGGACAGGGCGAGCCCGATGAGACCGGGAACCCAGCA
>NZ_JAPSHV010000067.1:6657-15364 GCF_031179385.1 Arthrobacter sp. | reverse complement strand
GCGACCTGCTGGTGCCGCTGCCGGGGTGCCACAACCCGGAGACCGGTGCCGCTAGCGATGCCATGGCGTTGGGGCAGCTGAACAGTTCACTGGCCAACGGTGGACCGGGTTGCACCGTTGCAGCCATTAACGAACTTACCGGCCTTCAGGTGGATCACTTCATGATGGCCGACTTCAAAGCCGTCACCGAGCTGTCGAAGGCCGTCGGCGGCGTCGAAGTGTGCGTGAATCAGGAGGTCGATGATGAGTACTCCGGCCTGAAGCTTCCGGCGGGAACCAGCGAGATTGAGGGTGAACAGGCCCTCGCGTTCCTGCGGACCAGGCATAGTTTCGGGAGCGGCGGCGATGAGGGACGCATCCGCGCGCAGCAGGCTTTCCTTGCCTCGCTGGCTCGCAAGGTCAAGAGCGAGGGCACACTGACCAACATTCCGCGCGTGTACTCCATTGCGGAGGCCGTTACGCAGAACCTCACGGTTGATGACGGGCTCGTGGAGATCCCGGAATTGCTCAAGCTTGCAGGCAGGTTGCAGCAGGTGGACCTGGGTAACGTCGCATTCGTGACCGTACCGGTCGTTCCCTACGAGGTTGACCCGAACAGGCTTGTCCTTGACGAGGAAAAGGCGGACGATCTTTTTGCCGCGCTCCGGAACGATCGGGACATCACCAAGCCCGTGCAGGAGCCCACGCCGTCTGCTAGCCCGAGCACCGGTCCTTCTGCGGAGCCTGAGCCCACCGAACCTGTTCCTACCCCGACCGCAGAGGAGCTCGGCTTCGATCCGGCGCTTGTGCCGATCACAGTGCTCAATGCATCAGGTGAGTCCGGACGCGGGCAGGAGCTGCAGGAGGTTCTACTCGGCGAAGGATACACACAGGCGGCCGTCTCAGACGCCGATGACCGGCCGGCGACCCAGCTGTTCGTCGGCCCCGGCTATGAAGGGATAGCGCCCGCCGTCGCGGAGCTCTTCGGTCTGGCTGAGGTCCAGATCGTTCCGAGCGCTACGGCGATCGGACTCGAGCTTTCCGTCGGCAGCGACTTCACCGAAGGCGAGACCGTCGAAACGGAGGGCATCGCAGGTGACCTGCGCGGCCAGACAGCGGCGCAGGTCACCTGTCAGTCCTGAGGAGCTACCAGATACGCACGCGGTCAGCGGGCGCCAGCCACAGCGCGTC
This sequence comes from Arthrobacter sp., assembly GCF_031179385.1. Taxonomy (GTDB): domain Bacteria; phylum Actinomycetota; class Actinomycetes; order Actinomycetales; family Micrococcaceae; genus Arthrobacter_D. The sequence continues at coordinate 14,194 of NZ_JAPSHV010000067.1, read as the reverse complement.
CGAATCCGTCACGGAGAAAGCTTCGTGAAACTCATCCAGGTTCCGGACCACCTGGTTGCATCGGAATTCGTTCGGTGAATGCGGATCAATGGCAATGCGGCGCGCTGCTTCCTCCGGACGGATGTTCTGTCGCCAGCATTCGGCCCAGGAGTAGAAGAATCGCTGGATTCCCGTGAGGCCGTCAATCACAGGCGGCTCGGTTCCATCGAGACTAATTAAGTAGGCGGCCAGGCTGATTCCCAGTCCGCCGAGATCGCCGATGTTCTCGCCCAGGGTCAGCTTCCCATTGATCGGGTGATCCGGTGCCTCCGTAGGAGCCAGGTCGGCATACTGGCTCACCAGTTGTCCGGTCAGCGCCTCGAAAGCAGTTCGGTCCGCTTCCGTCCACCAGTTGTGCAGTGCTCCCGTCCCGTCGAACTGGGATCCCTGGTCGTCGAATCCGTGTCCGATCTCGTGACCGATGACCGCACCGATGGCACCATAGTTAGCCGCCGGGTCCGCCTCGGCGTCGAAAAACGGCGGTTGCAGAATCGCAGCGGGAAATACGATCTCGTTCATCGTCGGCATGTAGTAAGCGTTCACGGTTTGCGGAGTGAGGTGCCACTCGCCGCGGTCGATCGGGCCGCCGAGCTTTGCCAGTTGCCGGTCCGTTTCAAACTCGGTCGCTCGCCGCACGTTGCCATACAGGTCACCCGGGACAATCTGAAGCGTTGAATAGTCGATCCAGGAGTCCGGGTAGCCGATCTTCGTGGTGAAAAGACTCAGCTTCTCGAGTGCCCGCTTTCGCGTGTCAGCGCTCATCCATTCCAAACGGCTGATCCGCTGGTGATAGGCCGCCAGGAGGTTCTCCACAAGTTCACCCATGATGGCCTTGTGTGATTCCGGGAAATGCCGCGCCACGTATTCTCGACCGACAGCTTCGCCGAGGGCCCCTTCGACAACCGCAACGCCTCTCTTCCATCGCTCCTTGAGCTGGGGTGTGCCGCTGAGCTTGGTCCCGTAGAACGCAAAGTGGACGTTCACGAAGTCCTCACTCAGGTAGGGTGCCGCCTGCAACAGCACCCGCACAACCAGCCAGTTCTTCCAGACGGGAAGCGGTACTTCATTCAGGGCGTCCATCAGGCCGGCCAGGTATGCCGGCTGGTTCACGATCACTTCCTCCGGGAGCCCGACGCCGGCAGCCAGCTCTGTGAGCCACGCTGCCAGAAGGGGAGCTTCCGCCGCCAGATCAGAGGTGCGGCGAAGGTTGTAGGTAGCCTGCGGATTCCGCCGCGTCACGGTGTCCATGTGCGACGACGCGAGCCTCGCCTCGAGATCGAAGGTGCTGGCCGCGGCAGCGCGGCTCTCCGGGCGGCCCGCCAGTTCGAAGAGCTGATGCAGCATTTCTACGTAGGCAAGACGTGCCTCCTCGAACTTCTCTTCCCGGTAATAGGACTCATCGGGCAAGCCCAGGCCGGACTGGTAAAGATGGAGGAGATAGCGCTCAGGGTTACCGGCATCGTTGCTGACATAGGGGAGGACTATTCCCGCGGCGCCGGAGCGCGTGAGCCGAGCATCGAGCCGGGCCAACTCATCCACTGTTTCGGCCGCATCGATAGCGTCGAAAACCGGCTTTACAGGCGTCGCGCCCTCGCTGTTGAGATGGCTGACGTCCATGAAGTCAGCGAATAGCGCACCGATCCGGAAGCGATCGCCGTCGTCATCCTTGTCGGCAGCGGCGTCTTCGACAATCGCACGCACGGCGAGTTCAGCGGCATCCGCGAGTTGGGAGAAGGATCCCTCGCGTGCCCGGTCGTCGGGGATAGGGGTGTTCCTCAGCCATCCGCCGTTGACATGGCGGAAGAGGTCGTCCTGCGGGCGGACGTCGGGATCGACGTTTGCGAGATTGATGCCTGTTGCTGTCATCGAGGCTCCTTCGTTGGTGCGTCCTCTCATCCTAGGGGCCGTGCTAGTGTTGAAATGTGCGCGCAGAGATGCTCCTTCTTAGCTGCCGTGGCGGGGCTCAACCGACAGGCTAGTCACCAATGGACTACCGAGTCGCAGGCCGAACCCCCGCTGCGGAGTTCGTGATGCCGGCCACCATCCTGTGAAGCCAGAGCCTGAGCGCTCACCCAAGGAAAGGCCACAATCGCCATGCGCAACGCACAGAAACCCTCCGGAATGCCCTTCCATAAGTATGTTCCGTTTCAGGACCAGATCACCGTGGACCTTCCGGACCGGACCTGGCCGGACAAGATCATCACGAAGGCTCCGCGCTGGTGCGCAGTCGACCTCCGGGACGGCAATCAGGCTCTGATCGACCCGATGAGCCCTGAGCGCAAGCACAAGATGTTCGACCTGCTCGTGCAGATGGGCTACAAGGAAATCGAGGTTGGATTCCCCTCGGCTTCACAGACGGACTTCGACTTCGTTCGCCAACTCATCGAGGGCGACCGCATCCCGGACGACGTGACCATCCAGGTGCTCACCCAGGCGCGCGAGCACCTGATTGAGCGGACGTACGAGTCCCTTGAGGGTGCCGATCGCGCAATTGTCCACCTGTACAACTCGACGTCGGTGCTTCAGCGCCGGGTGGTGTTCAACCAGGACATGGACGGCATCGTCGATATTGCGCTCACCGGCGCGAGGCTGTGCCGGAAGTTCGAGGAGAACATGGGCGACACGCACATCACGTACGAGTACTCGCCGGAATCCTTCACCGGTACTGAGCTTGAGTTCGCCGCGCGTATTTCCAACGAGGTCGCCGCAGTCTTCGAGGCGTCCGCAGATCGCCAAATGATCCTGAACCTGCCGGCAACCGTCGAGATGGCGACGCCGAATGTCTATGCAGATTCGATTGAATGGATGTGCCGGAACCTGGCCAACCGGGACGCAGTAATTTTGTCGCTCCACCCGCATAATGACCGCGGCACCGGTGTCGCGGCAGCGGAACTCGGCTACCTCGCCGGAGCGGACCGCATCGAAGGGTGCTTGTTCGGCAACGGTGAGCGCACCGGAAACGTCGACCTTGTGACCCTGGGCATGAACCTGTACGGGCAGGGGATCGACCCGCAGATCGACTTCTCCGACATGGACCACATCCGCCGCACGGCTGAATACTGCAACCAGCTCAACGTGCCTGAGCGCTCCCCGTACGGTGGGGACCTCGTGTTCACTGCGTTCTCGGGGTCACATCAGGACGCCATCAAAAAGGGCTTCGAACGGATGGAGGCAGATGCCGCTGCCGTCGGTAAGACCGTCGAGGACATTCCTTGGGCCGTTCCGTACCTGCCGATCGACCCGAAGGATATCGGGCGCTCTTACGAGGCCGTCATCAGGGTCAATTCGCAGTCCGGCAAGGGCGGCGTCGCGTATCTGCTCAAGCACGAGCACAGCCTCGACCTGCCCCGCCGGGCGCAGATCGAGTTCTCCGGAGTAGTTCAGCGGCGCACTGATACCGTCGGCGGTGAAGTCAGCGGAGCAGAGTTGTGGGAGATCTTCCAGGACGAGTACCTGCCCTCACGCAATGGATCCTGGGGACGCTACGTCCTGACGTCCACCAACACCGACACAGCTGAGGACGGTCGGCTCAACCTGACCGCCACGCTCCTGGTTGACGGGGTGCAGCAGCGACGCACCGCGCAGGGCAACGGACCGATCGACGCACTTCTGGCCGTCTTGGGTCAGGACGCCGTCGATGTGCGTGTTCTTGACTACACCGAGCACGCGCTGTCTTCCGGCGGTAACGCACGGGCTGCGGCCTACGTCGAGTGTGCGGTGGGCGAGCGCGTGCTGTGGGGCATCGGCATCGACGCAAACTCGACGATGGCGTCCCTGAAAGCGGTTATTTCCGCGGTCAACCGCGCCATCCGGGATCAGGGCTAAGCCCGAAGGGAATGCGGATTGGAGCCCGCGCGCGGCGACGGCCGCACCCGGGTGCCGGAGTGGGAAAATAGAACGTGGCCAGATCATTCGCGGCGCGTACCTACCGGGCGGAGGGCGTTGTCCTCCGTACCTACAAGCTCGGTGAAGCAGACCGGATCATTGTCCTGCTCACCCGTGATCATGGCCAGGTCCGCGCGGTGGCGAAGGGCGTCCGGCGCACGAGCAGCAAGTTCGGGGCGCGCCTCGAACCGTTCATGACGGTGGACCTCCAGCTCGTTTCAGGACGGACTCTTGACGTCGTGACACAAGCTCAGACGCGTGGAGCCTACGGACACGGCATCGCAGCAGATTACTCCCGGTATACGGCGGCAGCAGCGATCGCGGAAACAGCGGAGAAACTGACCGACGCCGACGGTGAGTCCGCGGCAGCACAATACGGCCTTGTCATCGGCGCTCTGTCAGCCCTCAGCCGCGGGCTCCACCCCTCGGAACTGATCCTCGACTCCTACCTGCTGCGGGCATTGGCAACGGCCGGGTGGGCACCCAGTTTTACGGATTGTGCGCGCTGCAGCGCCCCTGGCCCACATACGGCATTCTCAGCTGCGCTGGGCGGGGCTGTGTGTGCTTCCTGCCGACCGCCCGGCGCAGCGTCGCCGTCGGCGGAGGCCATGGAGCTCCTCGGTGCGCTTCTGTCCGGCAACTGGGCGGTGGCGGATGCGGCTGCGGATTTCGCGCGGCGGGAAAGTGCAGGTCTGGTGGCAGCCTACGTACAGTGGCATCTGGAACGTGCAGTCAAGTCCCTTAAACATGTGGAGCGTGTGTGACAAGATCCCCAGGCGAGCCGTCGCAGCCGTGGCCCCATCCGAGCGGTGAGCTTCCGCCGTCGATCCCTATGGAGCTGGTTCCGGCCCACGTTGCGATCGTCATGGACGGAAACGGACGATGGGCCAACCAGCGTGGCCTGCCCCGTACCGAAGGACACCGGGCGGGAGAAGCTGCGCTCCTGGACGTTGTTGCGGGAGCCATCGACATCGGGGTTCGGCACGTCAGCGTATATGCCTTCTCCACCGAGAACTGGAAGCGGTCCCCAGATGAGGTGCGTTTCCTCATGGGGTTCAGCCGGGATGTTCTGCGCCGCCAGCGCGACCAGCTGAACGAGTGGGGGGTGCGGATCCGGTGGGCGGGCCGGCGTCCCCGCCTCTGGCGCTCGGTGATCAACGAACTTGAGGTAGCTGAGGAAAACACGCGCAGCAACTCGGTGTGCACTTTGACCATGTGCGTGAACTATGGGGGACGGGCAGAGATCGCCGACGCTGCACGAGCCATCGCGGAGGACGTGGCAGCAGGGCGGCTCAGAGCGTCGTCGGTGTCGGAGAAAACCATTCAGCGGTACCTGGATGAGCCGGAACTGCCGGACGTCGACCTGTTCCTGCGCACCTCCGGCGAGCAACGGACCTCGAATTTCATGCTGTGGCAGTCGGCTTACGCGGAGATGGTGTTCATGGACGTCCTTTGGCCGGACGTCGACCGCCGCACGCTGTGGAAGGCAGTCGAGGAGTATGCGTCTCGGGACCGCCGCTACGGCGGCGCAGTGGATAAGGCGCGCACCTGACGATCAGGTCTGTGTCACCGATCCGCAGAAGACACTGATCCGCTGAAGCAGCGCACCCAACGGTCGAGCTCCTCGTACACCTTCCGCCTCACGGGTTCCGAGGACAGCAACGTGTCGTGCAGGGCACCGTCGAACCGGCATACCGTGACGTGCGGGCCGAGCTGCAGTGCGCGCTGGGTCATGACCGTAACGTCAAGCACACTGTCGGAGGAGAGCATCGCGTCATTCCACACCGGGCTGATCGTTGACCGCGCGGAGGCCAGGACCAGCACCGGAACGTCGATGGAGAGCCCGCGGCGCACCTGGGCGTGCCCGTTCAGTACGGCGGTGAGCCAGCCTGCACGAATGGGAAAGCCGAACTGCGGTCGCCAGAGGCCATTCAGCTCCCACTCGCCGTCGGCCAGATTACTGATGCTTCGCCAGTAGAACCCAAACTCGGGTAGCTTCAGGCGTGCCTTGGGCCTGAATCTGGTAATCGGCTCAAGCAGTCCCTGAGTCGTGGTGCGCAGGATAGCGCTGCCCTGAATATCAAGCCACGGGCTGTTGAGTATGAGGCTGGAGATTCTGCCGGGGAACCGGTCGGCCCACAGCGAGGCTACAAGTGCGCCGGTCGAATGTGCCATGAGGGAGATCCCCGCCGGGGCTGTCCCGGTCCTGGACTCGATGTCTTCGGCGACAGTCGTCAGCGCAGTGGCGATGTCGTCGTCGTAATGGGAGAGGTCGGTGACATAGCCAGGTGTCTGCCAGTCCCGCAGGCTTCGACCGTATTTGCGCAGGTCCAGTGCGTAGAAGGCGAATCCACGGTCGGTGAAAAACCGCGCCAGCTCCTGCTGGAAGAAGTAGTCACTCCAGCCGTGGACGTACAGTACGGCCTGAAGTGGCTCCGAGGGCTTACCGCCGCTGAGCCGGTGCAGCAGTCCGCGTGCGGTGCTGCGCAGATCCGTCGGCCCCCCAACGCGTGGCGGCGTGTACGAGACGAGGGTAGCTACGCACGGACCTTCCTCATCGGCGCCGAGATCGAGCTCGGTGAGGGCAAAACCGTCACCGAGGTGGTCCGGTTGCCAGTTGATGCCCATGGTTTGAGGATATCGGCGCCGGTACCGAAACTTGGTGAAGCGGCAGGCGCCGTGGGAACTTTGATCCATGCGAATTTATCCTGCCTTCTTCCGCGTTGTCTTCAGCGGGATGGACCCCGAGCGCGCGCACGGAATCGGCTTCCGGCTAATCCGGTGGACCGGCAGGACTCCGGCGGGCAACGTCCTGCGTCGCATCACCCGGCCGGCTCCCGAACTGCAAACCACAGCATTCGGTGTGACCTTCCCGTCGCCGTTCGGTCTTGCCGCAGGTTTCGACAAGGAGGGGCACGGCATTGCTGCCCTTACAGACCTCGGATTCGGCCATATCGAGGTGGGAACCATCACCGGACAAGCCCAGCCCGGCAACCCCAAGCCACGCCTCTTCCGGCTGGTCGAGGACCGGGCGGTCATCAACCGGATGGGCTTCAATAACGACGGCGCTGCTGCCGTAGCCCCGCGCATCGCCGCAGCGCGGCGAACCCTTGAGCGACGCTATCCGACGCTGCGGCCGGTCATCGGAGTGAACATCGGCAAAACCAAAACGGTCGACCTGCGCGATGCCATCGCTGACTACCGAGTCTCGGCCGAAGCGCTGGCTCCGGTTGCCGACTACCTGGTGGTGAACGTCAGCTCGCCGAACACCCCGGGATTGCGCTTGCTGCAAAGCGTGCGCTCACTCCGTCCGCTGCTGAAAGCTGTCCGCACGGCCGCCAACGCAAGTGCGGGAAGACACGTACCGTTGCTCGTCAAGATCGCTCCGGATTTGACCGATGAGGACATCGACGAGGTAGCGGCCCTGGCGCTCGAACTGGAACTCGACGGAATCATCGCAACGAACACCACGATCACGCGGGAGGGGTTGACCACCGCCGCTGAAAAGGTAATGGCGTACGGTGTCGGGGGGCTGAGCGGTGCTCCGCTCAAGACCCGTTCGTTGGAGGTGCTGACCCGGCTTCGTCAGGCGGCCGGTCCGCAACTTGCCATA
>NZ_JAPSHV010000067.1:0-6557 GCF_031179385.1 Arthrobacter sp. | reverse complement strand
GGGAAGGAAGCCTGCGAACCAGGCTGCTTAGCTCTAGGCGGGGTACTGGCCGCGGCCGACCTGCGTCTTGGGCAGTCGGAGCCGGCGGATCTGCATGGCGCGCGAAATCCCATACCAAAGATCTCCTCGGCCGGGCTCGCCGAATTTTTCGGTCAGCCGGGCCTTGAGCTTGCGGCGCAGCAGCAGGCAGTCGACAACCACGGCAAGGATGATCACCCAAAAAGTGAGCATGACATAACCCTGGAACGTGAGGTTCGGGACGAAGCTGAGCACAACGAAGACCAGCGCGGCGAACATCAGAAACTCGGCAACGTTCCACCGGGCATCCACGTAGTCGCGAACGTACCGGCGGGCAGGGCCCTTGTCGCGGAAGGGGAGATGACGTTCGTCGCCGTTCTCGAGGGCGCGGCGCATGCGCATCTGCTCCTCGCGGCGGGCCAGCCGGTTGGCTTCACGTGCTGCCTTGCGGTCATTGGGAACGAGGGGGCGCTTGCGTGCGGCCTCCTGGACGCTGCGCTTCGGCGTGGGCACACCCTTGCCTGCCGACCTCAGGCGTTGCTCCTCTGCGGCTTGCTCGGCGGGGTTCTCAGCAACGGCAGCGTCTTTTTTTCGTCCAAACACCCCTCTAGGATACCCGGCCAACGGGCAGCGGATTCCGCGCCCGTGTGTAGGCTCGGGGCATGATCAAGCTATCTACCGATACCCTGCCGGAGACTATGGTTACCGCCTTGCGTTCCAGCGTTGACGCGGCCTTCTCGCGAACCGTCGAGGAGCTGAAGTCCCTTGTCGCCATCCCGGGCGTGGCCTGGGAGGCCTTCAACCCCGCCGAATTGGACCGCAGCGCCGAAGCGGTCGCCGCCCTGGTGCGTTCCACCGGCATCGAGGACGTGCGCATTCTGCGAGTCGACAACGATGGCACGCCCGGAGGTCCCGCGGTCGTGGCGCGGCGCCCTGCGGACGCAGGAAAGCCGACAGTGCTCCTGTATGCACATCACGATGTGCAGCCGCCGGGGGAGCGCGACCTGTGGGAGAGCGAGCCCTTCATCGCCGAGGAGCGCGGGGAGCGGCTGTACGGCAGGGGAGCGGCAGACGACAAGGCCGGTGTGATGGCACATATCGCTGCCTTCCGGGCGGTTTCCGATGTGCTGGGCGACGGCCTTGGCCTCGGCATCACCCTCTTCATCGAAGGGGAGGAGGAGGCCGGGTCTCCCACGTTCCGCCGCTTCCTTGAAGAGCACCGCGAGTTGCTTCGCTCCGACGTCATCGTGGTTGCCGACTCGAGCAACTGGAAAGTCGGTGTACCGGCACTGACGACCAGCCTGCGGGGCCTCGTCGACGGCACCATCGAAGTCCGTGTACTGGATCACGCGGTTCACTCGGGCATGTTCGGTGGTCCTGTCCTGGACGCTCCCACCTTGTTGTCCCGCCTGATAGCCACACTGCACGACGACGACGGCAGCGTCGCTATCGAAGGGCTTCTCGCCACGGACGATGCGACCGTTGATTATCCTGAAGCCGCATTCCGGGCGGACGCTTCAGTTCTGGATGGTGTCCAGTTGGCCGGCACCGGCTCCCTCGCGTCCCGGTTGTGGACCAAGCCCGCCCTGTCCATCATTGGCATCGATGCTCCCAGCGTGGCGGTGTCCTCGAATACGCTCCTCCCAAGCGCGCGGGCGAAGTTCAGTCTCCGCCTGGCACCGGGGCAGGATCCTGAGGAGGCGATGGCCGCCGTCGAACGCCACGTGCAGGCGCACGCTCCTTTCGGGGCGAAGGTGACGTTCACTCCCGGAGAGTCAGGAAATCCCTTCTCCACAGATACCACCAGACCCGCCGCCCAGATCGCCCTGTGGGCGCTTCGGACGGCGTGGGGCACGGAGCCTGTCGAGGCCGGTATCGGTGGGTCCATTCCATTCATCGCCGATCTGACAGAGGTATACCCGGACGCGCAGATTCTCGTCACCGGAGTGGAGGATCCTGATTCCAGGGCACACAGCGCGAATGAATCGCTGCACCTGGCCGAATTCAGCCGGGCGGTCCTGGCCGAGGCCCTGATGCTGGCCAGGCTCAATGCCGCCGGCGCAGCGGACGGGTCGTAGCACCTGCCGGGGCGGCTCGAACGTGTGTGGAATGTTTCGCGGGCATGGTTCGTTACATAGCTGGGCAGCCGTGTGCACGGGACGTACCATTGAACGGACGCGCTGCGAAGCGCTAATAGCCATATGCCGCCCGACGCTGTGTTCGTCGGCACGGATCCGGCGCGGCAGGCACAAGCTAAGGAGAACGCACATCATGAGCACATCAACAAGCGAACCGACTACCGAAGTCGCCGCAGAGACCGAACTGCCGGTACACGAGGTAAACCTCTCAGATGTCGCCGCCAACAAGGTACGCAGCCTTCTGGAGCAGGAAGGGCGCACCGACCTCCGGCTTCGCGTCGCAGTACAGCCAGGCGGATGTTCCGGGCTCATCTACCAGCTCTACTTTGACGAGCGTGTACTGGACGGGGATGCGGTTCGCGATTTCGACGGCGTGGAAGTCATTGTCGACCGCATGAGCGTTCCCTACCTCGCTGGCGCCTCCATCGATTTCGAGGACACCATCTCGAAGCAGGGATTCACCATCGACAACCCCAATGCGGGCGGCTCCTGCGCCTGCGGTGATTCCTTCCACTAAGGGACCGCCCACACAGTACGAACCACGAAGCCTCCGCCATGTATCCGAAACAGGTACACGGCGGAGGCTTTGTTGTCACACGATGGCTGCCGTTGCGGGTAAGCTCTACAGTGAGTAGTAAAACTGAAAGTGCATCGCATTTGGGCTGGCGCCCGAGTAGCGGCGTGCACCGGAAATGCTGTCACCGTCGGTGGCACCGCACGTAAGAAAAGGAAGGGCCGTCTGTGAGTTCGCAGGACCGAACCGGCAGCCGACGCGCAAAGATTTTCAAGGTTTCAAGCCTCGTGGTCGTGGCTGCGCTGTTCTTGTCTGGTTGTTCATCAGAAGTCCAAAAAGGTTGGCTGCCCGCTGAGCGGGACAACACCGACCACACCGGCCGGATCATTGACCTGTGGGTCAACTCCTGGATCGCCGCCCTGGTTGTTGGCGTGATCACCTGGGGTCTGATCATCTGGTGCATCGTGGCGTACCGCCGTCGTCGTAATGAGACCGGCTATCCGCGCCAGATCAGCTACAACCTTCCGCTGGAAGTGTTCTACCTGACCATCCCGCTGTTCATGGTGCTGGTGTTCTTCTACTTCACCGACCGCGACCAGCAGGTCATCGACACACGTGTCGAGGATCCCGATGTCATCATTGATGTCCGCGGCAAGCAGTGGTCGTGGGACTTCAACTACGTCCTTGAGGACAAGTATGACGCCGGCGTGCAGGCTCAGCTCGATGGTGAACCAGGAGTACCTGAGACACTGCCGACCCTCTACCTGCCGGTGAACCAGACGGTGGAGTTCCGCCTCAACGCCCGCGACGTACTTCACTCGTTCTGGGTTCCCGCCTTCCTTCAAAAGCGCGACATGATCCCTGAGCGCGAAAACTACATCACTCTGACCCCCACGCGTGAAGGCGTCTTCGAGGGTAAGTGCGCCGAATTGTGCGGCGAGTACCACTCCGAAATGCTGTTCAACGTGGCGGTTGTTTCCGAAGAGGAATACGAAGCGCACCTGGAGACCCTTGAGGACGGCCAGCTTGGCGAAGAGTACGACCGCAATCCGCGTAGCGGGGTCGACGGCGAAACTCCGAGCAGCGTCAACGATCAAATTGGGCAGGATTGATTAGATGTCTACTTACGAATACACCGCCGAGGACGCCGGCACTACAGTCGCTCCGCGGGTCATCCCGCGGTCCAAGGGACGTATCGTCGTCAACTGGATCACCTCAACGGACCACAAGACGATCGGGTACATGTACCTGATCTCGTCGTTCGTGTTCTTCTGCCTCGCCGGTGTGATGGCTCTTGTTATCCGCGCCGAGCTGTTCGAGCCGGGTATGCAGATCCTGCAGACCAAGGAGCAGTACAACCAGCTGTTCACCATGCACGGCACGGTGATGCTCCTGATGTTCGCGACGCCGCTGTTCGCGGGTTTCACCAACGTGATCATGCCGCTGCAGATCGGTGCGCCCGACGTCGCCTTCCCGCGGCTGAACGCGCTTGCTTTCTGGTTCTTCCTCTTCGGAAGCACAATCGCAGTGTCGGGCTTCATCACCCCGCAGGGTGCCGCGTCGTTCGGGTGGTTCGCCTATGCGCCGCTATCCAACACGACGTTCTCGCCGGGTGTCGGTGGTGACCTTTGGGTGTTCGGCCTTGCCCTTTCCGGCTTCGGCACCATTCTGGGTGCAGTGAACTTCATCACCACTATCATCTGCATGCGCGCTCCAGGCATGACCATGTGGCGCATGCCCATCTTCACCTGGAACGCTCTCGTCACATCGATTCTCGTGCTGATGGCCTTCCCGCCGCTGGCTGCCGCGCTGTTCGCCCTGGGCGCTGACCGGCGTTTCGGAGCACACATATTTGACCCGGACAACGGGGGAGCTATTCTCTGGCAGCACCTCTTCTGGTTCTTCGGCCACCCTGAGGTCTACATCATCGCCCTTCCGTTCTTCGGTATCGTTTCGGAGATCTTCCCGGTCTTCAGCCGCAAGCCGATCTTCGGTTACAAGGGCCTGGTTTACGCAACGATCGCGATCGCTGCGCTCTCTGTGACCGTTTGGGCACACCACATGTACGTGACCGGAGCGGTCCTGCTGCCGTTCTTCGCTTTTATGACCATGCTGATTGCAGTGCCCACCGGCGTGAAGTTCTTCAACTGGATCGGCACAATGTGGCGGGGTTCCATCACTTTCGAGACTCCCATGCTCTGGAGCCTCGGCTTCCTCGTGACCTTCCTGTTCGGCGGCCTGACCGGAATCATCCTGGCCTCACCGCCTCTGGACTTCCACGTCTCGGACACCTACTTCGTGGTCGCCCACTTCCACTACGTCGTCTTCGGCACCGTTGTGTTCGCTATGTTCGCGGGCTTCTACTTCTGGTGGCCGAAGTGGACCGGAAAGATGCTCAACGAACGACTGGGCAAGATTCACTTTTGGCTCCTCTTCCTCGGCTTCCATGGAACCTTCCTGATCCAGCACTGGCTGGGCGTGATCGGTATGCCGCGACGTTACGCGGACTACCTACCCGAGGACATGTTCACCGCGATGAACCAGTTCTCAACGATCGCTTCCTTCGTTCTGGGTGCCTCCCTTATTCCGTTCTTCTGGAACGTGTACGTCACTTGGCGCAGCGGTACGAAGGTCGAGGTCGACGATCCCTGGGGCTTTGGAGCATCGCTCGAGTGGGCAACGTCCTGCCCGCCGCCGCGTCACAACTTCACCTCGTTGCCTCGCATCCGCTCCGAGCGGCCTGCGCTTGACCTCCACCACCCGGAGCTCGCGCAGTGGCATACACCAAGTTCACCGGCAGGTCAGCTGCTCGGATCCGCTGATCGGAAGGACGCGTAAATGAAGGTAGAAACTCGGCTCTTCTTCTGGGGAGTACCCTTCTTTGTCCCCGTCGCCCTGGTCTACGGCTTTCTGACCAACTGGTCTGAATGGGTAGGCATTCTCGGTATCCTCCTCGTGGGTGGTCTCGCTGGGATGATCGGCTTCTATCTGGGGTTCACGGGCCGCCGCGTTGGCTTGCGGCCGGAGGACCGCCGTGACGCCGAAATCCATGAGGGCTCCGGCGAACAGGGTCACTTCAGCCCCTGGAGCTGGTGGCCGCTGGTGCTCGGTTTGTCAGCAGCAGGCGGATTCCTCGGTCTGGCCGCCGGATGGTGGATCCTCTACATTTCGGCCGGACTCGCAGCCATTGCGCTCGTTGGATGGGTGTACGAGTACAGCCGGGGAGACCACGCCCACTAGGCGCCTGTAAGGACCCTGATCGGCTCGGAAGGCCTCACACAGAAGTGTGTGAGGCCTTCTCGCGTATCCAGGGGATGGGTACGCATGTCACGTTGTCCCAAGACGCGCGGCGATAGAATGGGTCCATCAGACCGGTCTATGACCGGGCGAGGTAGCCGACGGCGCCGCGCAGTGCACTGAAGGAGTTCTCCCATGCCGAAGCAGCTCAGCGGGCTGAGCACCGCACTGGACGGAAAGGGAGCGAAGCATGTGCAGCTTCGCGAGTTATTGCGCGAGTACATCCTTCAGCATGCCGAACCGGGCACCGCGATTCCTTCTGAACGCAAGCTGACGGAGCACTTTGGGGTAGCCCGGATGACAGTCCGGCATGCAATTGATGCGCTGGTGGCCGAAGAGGTGCTGGAGCGGATCGTGGGCCTTGGCACCTTCGTCGCGCATACCAAGGTTGACCTGCAGATGAAGCTCACCTCATACAGCGAGGAGATGCACCGGCGCGGTATGGTTCCTGATGCTCGGGTGCTCAGCTTCGAGCAAATGGCAGCGACCCCGCTTATTGCTCGTGAGCTGAAGATTGAGCAGGGTACTCCCGTTGTACGTTTCCGGCGGCAGTTGCTGGCCGACCGCGAACCTATGAGCGTCGACGAGAA
>NZ_JAPSHV010000180.1 GCF_031179385.1 Arthrobacter sp. | reverse complement strand
GCCGCACGCTTCGGCCGCCCGCATGTGGAGCTCGACAGCTTCTACCGCGAGATCAGCGAGCACACCCCGCAGTCACCGCTGCCTCAGACTGCGTACCACGAGGTCGACTGGGACCATCCGGATACCTGGAACAGCGATGCCGCCGCCCACGCGATGCTGGAACTGCTTCAGGCCGGCCGCACGCAGGTGCCCAAGTACTCCATTGCGACCTCCAGTTATACCGGCCACTGCTCCATTCGGCTGGCTGAGGGCCCGGTGATTGCCGAAGGGATCTTCGCCGACGCCGTTCTGGCCCCGCTGCTGAGACTCGGACTCTCTGTGGAGCCCATCTTCATCCAGGTCTCCCCCATTACGACGGCGGTGCGCCGCCTCGTGCGCGACCTGCGGGAGCACCGCAAGCCCGTACCTTTCCTGCTGAAGCGCGGCTGGGCGCTCTTCCGGTCCGAACGGCGCGTCCGGCAACGCTATCTTGATGCCGGCTTCCGCCCTATGCCCAAGCGGCAGGTGAAACGGCTTCTGGCAGGTCTCTACGTCCGGGCAATGAAGTAGGTGTTGAAGGGATCCGAATCGATTTCCTTGGCTTCAACGGTTCCAAAGCCCGCGTCGTCGAGCATGGACAACGCAAGCTGTTGGCCCCAAGCGGTACCCAGCCCGTCGCCGTCGAGCCCCAACGATACGCTCATGCAGTGGAACGTCGAGATGGCATAGAGGTAGCTGGCCCAGGGCATCTCCATGTTCTCTTCCACGTTGCTGGATGCCTTGATATCCACCATCAGGAAGACTCCGTCCGGGCGAAGGGCACGGCGGATGTTGCGCAGCACCGTGCCGGGATGAGCCTGGTCGTGGATGGCGTCGAAAGCTGTCACGACGTCGAAGCCTGCCTCGACGTCGAGCGTGGCGACATCGAGTATCTCAAAGGCCGCATTCGCCAGGCCCAGCTGTTCGGCCTCGCTTCGGGCGCTCTGGATAGCTTCCTCCGAGAAGTCGTAACCGATGAACCTGCTGGCAGGGAAAGCCTGCGCCATGAGGTTGATGGCGTGGCCGGCACCGCAGCCGACGTCGGCAAGGTCCAGGCCGGCTCGCATTCGTCCGGGCAGATCGGGAACCAGCGGCAGGATCACATCCAGCAGAGCCGCATCGTTCACGGCCGCGCTGGCTTCTGCCATGTTGCGATGGAACTGCGGGTAATCCTCGTACGAGAGCCCTCCGCCAGTCCGGAACCGCTCAATAATCTTCTGTTCCACCCCGCCCATCATCGAGATGTCCTGCATCAGCATGGCCATGTTGTCCGGACCCGCTGCGCTGGTCAGCACCGCCGCATGCTCGGGTGGCAGCAGGTACGTCCTGGTCGCCGGGTCATAGTCGACAACGCGTCCCGTGGTCATGCCGCCCAGCCACTCGCGCACATAACGCTCGTTGAGGCCTGCCGCATCGGCAATCTGCCCGCTGGTGGCTGCCGGCATTCCTGCCATGGTCTCAAACAGTCCGGTTTGATGGCCAACACTGGTCAGTACCGCGATCGCAGCATCGTTGAGGACGCCCACCATGCGGGCGGCAAACGCCTCGACGGCTTCGGCATCAGGCTCCTGGCTAGACGCCAATTGCCGGGATGCTTCCTGATTAGTAGTCATGGTTCTGTCTCCGGTTGTTAGGGGTTGTTGTTGCCCAGTTGTGTTGACTGTTCGAATTTAGAAAGAAGCCCTGCCTCGGGCGGATCCAGTGTCCTGCTGCCTGCCGCGCCGCGGCCGAACCATGCAAGCGCTTACTGCCCAGCGCTTCGTGTCGTATGTACATGACCAGCATGAATCCTGTGGTGATCAAGTAGAAGGCGTGCAATGCCCAGATGGGGCCGGCCGGCAGACTGTAGATGTAAACGGAATGGATCAGGTTGCCCATGTTGCTCAGCAAGAGGTTGCCCAAACTGTAAGACGCCAGATCCCTGGTCTGCACAGCTTTCACAATCATGGGCATCACGCTGCCGGCAAAGATGACGGTGGAAACGCCGCCGGCCAGAACCGTCAGGTCGATTTCCATAACCGATTCTCCTTCGACGTCGTTCGGATAGTTCACTATCAACGCTACGAAGCGGACGGACTCAATGCGTCGGGCGAATTACCCATCTTGTAGTCAAGCACTGGCGCAAGTCATGCAGACAGGGTCGCTGGTTTGCGCATTGATTACAGCGCGACGTGATGCAGCGACTTCGGTGCGGGATCTGGTGATCTACGAATCCCGGCTGGAGTTAGCGCGCTCAGCGCCTCGTCTCGTACCTGGTCAGGACCACCCCGCCGGGAAACGTCCGCGTCTCCACCAAGTTCAGGTTCACCCAGCTATCCAGCGCGGTGAAGAACGGCGTGCCGCCGCCCACCAGGACCGGATGGGTCACGATCGCGTACTCGTCGATCAGCCCAGCCCGCATGGCCGCCGCGGCGAGCGTTGCGCCGCCGACGCTCATCGGGCCGCCGTCTTCGGCCTTGAGCCGGGTGATCTCGGCGATCGCGTCGCCGGTGACCAGGCGGGTGTTCCAGTCGACCTTATCGATCGTCGAGGAGAACACCACCTTCGGCGTATCCCGCCAGTTCCGCGCGAACTCGATCTCCGCCGGGGTGGCGTTCGGCTGCTGGTCGCCAGTCGGCCAGTAGGAACTCATTGTCTCCCAGAGCTTGCGCCCGTACAGCGACAGGCCGCTCGCCCGCTCCTGGTCGAGCCACCACTGGAACAATTCGTCGCTCGGCCCGCTCCAGCCAATATCGTCGCCGGCCGCGGCGATGTAGCCGTCCAGGGTCAGGTTCATGCCATAGATCAGTTTCCGCATGGCGCCAGCCTTCCATGAGTCGGTCTCCCGCGTACAGACCGCGCGCGCGGACCGGGAAACTCATTGGTCCACGATCTGACTCGCAGGTAGTCCTCGTGCTCGGGGCTCAGCATGGCATACTCGACCGCCTCCCGCCGCGACACCCCGTCGAACATGAGCACGGATAACCCGGCGGAGGATCGTCTACGGAACGTTTAGCTCATCGCTATTTTGGTTCACGGAAGCATGCCCGGGACTTCAAGCTTCGGGACTGGCTTTCCTGGGTCCCAGGATGCAGAACTCGTTGCCCTCTGGGTCTGCGAGCAGAACCCATGGCTGCTCGCCTTGACCGATGTTGACTTTGCTGGCGCCGAGAGCCAGTTTGCGTTCGACCTCGGCCCCTTGATCGTCGGGGCGGAAGTCCAAGTGCGGGCGATTCTTGGCGGCTTTCGAGTCAGGCACTGGCCAAAGAGAATCCCCTCCATTCGGAATTCTCTCGGTCCTACGGTCAAGTGCATTGCAGATCCGAGTACACCTCAATAATGCGGGTGGGAGCGTCGGGATAACCCGCTTCCTGCAGATCAGAACGCACGTGTTCCCTGACTACCTCGATGTACGCATGGCCCTCAAGCTGGCTTTGGGAGATCTGCCGGTCACCGGATTGTGAGTCCAGCACGATTTCTTTCCATTCCTCGCGTTCAGCAGTGGAAACTGTTGCCTCCGTGAGCGCATGGTCCGCAACCGCCGTCGCTTCATCCGGCACATCATCAACCAATGGCTCAAGCCACCACGCAGCTGTACATTCTCCGTCCGCAACCTTGAAGGTTTCCTCCCGGTCCGGTGTGCCACGGGTAAAGCTGCAGGCACCCAGCACCCCGACAAATATGAAGGCCAAGATGCAGATCGGCACCAGTCGTCTCATGCTCTGACTCTACTAGCGCCATTTGCCCTCAGATCTCGCGGGCTGCTGTTGCAGCAGACGCGCCCCATGCAAGTGTCCGTACGCGGATCCCTACCCGGGCACTGGTCACGAGATCGTTGGCAACCGTCCCGTAGAAGGTTCCTTCACCGATCGCAGTCGGCTTCTACATGGCAGGCCGACGCGAGGACGTCCAGTGCGGACTCCCCTGAGTT
>NZ_JAPSHV010000179.1 GCF_031179385.1 Arthrobacter sp. | reverse complement strand
CATCTGCAGCGCTCGCAGGGCGGAATGGCCTTTTGCGTCTACCGCGACGGACAACCGCTGGCGCGCTTCTACGGCGGCAGCACGATAAAACGCGGTGCGCCCACCGAAGCGGTGGAGGAGGTCTGGAGCCCTAAGACCCTCGCAGTCATGTTCTCCGGAACCAAGGGCGTGGTCGCAACCGTCGCAGCGATGCTTGTGGACCGCGGGCAGCTCGACGTGCGCCGTCCCGTGGCGGATTACTGGCCCGAGTTCGGAGCCGGCGGCAAACAGGACGTGCGCGTTTATCATCTGCTCAACCACACCGTGGGACTCCCCTACGTGGACCCGGAACCGCCGGGAGAGGAAAGCCAGTACGACAACACCGGAAACGCGGTTGCACTGGCCGCGCAGCCCCCATTGTGGGAGCCCGGCAGCAAGGTTGCCTATCACGCCATCACCTACGGCTACTTCATGTCCGAGCTGCTCCTGCGGGCCACGGGCAAGAGCGTTGGGGAGCTGATTTCCCAGCTCATCAGCGCCCCCTTGGGATTGGATATCTACCTCGGGTTGCCTGAGGAACTCGACCCCCGGCTCGCCACGATCTTCCGCTCCGAGAGCTACGCGATCAGCACGTACCTCCAGGACCCCGAACGCCGCAAGATCGTTGATCGGATGTACAAGAACCTGCTCGACGAGGACAAGGATCCGTTTAACAGCGTGGCGATGCGCCGCGGACAGCTGGCCGCCGGCGGCGGTATCGCCACCGCCGACGCGATGGCAAATCTGTACTCCCGTCTGGCGAGCCCCGACGGCGGCCTGGTCTCCTCCGAGGCGCTGAGGGAGGCCACCAGGACTTGGTCCGAGGGGGTCGACGCCATCAACGACCGGCCGCTGAGGTTCGGCCTCGGTTACGAGTTGGCCGACCCCATCGGGACCTACGGGCCGGTGGCTCCCGCCTTCGGACATTCCGGAGCGG
This sequence comes from Arthrobacter sp., assembly GCF_031179385.1. Classification (GTDB taxonomy): domain Bacteria; phylum Actinomycetota; class Actinomycetes; order Actinomycetales; family Micrococcaceae; genus Arthrobacter_D. Next base: position 3,020 of record NZ_JAPSHV010000179.1, on the reverse strand, counting down.
GCGGCGGGTTGCACGGCGCCTGGCCGGACAAGAACGTCGGGTTTTCCTTCCTAACCAACGAGATGCTGGCCGAAAATCAGGACACCCGCGTCAAGGACTTATTGAAGGAGCTGGTTCGGCTGGTGTGAGGTGCTACGGCTGGATCGCGGTGGTGTTGAGATGAGCGCCGAACTTAGTCGGGGCGGACGACCGTGAGGCAGAACGGGTGCCCAACCGGATCGACCAGCACACGCCACTGGTCCGGTGCGGGCTGGTGCTCCGCTTCCGTGGCGCCCAAGGCAAGAGCACTCGCGACCGCCGGCTCAAGGTCGCCGACCGCAACGTCCAGATGGATTTGCTGGTGCTGCGGACCTTCCGGCCAGGAGGGCGGAACATAGCTGCCGACGCGCATCAGTGTGAGCATGGGGCCCGCTCCTGAGAGGGCGACGACGCCGCGATCCGGAGTGGCAAATGCTTCCTCAAGGCCCAGGAGCCGGGAGTAGAAGGTCGCCAGTTGATCGGTATCCGGGCAGTCGAGCGAGATGGATGCGAGTTGTCCTACGCGTTCTGTCATGACGACAAACTAGCAGGCCGTCTCCGCAGAGTTAGTCCGTCCCGGGGCCGTTGCAGCAGGGGCAGGTGGAATCTTCACAGCTCGCATCGAACCCAACCTCAGGATGACGATGGAGCGATACCAGCCGAGCGGTCCGATGCGTTCTCGACCGCGTCCATGCACTGACGCAGCGCGGGCAGCGGATCGAGTGCGTACCTGCCGTCCCCGAAAAGTTCGAAGGTCATAAATCCGGAGTAGCCAATCTCGGCGAGTTCGGACAAGTACTGGCCCAGCGGCAACTCTCCATCTCCCCAGGCCAGGTGTCCTGCCGGTGCGCCGTCGATAAGGTGGACATGCCTGACGAGATTCCCGAATGCCCGCCCGTAATCAGACACGGTCTCCCCCGCGACGGCCATGGCTACGGTGTCCAACGCTACGCCGAGATTCGCCGACCCGATGTCCGCGAGCATCCGCTGCAAGCCGACGATGTCGTTGACCAGGTTGGACTCGGTCCGCTGCAGCGGTTCCAGTACGCACTCCACTCCGTTGGCTTCGGCGTAGTTCACGACCGATCCTAGGGACTCGACGGCCAGGTCCCACGCATGGCGCACCGGCTCGTCTTCGAGGCCGCGGCCCGCGGTCAGGAACAGCAACGGGGATTCCAGTTCCACGCAAATGTCCACTGCCTTGTGGAACATCCGGATGCTCTGCTCCCGCAACCATCCCGTGCTCGATGCCAGGTTGACCGGATAAGCAACCTGTTCCGGCGTCAGGCACTCGACTACCAAGTTCCGTTCTCTGAGCAGCCGCCGAATGCGGCGGAGATCGGCTAACCCCAATGCCGGTATGTGCAGGTGCGGCGCAACGCCCCACAGCTCCAGGTGCTCCCGTTCGAGGGTGGCCATGTCGTCGAGGAACCGTTCCAGGCTCAGATGCTGGTACGCGAAGTTGGATCCGGTAATTCGATCCGCTGCTGGCCGTATCATGCCTTTTCCTTCCAGCCGCCGGCGTTCCGTCCGGCGTTCCTCATTTGCCGATTCCGTCGGCGAGTCCCTTGATGAAGTAGCGTTGCCCCGCGAAAAAGATCAGCACTACGGGCAGAGCCGCAATCGCCATGCCTGCAAAAACCACCGGATAATCGGTGCCGTGCTTGCTCATGAGGCTGGTCAGTCCCACCGGCAGGGTCTGCATGTCCGTTCCGCTGGTAAACACCATGGCGAACAGATACTCGTTCCAGGCGAACAGTACGTGCAGGATCACGGTGGAGACGATGATGGGCTTGCACATGGGCAGGATGATCTTCCAGAACGTGGTGGCCTTGCTGGCGCCGTCGACCTCCGCTGCCTCGTCGACTTCGCGGGGAAGGTCGATCATGTAGGCGCGGATCAGGAAAGTAGTGAACGGGATCCTGAAGGCCGTATACAGGATGAGCAGGGCCCAGAAAGTGTTGTAGAGGCCCAGCGACTGGAAAAGCTTGACCAGCGGAACCAGTGCCACCGTCGGAGCGAGCATCAGCCCGCCGAGGATGAGCGTGACGATGGTTCGGCTGAACGGGATCTTCACTCGTGTCAGGCCGAATGCCGCCCAGGCGCTGATGAACACCGTGGCCACGGTGGAGGTGACCGTGACCAGCACGCTGGTGACCAGATAGTTGTTCACGCCGCGGTTCCAGGCATCCGCGTAGTTTTCCCAGTTCCATGCCAGCGGCATGGCGAACGGGTTGCCGAAGAGTTCGGCGTTTTCTTTGAAGCCGTTGAGCACCATCCACAGCAGCGGGTAGAGGACAACAACGACCAGGCCGAGGAGGAAGCTCCAGACAAAGACCTTCGTGATGCTTCCGAGGAACGAGGTACGAGTCACCATTCAACCCTTCGCTTGCGGGAAATGTAGAGCTGGATCAGGGCCAGGCTAAGCGTGACCACGAAGATGACGGTGGCGATTGCCGCCGCGTAGCCGAAGTCATTACGCACAAATCCATTGCGGTACAGCCAGGTTCCAAGTACTTGGGTCGAGTTGTTCGGGCCGCCGCTGGTCATCACCATGACCTCGTTGAACACTTGGAAGGCGCCGGAGATCGTAACGATGATCATCAGGCCGGACATCTCCCGCACCAGCGGAAGGGTCACGTTGAAGAATCGATGCACCGGTCCGATTCCGTCGAGGGCCGCGGCTTCATACAGTTCGGACGGGATGCGCTGGATGGCCACGGCAAAGAGCAAGGTCGAGTAGCCGAATCCCTGCCACTGGCTCATGGCGATGACGGCCAGCATTGCCGTGCTCTCCTGCCCCAGCCACGGCTGTGCCCACGCACCCAGCCCCACGGTGTCCAGCACGTAGTTGAGCATTCCGAGGTTGGGTTCGTAGATGAAGTAGAAGAGCAGGCCGGCCACTGTCAGCGAGATGGCTGACGGTACGAAGTAGATGGCACGCAAGGCCCTGCGCCACCGGTCACTCCGGATGCTCTCGATGATGGCCGCGAGAACGATCG
>NZ_JAPSHV010000178.1 GCF_031179385.1 Arthrobacter sp. | reverse complement strand
CGATCGGTTGCGGCCTCGCGATAACGCTGATCTCACGTGTATCGGTGCTGATGCCTTCGAACAGACGCGGCGTGCCGTCGTCGTACGTGTCTTCCCGGTTCTGTCCCTCGAAGATGGACGGAGCAAGGCTCAGCCCGGGGAAGGACCGGGATTCAGCCGCGACGCCGTGCTCCTCGCTGATGTCTGCGTCCTCGTGGCCGGGGCGGGGATGCGCGGCAGGAACATGTCCCTTTGCGAGCATGAGCGCGAGGGCATCGTCGCCGTCTTCATCGGCACCGAGGCGCTGGCCGCGACGTGAGCGAAGCACTTCGAGCAGCTCATCGGAATCGGATTCCTCTGGTTCCTCGACGGCAGCATCGGTTTCGAAGTCGAAAACGCGGTCGGCTACCGCGCTGAGCCTCCGTGAGGGGAGCGGCCCGTCCAGCGGCTCAAGCTCGCTCAGGACCTGCGCCCAGCGGTTGGCGTTCAGCACTGTCCGGCGCGACGGGTTGAAGGTCCACTGGGCGGGCGGTTCCTCTCCGACCGAGGCTGCGGAACCGGTGGGAAGTTCAAACCGGACGACGACGGTCCAGAGACCGTCCGGCTTGCGCCACGCATCCCATTCGGCGGTCTCGGGGTCCACTCCAAAGGCCTGCAACCGGTACCGGACCATGTCGTCGAGCTGAGCCGGGTTGTCCCCGAACGCGGACCTGTAGCCGTCGTTGGAGGGCAGCGGGGATGCCACCTCGACGCGCTGCGCCAGCTGGGCCATGTAGTCGCGTTCCGCCCGTACCGGACCCTCGTAGCGCAGGACATGCTGCAACTCCACGCCCGTTTCGTCAACGATCTCCTGGGCAGTCGCACCACCCCGGATGCGCGCCTGAATGTCCCGGGGGCTCAACGGCGGACGCTTGTCCGGGCTCACCGGCGTTTCCTGGCGCATCGGACGCGTGGACGGCCTTGAGCTCGCCATCCGCAGCGCCTCGTTGATAGGGAGGCGGAACGAAGTCCCACCTTCACCGCTCAGCAGCAGATGACCTCCGCCCTCATCCACGCCTACCAGCCGTAGCTCCTGCATGAAAAACCCTCCAGCCGACATACGTTACTTTCGGTGAAACTCTGCCATTCAAAGGGTCCCGTTCCTACTTCATCCCTGGTGTGGCGCGGAACTTATGCATGGATTCGCTTTATTGAAGTCGATCAGCAACAATCTCTGCGGAACGGGCACAAAATGATCCCCTTCAGCGTTGTGACACGGACAGGAGCCTTGCGCTTATTACGCACCGTTCCTGTGTAGCGATTCGACCGTGGCTCCCACAGTCCACAAACAGTCCACCGATACACCACCCACATCCTCCGGAGCGTGAACAACTAACTATGGCGACTGACTACGATGCGCCGCGGAAGACCGACGACGAACTCAGCGAAGACTCCATTGAGGAGCTGAAGACGCGTCGCACGGACAAGCAGTCCGCGGTTGTCGACGAGGACGAGGCTGATGCTGCGGAAGGGTTCGAACTTCCGGGCGCCGACCTCTCCGGCGAAGAACTGCTGGTGCGGGTGCTTCCCGCGCAGGCCGACGAATTCACCTGCGCTTCCTGCTTCCTGGTGCGCCACCGCTCGCAGATCGCAAAGGAAAAGAACGGTATGGCCTACTGCAAGGATTGCGAAGGCTGATTCGGGGCCCAGCGACGTGGAACCCAGTAAGTGAGGCCGACGAACGAAGGCGGAGAAGTCCCGCCTAGGCTCTTTGTGACGGGGCGGTCAGGGCAGCGATGAGCTGCTCGGGCCGCCTCGTTGACGTTAACCAGTAGGGCGTGGGGTCCTCGGCATCCTCGATCACGATCTTGACGACGGGCGAGATCCAGCCTCGAATGCAGAGATAGGCCTTCCCATGGAGCCTTGGTCCGCGCTGGGCGGTCGCGTCGGCTCCGGTGAAAGCCTCGACGCGCCCCAGGTACTTCCGCTCGATCTGCGCTTTGCCCACCTGCAGCTCGGTGGACGTCACCCTGATACTCGGAGTTGAGAGGACCAGCAGGGTGGTCAGAATGGCCGCGACCACGACGGCGGCTATGATGCCTGCCTCAACGCTGATCGGTATGAAGGTGAACACTGAGGCAAGAGCCGCACCCGCCACCACGATCCAGATCCACGGCGCCGGCCACAACTTCTCTTCATAAAGAACCGATTCACCGGCAGATCCTGTAGGCATATCAGCTAGCTAAGCACCTTTCGGGGCGCTTTTCATCCTGACGCCGAGGAGTGGGCGGTCGGGTGGAAGCGCTACAGTAAATGGAGCAAAGTGCTCCGGTGCGCCGTGCACTTCCGGCGCATCGCCGATGCGCAGCGCATACTGCGCCGCCATCAAAAAGACCCGTGCAGGAGAAGACGTGCTTGATACCGCTGAAGCATTGTCCGTGCAGATCAAAATGCTCGACGACGGACTCGAACCCCCTGCCTATGCGCACCCGGGCGACGCCGGTGCCGACCTTCGCACCCGCGTCGACTTCGAACTTCAGCCCGGAGAGCGTGCCCTCATCCCGACCGGCGTTGCGCTGGCATTGCCTGACGGCTACGCCGCATTCGTCCATCCCCGTTCCGGCCTCGCAGCCAAGCACGGGATCACCGTCGTGAACGCCCCGGGGACCATCGATTCCGGATATCGGGGTGAGGTGGCCGTGACGCTGTTGAATACGGACTCCTCCGCTGCCCTGTCCTTCCGCCGGGGCGACCGCATTGCCCAACTGGTTATCCAGAAGGTGGAGCAGGCGGCATTCGTGGCGGTGGACGAGCTGCCGGACTCCGTTCGCGGGGAGGGCGGCTTCGGTTCGACCGGGGGATTCACTCCGACCACAGGCGCCCCGCGCTGACGCAACGACTGGCAGCGACAGGGCTGCCGATGACCACTGAAGGAGGATCCCGATCATGATTTTCGGGCGCCGCAAGAAGAACGAAAACCGTAGCACTGCATCAACGACTGCGGCTGAATCCGGCGAGACCACCGAAGCCGGCGAGGAACTCGAGCCGTCCAGCGCACGGGAGGAAGTTGCGCTGGCCACCGGTCGTGCTGCGACCGGTCCTTTCGACGATGCTGAAAAGGACACGAGCTCGGGTTATATCGATCTTGGAGCCCTGCGGATTGCCGCTGCCGAGAACCTGCAGCTCCGCCTCGAGGTCGAGGAACGGACAAAGCGGGTTATCGCAGTCACCCTGGATATCAAGGGCTCGAATCTGCAGCTTCAGGCCTTCGCCGCTCCACGGTCGGAAGGGCTCTGGGACGAGATCCGCGGGCAGATCGCTGCATCCGTCGGATCGCAGGGTGGAACCGTCGAGGAGCGTGAGGGCGAGTTCGGCACAGAACTGATTGCGAAACTCCCCGCGCAGACGCCGGATGGCCGCGCTGGGTTCCGGGTGGCGAGGTTCGTCGGCGTTGACGGCCCGCGCTGGTTCCTCCGCGGCGTCTTCGGGGGGCCGGCCGCCATGGATCCCGCGCTGGCAGAGCCAATGGAGCAGCTCTTCCGCAATGTGGTTGTGGTCCGTGGGGACCATCCGCTGCCTCCACGGGAACTTCTGCAGCTCAGGCTGCCGAAGGACGCGGGTGCGCCGAAGCAGCAGCCTGAACGGCCGAAGACGGCGCCCGACGATCCGCTGCGGCGGGGCCCCGAGATCACCCACATTGGCTGATCATGGCTCTACAGCCCACCGGGAGCAGGGGAGGGGGACCGGTTTCCCCAACCGCGGACGCGTTGCCGGGAGGGGCTTCGTGGAGCGTGTGACTATTCTGCCCCGGAGTGCTCCGCCCGAGTTTTCAGCGACGGTTGCCCTGGATCCCGGTGATTCCACCGCCGGTCCACGAGGTTCCGACCGGGATCGAAGGGTCCGGCTCATCTGGAACGGCCAGCGCAGGGTTCCCGGGATCGACCCAGGTATCAACCTGGCTTTCGAGGGGATGGTCAGCATGGTCGATGGAATACGCACTATTCATAACCCGCGGTACGAGATTGTCGGCCG
>NZ_JAPSHV010000008.1 GCF_031179385.1 Arthrobacter sp. | reverse complement strand
GTGGACAGGTCAATGCTCTCAAGGGTCTCACGGCGGAAGGCACGGTAGCCGGCGGTAATGTCGCGCACCGACAGACCAAGCATTGTGCGCGAGTACAAGCTACCGGCGCGTGAGAGCAGCTTGCGATGGAACGGCCAGTTGACAACTGAGCCGCCCGGAACCCATCGGGAGCCAATTACAAGATGAGCACCGGGGACTGCATCGAGCAACGAGGGAAGCTGCTCCGGCTGATGCGATCCGTCGGCATCCATCTCGACGAGAACGTCGTATTCACGGTCAAGCGCCCACCGGAAACCGGCGATGTAAGCGGCACCGAGACCCTCCTTGCCCTGCCGATGCAGGACATGAACGGCTGAATCGTTCGCTGCTATCGCGTCCGCCAGCTCCCCTGTGCCGTCAGGACTGTTGTCGTCCACCACGAGAACGTCGGAGTGCGGTACGGCTGCCCGGAGCCGGTCAAGAGTCAGGGGAAGTGATTGGCGCTCGTTGTAGGTGGGAATGATCGTAACAACGCGCACTCAAGAACCTTTCGATGGGGCAGGTGCGCAGGCGCGCAGCAGCTCGGTGAACCGGGACGGGCTTCCCAGTATAGGCAGATGCCAACTGCACGCCTCATCCGCCGACTTCCCGCGCGGCTCCAGGGCCGCGAAGCTTGAAGGCACTGCCCAGGATGGGAAGGGCCAGCGACTTGGATGGGAAGGGCCAACGATGGGCTCGCGGGTAGGCTTGCACGCCTTCGGGCCAGCAGTGATCAATTGATCGGCGCTGTTTTCTACTGACGTGCAAACCTACCCGTTTGTGAGTACCAAGCCTTCCACCGCGCGAAAGAGCCTAACATCCACGTCTTTCGTCCCCTTTGGCGTCGCAGTATGCGGTGGCTCGGTCAGGTCTATCCGGAATGCCAGAGTACGACCCGTAGATCTAACAGCTTACGGGCTGTGGAGGAGGTGTCAACAGCGTCCTGACGTGCGGTTTTAGGTATTCGTGCAGGTCAGCGGAGCGCCCGGTGGGCCGCCGGGGTTGATCAGATCGGGACCGAGGTTACCGATGGGTAAGGCTGTCGTCAGCGAAGAGCTGGACCCCCTTGTGCATGGTCTGCAGGCATCGTGGCTCGTTCGCGGAATCGAGAGCGGGAAGCAACGGGGTTCCGGCGCGCGGATCCGTGCTCCAGGACTGGACCCGACTGTCCGGCGTCTGGACCATCAACTCATCGACCTCCCACACCGCATAGGACGCGGGCGCTCCTGGAACGAGCTGACCGAGGAGCGGATTCTCCGCGCCTACTGCACGCCAGCCTGCTCGCGTATGCGCAAGAAATGCCGCCCGGGCGGAAATCCGCTCCTCGGGGCTGGCATGCGCGATGCACGCACGGACGGACTGCCAGGGAGACATGCGGGTGACGGGAGAGTCAGAACCAAGGCACACCGGCACCCCCTGGCTCAGTAGGCTGCCCACCCTGTTCATCGGCGTGTACCTGTCCGGGCCCAGGCGCTGTTCGTACAGCCCGCCAGGTGCACCCCACAGCGCGTCGAATCCCGGCTGGGCGCTCACAATTGTTCCGAAATGGGCCAGTTTCTGAATAGCATTATCATCGGCCATTTCGACGTGCTCCAGCCGGTGCCGCGAAGCCCGGACCTTTTCGACCCCGTGGATGACTGCGGTCTTCTCCAGTCCGGCGATCACAGTGTCCAGTCCTTCGTCGCCGATAACGTGGAAGCCCGCCTGCAATCCTGCCGAGGTTGCTGCTGAGAGGTGGGCGGCGACGTCGTCCTCGTGCATGAAAGTGCTTCCGCAGCTGTGCGGCGCATCAGCGTACGGAACCCTCATGCGGGCAGTGTGCGAGCCGATGGAGCCGTCGACGTTGAGGTCGCCGCCGAGGCCCAGGATGCGACCGTCGAAGCCCTGGAGGATGCCGAGCAGCTCCTCCTCGGAGGTGGCCCTTTGCCCCCAGTAGGCGAGAACTTCCGGGTATGCACCGTCGCGTTCGAGCAACGCCAGGACGTCCTCGCGCGGGGCGATATGCGGAGCAGCCATCTCGACGACTGCAACGATCCCGTGCGCGGCCGCGTGATCGAGTGCCGCGCGCTGAAGCTTGTCCCTTTCACCGATGCTCAGATTCCGCACCGCAGACCGGACTGCGAAGTGGGCGTCCCGTACAACGAAACCGTCGTCCCACCCATCGTGGTCCTGCAGGGAGAGCCGCCCGGCCAAAGACGCGGAGACGACAGCGGAGTGCACATCAGCGCGGACGAGGTAGACATCCCGGCCGCCGGACGCATTCTCGAGCTCTGCCGCCGTGGGCGGCCGGCGCTCAGACCACCGCGACTCGTCCCACCCGTTGCCTAGAATCGTTCCGGTAGTATCAGCGGCTGCGCCGGCTACCAGCTCCAATAGTTCGGCAAGACTATTCACCGCGGTAAGGTCGAGCGAGGTGAGCGCCAATCCCGTCTCGGTGGTGTGCACATGGGAGTCGACAAAGCCGGGGGCAATGAGCGCGCCCTGTAGGTCGATCACGTCCATGCTGCTGTCAGCCAGCGCGGCCGCCGCGTGCTCGGATCCGACCCACGCCACCGTGTCGCCCGTAACCAGCATGGCGGTGGCGAAGGGATCGGCGGCGCTGTAGACGGAGCCGTTGCGGTACAGGACGGGCTTGGGATCTTGTGCTGGCACAGGTACGACTTTCGGGTTGGGAGTGTTCATTCCGTCACGGCAGAGTATGCGACTACGCCGCGCCGGATGAGGTCGATCGAGTTGATGCAGAGGCGGCGGAAGCCGGGAGGCAGGTCGGGCACCTTTGCGAGCTGGTCGATGAGATCGATAATCTGCTTCGCCCAGCGCACGAAATCGCCGGCCGCGAGATCGGTTCCCTGCAACGCGCTCTGCAGCCCTTTTCCGCGAGCCCATTTATAGATCGGCCACATCAGGCCGAAGTCCGGTTCACTCGTAACAGTGAGGCGGTACTGCTCCTCAAGGTCGGTCAAGCGGGACCATTGCCGGATCACGACATCAACGGACGTCTCCAGCGAGACGGACGGCATGCGTGGACGCAGACCGCGCTCCTCCCGCTTGGCCTGGTACACGAGCGCCGACGCAAGGGCGGCAAGCTCGGCGGCATCAAGGTCATTGAAGGCACCGTTCTCGAGGGACAGTGCGATCAGGAGATCCTTTTCACCGTAGATCCGACGAAGCTTCTGGCCGGCTGGAGTAATCGCGAGGCCCTGCTCTTCGTGTTCCTGCAGATAGCCGTAGCTGAGCAGAACCTCGGATACCCGGTCGAACGTCTTCGCGATGGTGTTTGTGCGGCCCTGGATCTGCTGGGCTATCCGGTCCGTCTCCCGCCGCAGCTTCCACCACCGTTCAGCCCAGCGGGCATGGTTTTCGCGGTCGCTGCAACCATGACAGGGGTGGGCGCGGAGTCGACGGCGCAGGTCGGCAATGGCCTTCTCCTGCCGCTCGCTTCCGACGGTCTGAAATTCGACCGGTGTCCTTGAGGTGGGTGGACGCCGATCGTTGAGCGAGTTCCGAAGGGACGCGGCGAGATCGCGGCGGTCCTTCGGCTTGCGGGCATCGAACTGCTTGGGTACCCGCAGACGCGACAGGACCTCGACCGGACCATCGAGATCCTGCACCGACAGCCGCCGGACGTGCTTCTCGAGGGTCAGAACGGTCGGACGCGGATCGCGCGCCGTGTCCCCCGCGAGAACGACCGCGTAGCCGGCTACCCGCCCCGCGGGAATATCGACGACATCGCCGGGCCGAAGCGCTTCCAATGACGCCGCGGCCGCGCTGCGCCGGTTCCTGGCGCCGGCCTTCGAGGCCGCAGCCTCGAGGTCGGACAGCTCTCGCCGGATCGCCGAGTACTCCGGGAAATCGCCCAGGTGGCAAGTCATCGCGTCTGCATACCCCTTGAGGGATTCTTCACGCGTGCGCACCTGACGCGCGAGCCCCACGACGGAGCGATCTGCCTGGAATTGGGCGAACGAGGTTTCCAGAATCTCGCGGGTCCGGTGCTGCCCGAACTGCGAGATGAGGTTGATGCTCATGTTGTAGGTGGGACGGAAGCTGGAATTGAGCGGGTACGTACGGCGGGAAGCCAGACCGGCGACCGCGCCCGGGTCCGTGCCGGGCTGCCACAGAACGACGGCGTGACCCTCCACATCGATTCCGCGTCGCCCTGCCCGTCCGGTGAGCTGTGTGTACTCCCCCGCCGTGATGTTCACGTGGGCTTCCCCGTTGAACTTGTCGAGCTTCTCGAGGACCACCGACCGGGCGGGCATATTGACGCCGAGCGCCAGCGTCTCTGTTGCGAAGACTGCCTTGACGAGGCCCTCCTCGAAGAGTTTCTCCACCACTTCCTTGAAGGTGGGAAGCATTCCGGCGTGGTGCGCCGCGAACCCCCGGATGAGACCCTCCCGCCAGGACCAGAAGCCGAGAACTTCAAGGTCTTCCTCGGGAATATCGAGGGTTGCTTCCTCGATACGGTCACTGATGATGCCGCGCTCGTATTCCGTCGTCAGCCATAATCCGGCGTCCAGACACTGGGTGACTGCACCCTCACAGCCGTTGCGAGAGAAGATGAAGGTGATCGCCGGCAGGAGGCCTTCCCGATCCAATGCGGCGATTACCTGCGGGCGGCTCGCTCTCCGCACGGCAGTCTGCGGTTGCTGGTACCGGCTTTGGCCATTGCGTCCTCGCTTGGGGCCGGAGCCCCAACGAGCCCTCTGGTTAAGCCGCGTTTCGGTGGTCGCGAGATCAAGCAGTTCCGGGTTGACAGCGAACTTTTCTTCGGCGCCGCTTGACGAACCTTCAGCTGCTGCTTCATCGAAGGCCACTTCACCGGCGAACAGGTCAAGCAGTTGCTGGCCAACCATCACGTGCTGCCAGAGCGGAACGGGCCGGTGCTCTGAGACCACAACATCGGTGTCCCCCCGCACGGTATGGAGCCACGCACCGAACTCCTCGGCGTTGGAGACCGTCGCGCTCAGGGAAACCACCTTGACCTCGGTGGGCAGATGAATAATCACTTCTTCCCATACGGCACCCCTGAACCGGTCAGCTAGATAGTGCACCTCGTCCATGACGACGTAGCCCAGACCCGCGAGTGTGTCGGAGTCCGCGTACAGCATGTTGCGGAGAACTTCCGTGGTCATGACGACGACGGGGGCTTCGGGATTGATGCTGGTATCTCCGGTCAACAGACCGACCTGGTCAGCGCCGTGGACAGCGGCCAGCTCAGCGTACTTCTGATTGCTGAGTGCCTTGATGGGTGTGGTGTAGAAGGCCTTCAGATGATCGCTGAGCGCCATGAAGATGGCGAATTCACCGACGACGGTCTTCCCTGCACCGGTGGGCGCCGCGACCAGCACTCCCCTGCCGGCCTCAAGGGATGTGCAGGCTTCCCGCTGGAACTCGTCGAGGTCGAAACCGAGGGTTTGCTCGAACTGGTGGAGTCGGGTTCTCGCGTATCGATTGCGTGCCTGCGCTGCCTGATACCGCTCGGCTGGGGAGGTCATGGATCAAGCCTAGACTCTCGGAAGGTCAGGCTACTGCAACCGCGCAGGGCTTAGAGGTCGTCGATGCTCGATGCCCTGTCGGCATTCGCCTCTATGTCAGCCTCGCGGGCTGCGTTTCGCTTGTCGCGGCGCTTGTCATTCATGAGGCAGAGTGCGATTGCCACAAAGAAAAGCAACAGCAGCGGCACGGCCAGATAGAACATGCTCATGGCATCGCCGCCCGGCGCAGCCATTGCTGCGAAGAGGCAGATGAGGAAGACAGTGATGCGCCAGGACTTCAGAACCTGCTTGCCCTTGATGATGCCGACGAGATTGAGTCCGAAGAGCACCACCGGGAGGAGGAAGGCTATGCCGAACGCGAGCATGAGCCGCAGAAGGAAGGTTATGTACACCGGAACGGTGATGAGGTTTGCAAAGCCTTCAGGGGTGAAATCGGTCAACACCCGTACTGCGCTTGGAAGTATCAACCAAGCCAGCCCCAGACCGGCAATGAACAGCGGAACGGCGACGGCGATGAAACCGAGGGCTATGCGGCGCTCTTTCACCTTCAGCCCGGGCGTGATGAAAGCCCATAACTGATACAGCCAGACGGGACTGGCAATGACGAGGCCGAGAAACACCGAGATCTGGATCATCAGATCGAATGGCGACCCAACGCCGTCGAAATTCAGCGCCGCATTGCGGCCCTCGATCTCGTTGATGTCACGAACCGGCTTGGACATTGCCTCAAGCACCGGGTTGTAGATGAAGAACCCGACGACGGTGCCCACCACCACGGCAATCGCGGACTTGAACAGCCTATTGCGCGCCTCGATGAGGTGTTCCTTGAGCGCCATGCGCCCTTCAGGATTGGCTTTGCGCCCTTTCACCCGCGCCATAGCGCTCAGTTGGAGGACGGAGTGTTACCCGGGCCCGAGGAACGGGTGGTCCCATGGTGAGGATCGCGGGAGTGCGAGGTGTCGTCGTGGCGCGGCTGGTTCACCACGCGTCCCTCGACCGGAGATCCGTCTGGATCGTCCGACCCGTTCTCTTCCTTCATCTGCCGGACTTCCGACTTGAAGATCCTCAGCGACTGTCCGACGCTGCGAGCCAGACCCGGCAGTTTGGGGGCACCAAACAGGAGGATCGCGATGACGATGATGATAAGTATGTGCCAACCCTGAATCTGCATGGCGATTGTCCTCTCGGTGATTCTGGTTCAAGTCTAGGTCATAGGTGCGGTAAATCACGCAGGCGCTGGGGCTGGCCTCGAAGGGACCGCCGTCGTACTCTGCGCTCAAGCCGCTGCCACTGCCGGAGCCGTGCTGCACGGGAGTTTTCAGCACGCACAGCGGCGGGAGTTTCGAAGATGGCGAGGGGTATAGGGCGGGAGCCGGATTCCAGGTGCGTAACGGAGTCAGGCGAAAGCAGCTCGGACGCCCGCCCCAGCTCGTCCATCACACCGGTGAAGCCGCGGAAGATCCGCCATGCGAGGAAACCCAGAAAGATCAGTGCCAGCGCGGCAAGGGCCAGCCACAAGAGAATCCACGTCCACCATTCCATGTTCCAAGTCTAGTTGGAGCCGTGCTGCCCGTAGACGTTCAGGGCAGCATCCACGAAGCTGAGCGCATTCTTCCGAGCATCCCCGGGCATCACCACCGTGCATTCACCCCCGAGGCTGGCTACCAGGCTGGGAAGCCGTCCGGTTGTATTGAGGCGGATCTCCGCGGCAAGCCTGCCGTCATTGGTCTCGGCGGTCCGTACAGCGGAATATGACTGGGCAATCCACCGGGCACCGGCGCCAAGTACTAGAACCACCGTTTGATCAGCAGTGGACGGGTCAAAGATGACAGGGGGTGACTCGGCCTCGGCTGTGGCGGGCAGGTCGGTCACATCGACCTGCTGCATGCGGTCCAACCGGAAGTTTCGCCGTCCGCGGGCACGGTGACACCAGGCGTCCAGATACCAGATGTCGTCATGCAGGAAGGCCCTGAGGGGCTCCACATTCCTTTCGGTCACCTCGTCGCGGGCAGGCACGACGTACCGCAGGTGAAGTTGTTTGCGTTGCTCGATTCCGGCACGCACCGTCGCGAGGACGGGAGCTACTTCATCCTCTGTAACTCGGGCGGCGATGGACTCATTCATTCGTGCGGCGTCTCCTGCCCCGCTGCGCAGCTTCTCGCTCGCGGACCGGACCGCGGAGTCATCGGGAAGCCCCGGCAGGTTGATGAGTGTGTCGAGGCCCACCAGGAGGGCGCACACCTCGTCCAGTCCGAAACGGATAGGGTCACCGAGCGACTGTGGATCAGTGATGTGAATCCGGTCGTCGTCGAGGTGGATGTCGATCAGGCCGTCCGGATAGAAACGTGGACCGCTCACAAAGAGCAGTTCGACGTCCCGGATGAGCTGGGACGGTGAGACACCGAAGGCACGGGCAGCCTCGGCCACTTCCACTCCCGGATGATTGAGGAGATATGGAACGAGGTCGAGCAGTCGTAGTAGCCGGTCCTCCGTTGATACGGCATGGCTCACCGCGGACCGGGGCGGTGCGTCTTCACTGAAGGAGAACGTCGGCGGCGCTTCCCTGAGCGCCCGGGCAGCACTCTCCAGCCGGCGCAGGACTTCCGCCACGAGTGGCTGCGGGGACAGAGCCTGCGCGTTCTGTCCGAACGACGCAATCTCCCCAGCTGCCGTTGCTTGATCTGTATAGGTGTATTCGAGTGTGTCCCACCCGTCACCCCGCTCAGTTGTCGTAGCGCCCGGACGAGCCCGGAGAATATGACAGGTTCCCGTCCTGACTGCGACCGTGGCGTGCAGGCCTGTCTGTCCTGCGGCGAGGGTGGCGAGGGAAGCGGACATGGAGAATTCCGGAGGTACCGTGTAGCTCCCAGGCTGCACGGCGGGCGGCGTCGTCATGCGCGTTAGGCGGAACCAGCGCTCTGCCTGACGATCAACGTCGAATCCGACGAGGTACCAGTGCCCGAACCTACTTCCCATGCCCCATGGCTGTACTGTGCGTTCCCGCTCCTCGCCTGTGCTTGCCGCACGATATCCAAACCGGATCACCCGACGTCCGCTCGTAGCCTGCCAGAGCTCATCCCAGAACGGTTCATTCGTGCGGATCCGTGCATCGATAGGGGAAGCGGGCACAGGCTCCGCATCCACTCCCCTGCCCTGCAGCTTCCGTAGCGCGCGGGAGGCGGCTGATCCGAGTGAGGCCTCTTCCCACATTCCTGCAGCAATAGTCAGTGCTGCTGATTCTGCAGCCGTGAAGCTCATGCCCGGGAGACGGTAGTCTTCGGCATCTATCCGGTAACGGGTTGACGTGTTGTCATTTTCGAACAGTGAGTCTTCAGTGAACGACTCAAGCGGGATGCCCTGTTCACGGAGCGTCGCCTTGTCCCGGTCGAACAGCTTCTCACGCGCTGCCGGCGTGGAAGCCTGTTCGTACTGCTCAATCTCGCGAAACAACTCCTCCTTCGTCCAGCCCCGCCGGGTAGACAGGAGCAGCATCACCAGGGTGAGCAGACGCTCTGTTCGTTTCGCTGACACGGTGGCAAGAATACCCTTCTCGACGGGACCCAACGACGACGAAGGGCGGGCAAGCATCCCGAATGAGAGTTGCTGCCCGCCCCTGGCCTTTGATGGTGTTAGCGAACGCCCATCAGGTCCACGACGAAGATGAGGGATTCGCCCGGCGCGATCGCCGAGCCGGCACCGCGGTCACCGTAGGCAAGGTGCGGCGGAATCTCGAGGCGGCGCCGACCGCCGACCTTCATACCGGGAATTCCCTGGTCCCAACCCTGGATGACCTGCCCGACGCCGATGCGGAAATCCAGCGGCGTACCGCGGTTCCAGGAGGAGTCAAACTCCTCCCCGGTTGAGAAGGCTACCCCGACGTAGTGGGCGGAGACAGTGTCCCCGGCCTGGGCCTCCCGGCCGGTGCCCTCAATGAGGTCCCTGATGACAAGGTCCTCGGGCAGGTCGTCTCCGGGGAAGTCAACCTCAGGTTTGGTGCGGTCGTATTCGCGCTGTCCGAACGACATGGCGGCTCCTTTACTACTGTGCGGCTACTTTTTCAACGATCTCTACATAGAAGGCCAGCGGTCCGGCCGGTCCCTGCTGGGGCTGGTCACCGTAAGCCATCTCGGACGGAATCACCAACAGAACCTTCGAACCGGCCTTCAACCCCGACAGTCCCTGGGTCCAGCCGGGGATGACACCGCTGAGCGGGAACTCCGAGGGCTCGCCGCGTTCGAAACTCGAATCGAACTGCTCACCCTGCCATGACCACCCGGTGTAATTGGCGGCGATGGTGTCAGCTTCCGTGATCTCTTCGCCGGTACCCTCTTCGATGACCTTGACCACGAGGTCAGCCGGAGCCTCATTCTCCGGGAACTCGATCGATGGCACGCCTTCGCCGTCGAGTGTCACAGTGGGAAGCTGACCAGCTTCCTCGAGCTCGGCGACTTCCTCGGAAGAGAGCTTCTTCGGCGGGTTCTCTGCACTGATCACCTGCAGAACGAGAAGAACTTTCTGCGACTGGGGCTGTTCCTCAACCGCGGGGATGGCGAAGGCAATCTGGGAACCCACCGTGGATCCAAGCATTACTTCATAGAGGGACGGGTACACCTCTTGGAGCTCTTCATCGAGCGGCAACGTTTGCGGGGCGCCTGCCTCGTACGAATCCTGAATTCGGCTGCCGTCCTCAGGATTCAGGGAGAGGACGTGAACTTTCACGTTCTGGCCGACCTCGATGACGGCGCCGTCACCTTCGGTCACGGTACGGGCCCCCTGCTCTGTGATGTCGAGCGGAGCGTCGAACTCAACCTCTGGAGCGGCGTCGGGCCCGGCATCTGTGACCTCGATGGATTCGAGTGTCTCGGCAGCGCCTGCCGTCTTGCCGGCGTCTTCAAAGTCCGCCGGGGTACTTGCGCCGCCGCAGCCGGTCAGGAACAGCATCGCGGGCAGCAGGAATGCTAATACTTTTCTCACAGTATTTCTTTCAAGTGGGATGGAGAACGCGGTTCCGCGGTCCCGCCGGTCGTCCTTTCGGCACCGGACTTACCTACCCTAACGGGTTGGGCAGCAAACTTTCTCCCGTGCCGGTTGACGCAGGGATGCTTACAAATGCTCGAGAAGCGCTGTCACGCGCTCGTCCTCGGACGCGAATGGATCCTTGCAGAGGATCGTCTGCTGTGCCCGATCGTTGAGCTTCAGGTGCACCCAGTCGACGGTGAAATCCCGGTTTGCTTCCTTCGCGCGGCGAACAAACTCGCCCCGCAAACGGGCACGGGTGGACTGAGGTGGAACGTCAACTGCGGCCTTGATCTCGACGTCATCGACCACGCGCTCCGTCTCTCCGCGGGCCTGCAGCATGAAGAACAGACCGCGTGTCCGGGAGATGTCGTGGTACGTAAGGTCCAGTTGGGCAACCCTCGCAGAATCCAGGTCCAAATTATTGCGTTCCATGTAGCGGTCAATCAGCTTCTTTTTGATTGCCCAGTCAATCTCCCGATCGATCAGGGCGTGGTTGTCCGTCTCCACTGCGCGCAAGGCTCGCTCCCAGAGTTCAAGTACGCGTGGAAGGTGGGGCGTGTGCGCGCCTTCAGCCTGCACGAACGCCCGGGCGCGGCTGAGGTACTCATGCTGGATATCGAGGGCAGATACTCGTCGGCCGTTAGCCAGTTTCAGCGGCTGGCGGCCGGTGAGGTCGTGCGAGATTTCCCGGATGCTCCGGATGGGATTCTCGAGACGGAAGTCCCGCATGATGACGCCGGCCTCGATCATGCGGAGAATGAGGTCAACTGACGCTACCTTCAGCAAAGTCGTTGTCTCGGACATGTTCGAGTCCCCGGCGATGACGTGGAGCCGCCGGTAGAACTCCGCATCAGCGTGCGGTTCATCGCGGGTGTTGATGATGGGCCGGGACCGGGTTGTAGCTGACGAAACCCCTTCCCAAATGTGGTCTGCCCGCTGGGAAAAGGCGTAAAGGGAACCGGACTGGGTCTTCAGCACCTTCCCCGCCCCGACCAGCAACTGCCGGGTGACGAGGAACGGAATCAGAATGTCGGACAGGCGGGAGAATTCCAGCTTGCGCGGGATGAGGTAGTTCTCATGGGAGCCGTAGGAGTTACCTGCGGAATCCGTGTTGTTCTTGAAGAGATAGACCCGGCCGTCATATCCCTCCTGACCGAGCTTGCGCTGGGCTTCGGCGATCAGGTCCTCGAGGATGAGTTCGCCCGCACGATCATGCGCTATCAGCTGCGCAACGTCGTCGCACTCGGCCGTGGCGTACTCCGGATGAGAACCGACATCCAGGTAGAGACGGGAACCATTGGTGAGGAAGACATTCGATGACCTCCCCCAGCTCACCACCTTTCGAAAAAGGTAACGGGCAACTTCCTCGGGCGAGAGCGGCCGAGAATTGGGACCGGAGTAGGCGATCCCGAATTCCGTCTCGATCCCATAGATCCGGCGGTCCATTACAGGGACACTCGTTCATTGCTCAGCATGTCGTCCACATCCTGGGCCGGTATGCGACGGAAGGCCCGGACGGTACCGCGAGCGGTGAGCGGGTCTCGGTCCAGCACCGCCACCTCGAGAGTCCTCGAACTCAGCTGTGCCCGCGGCTCCGCGGAGGTTCCGCCGTCGTGCCGGAGGGAGTCAACAGCAGCACGGATAGTTTCGGCGAAGTCCTGCTCGGCGCTCCAGCGGCCCTTCAGCGCATCAACCACCGCATCCGCCTGGCCGCCCATCACGATGAATCCTGACTCATCGGCGATGGAGCCGTCGAAGGTCAACCGATAGATGTGATCCTGGCCGATGGTGTGTCCGACCTCAGCGACCGCAAGTTCCACCTCAAACGGTTTACTCTCAGCAGTGAAGACCGCTCCGAGGCTCTGCGCATAGACACTGGCCAGTCCACGAGCCGTGACGTCTTCGCGGTCGTAGGAGTAACCCCTGACGTCCGCATACCGCACCCCGGCCTGTCGGAGGCTCTCGAACTCGTTGTACTTCCCCACGGCGGCGAAGGCGATGCGGTCGTAGATTTCGCCCAACTTGTGCAATGAAGGTGAGGGATTCTCGGCAACCAATGCAATGCCATCCCTGCAGGTCAAAACGATGACGGAGCGTCCGCGTGCGATACCCTTTCGCGCAAAATCGGCGCGGTCCTTCATCAGTTGTTCGGGCGAAACATAGAACTGTTGGGTCATGGCTAGGCCTCCCGCCCTGATACCGACCGTGACGCGATAATCTCCTCCGCCGCCTCTGCGAGGCTCCGCTCGGGGATGCGCCGGGCACCCGCACTGTTCACGGTGTAGACCACCGGCCAGAGCTGGCGCACGACGTCGGGGCCCCCCGTCGCCGAATCGTCGTCGGCCGCGTCATACAGCGACTCCACCGCCACTTTCACGGCAGCATCCTCTCCAAGGTTCGGCTTCCAGAGCTTCTTGAGCGCGCCGCGCGCGAAAACCGAACCGGAACCGACCGAATGATGTTCCTGCTCCTCGTAACGTCCGCCGGTGACGTCATAGGAGAAAAGCCGACCGACCCGGCGAGTGGTGTCGAACCCCGCGAAGAGAGGAACAACCGCCAGGCCCTGAAGGGCAAGCGGAAGGTTCGCCCGGATCATGGCAGCGAGCCGGTTGGCTTTCCCATCAAGGCTCATCCGCATGCCCTCGATTTTCTCGTAGTGTTCCAGCTCAACCTGGAACAGACGCGTAATGTCCAAAGCAATGCCGGCGCTGCCCGCAATCCCAAGCACCGAGAACGTGTCCGCGGGGAAAACCTTCTCTATATGGCGGCTGGCGATGATGTTTCCCATTGTCGCCCGCCTGTCACCGGCCATGAGCACACCACCGGCATAGGTCAGTGAAACGATTGTGGTGGCATGGGGAGCCAGGTCCACGCCAGCTCCGGCATGATTCGCTGCATTGCGGGCAGAGGGTAGTGCGGCGGGATTCTGTGCGGCGATGTAGTCGGAGAAAGAGGTGGATGCGGCCCGGCCTATGGCTGAGGCCGCGTCTTCCGGCAGCATGCGTTACTGTCCGCCCTTCTGCACGAATCCACGGACGAATTCCTCCGCATTCGACTCAAGCACACCGTCGATTTCATCGAGCAGATCATCGACACCTTCGGTCTGGCTGTTGTCCTGCGACTGGTCCGCTGCCGGTGCCGGTGCTCGGTCGGGCGTGACCTCGTCCTGCTCCTCGGGGCGCGATCCGGTGTTCCGCTGGTCCTGTGTTGCCATGATGAGAGCCCTTCTCTTCGACCGTTTATCGGCTACTTCTATGGTGCCATGCTGGGTTCAGGACCGCCCTGAAGGCGGGATACAAATTCCTCAGCCGTCCGCGAACCGGCGAACAGCGATTCGGTCAGTTCCGCTGTTCCGCGGAGGGGTTCCCTGGTCTGGATGCGCTGCAGCCTGCGCTGCGAAGGCAGTTCGAAGATGATGGAGTCCCAACTCGCACCGACGACCTCATTGGGGAAGGAGGAGATACACCGTCCACGGAAGTAGGCACGCGTATCCCGCGGAGGATCGGAGACGGCCGCGACGACGTCGTCGTTGCTCACCAACTTCTCCATCGCGCCTCTGGCGGCCAGCCTGTAATAGATGCCCTTGTCCGGTCGAAGGTCCGCGTACTGCAAGTCGATAAGGGCCAGTCGCGGATCATTCCACTGGAGGGAATCCCGGTCCCGGTACGCCTGCAGCACTTTGAGTTTCGCGATCCAGTCGACCTGGCGCGCAGCCTCCATCGGCTCCCTGCGGAGCGTGGCGATCAGGGACTCCCAACGGCTGAGAACGTCCATGGTTTGCTTATCCCCGCCGCCCTGCGCACGCACTGCACCTGCGCCCGCTTCGAGGTACATCTCCTGAATGTCCACGGCCGTCACCCTACGGCCGTCGGCCAGCGTGACAAGATGCCGCAACGAGGGATCGTGGCTGACTGCCTGGAGCTCGCGGACGGGATCGGCGATCTCCGGGACGGGCACGAGGTCATTCTCTATCAGACCGAGGATCAGCGAGGTGGTACCCAGCTTCAGATAGTTGGACACCTCGCTCAGGTTCGCATCCCCGATGATTACGTGCAGGCGGCGATACTTCTCGGCTACCGCGTGGGGCTCGTCCCGGGTGTTGATGATTGGCCGCCGCACTGTTGTCTCGAGGCCGACTTCATTCTCAAAGAAGTCAGCCCGTTGGCTCAGCTGGAAGCCGGGCTGCTGGTTTACAGCGCCGATACCGATCCGACCCGCGCCGCAGATCACTTGCCGCGTGACGAAAAACGGGATCAGGGCGGCCGCGATCCTGCCGAATGGAACGTGTCGCGGCACGAGGTAGTTCTCGTGTGACCCGTAGGAGACGCTCTTGCTGTCGGTGTTGTTTTTGTACAGGATCACCGGCGAGAAGCCGGGCGTTGCCGCAATACGTGCCATTGCCCGCTGGACAACTACGTCCCCTGCGCGGTCCCATCGCACGGCGTCCAGCGGGCTCGTCACTTCGGGGCTCGAGTATTCCGGGTGCGCATGGTCAACGTAGAGCCTTGCCCCGTTCCCAAGGACAAGGTTCATCAGCACCGCGGCGTCCTCGGACGGTTCGCCGGATCCCTGATCAACAAGCGCTATCTGCTCCGCCGTCAGGACCGGCGGCTCATCCGTGAGCTGTGACGGGTCCGCGGCCGCGCGTCCCATCTGCCAACCCCGGGCATCGGACAGTGGGGCCTCGTCCGTGTAGTCCCAGCGGGTCCCGGCGAGGTTGCCCAGTCCTTCCCGCAGGGTCGCCGCATAGGCATTGACCACCTGCGTCGACAGGACGGTCGCGTTTGCGTCGGAGATACCCGGGGCAATGATTCCGTATTCGGTTTCCGTGCCCATGACCCGGTGAACAGTCAGTGGCGGCACATCGGTTGTTGGTGCAGGTTCGGGACGCTTTCCTGTCACAGATACTGCCCTGTGTTGGCTGCTGTCTCAATGGTCTTCCCGGGCTCCTGGCCGGCCTTGCCCTGCACGATCGTGCGGATGTAGGTGATCCGTTCGCCCTTCTTGCCGGAAATCCGAGCCCAATCGTCCGGATTGGTGGTGTTGGGCATGTCCTCGTGCTCACGAAACTCGTCGACAACTGCCTGAAGGAGGTGTTCGATACGCAGGCCCTTCTGGCCGTTCAGCAGGAGGTCTTTGATTGCACTCTTCTTGGCACGGTCCACAACGTTCTGGATCACTGCGCCGGAATTGAAGTCCTTGAAGTAGAGCATCTCAGTATCGCCATTGGCATACGTGACCTCAAGGTACTCATTGGACTTCTCGGTCGAGTACATCTTCTCCACCGTCAGCCGGATCATCGCCTGGATAGTCGCTGGGACGCTTCCGCCGTATTCAGCGAGGTCGTCCCGGTGGAGTGGCAGATCATCGGTGATGTATTTGGCGAAAATCTCCGCTGCGCCTTCCGCGTCGGGGCGGTGGATCTTGATTTTCACGTCAAGGCGCCCCGGCCGGAGAATGGCTGGATCGATCATGTCCTCACGGTTGGACGCACCGATCACGATGACGTTCTCGAGCTTTTCGACGCCGTCGATTTCACTGAGCAGCTGGGGCACGATGGTGGTCTCGACATCGGAGGAGACTCCGGTGCCGCGCGTCCGGAAAAGCGAGTCCATCTCGTCAAAGAAGACGACGACGGGCGATCCATCCGAGGCCTTTTCCCGGGCACGCGCAAAGATCAGCCGGATGTGCCGTTCCGTCTCACCGACATACTTGTCGAGCAGCTCTGGACCCTTGATGTTGAGGAAGTAACTCCGGGTTTCCTCTGAACCCGTGCGTTCAATGGCCCTGGCCGCCAGCGAGTTCGCTACAGCTTTGGCAATCAGGGTCTTACCGCACCCGGGTGGACCATAGAGAAGGATCCCCTTCGGCGCCTTCAGCCCGTGCTCGCGGTAGAGGTCGGGATGAAGGAACGGTAGCTCGACAGCATCGCGGATCTGCTCGATTTGCGGTCCGAGCCCTCCAATGTCCTCATAAGCGATGTCCGGCACTTCCTCGAGGACGAGGTTTTCGACTTCACTGCGCGCAATCTTCTCCAACGCGTAGCCGGTCCTGTTATCAACGGACAACGCGTCGCCGACGCGGATTTTCTGTTGCTGAAGCGGACCGCTCAGACGGACCACGCGCTCTTCATCGGCGCGGCCGATCACGAGGACCCTGTCCTTGCCGAGCAGCTCCTTGATCGTCACCAGTTCGCCGGCGCGTTCGAAGGCAAGTGCTGCGACGATCGTCAGGGATTCGTTGAGCAGCACCTCCTGCCCCGGCATGACCTGCTCCACGTTGACCAGTGGACTGATGGCGACCCTGAGTTTTCGTCCGGACTGGAAGATGTCTGCGCTGTCCTGCAGAGCCGCTTGTGCTCCGTTGCCGCCGACAGTCGAGCTGCGGGGGTTCACCTCGATGACCGTTGCGAAACTGAACGGCGCGGCGCCTTCCTTCTCGAGCGCTGTCTTCAGGCGAACGATCTCAGTGCGTGCGGTTTCGAGGGCCGAGACGAGCTTCGAGTTGTTCTGTGTGGCGGCTGCCAACTGCCGGTCGATGTGCCTGAGCTTGTCGCGCAGGACATTGATCTGGCGCTGGGCCATAGCAAGCTGCCCATCAGTGGGCGTGCGGGGCGATTCCGGGGCTGACTTGGGTGTTCCGGAGTCGTTGTGTGATGTATCCAACGCGATCGCCACCTTCACCGTTGTCTGTTGCGTTCCCTTTTGACCATAGCGCAGTGCAGAACGGATTAGGTCGAAAGTGATAACTTCGTCACTTTCGGCCGAGCCGGATTACTCGCCCTGGTCGGCCGACTCGGACTCGCGTCGAGCCTGGGCTTCCTCGGGTGGAAGTGACCCACGCTGGATAGTTGAACTGGCGTCGCGCGCCACGCGTCGAAGCCGCTTGTCCGACACTGCACGCTCACCCACGGCCTGGGGGGTCCACGCGTTCAGGTCTTCCTCGCTGAACCCTGTCTTCGATGGTCGACGCTTGGTGCTGATACCGGTCACGCCGTGCGCGAGGCGCCGGGTCGTGAGCAGGAACCCGGTGTGCGCCACCATCCGATGGTCAGGGCGGACCGCGAGGCCTTCAAGGTGCCAGCCGCGCACCATCGATTCCCACGCGTCCGGCTCGGTGAACCGTCCGTCGGCGCGAATCGCCTCGGCGGTACGCGACAGCTGTGTCACCGTAGCGACGTAGCTGATCCACACACCGCCGGGTGCCAGCACTGTGGCAACGGCGTCGAGGCATTCCCATGGCGCCAACATGTCGAGGACAACGCGGTCAACGGTTCCCGGCTTTTCGGCCTCAATGACCTGCTCCTGGAAGTCTCCGAGCGTGATCTGCCAGGCGGGGTGCGGGCCGCCGAAGATCGTCTCGACGTTCCCTTTCGCGATGTCCGCGAACTCTTCCCGACGCTCGAACGAGTGAAGGTAGCCGTTGTCACCGACGGCGCGCAGCAATGAGATGGAGAGCGCTCCGGAACCGACCCCAGCCTCGACGACGCGCGCACCTGGGAAGATGTCAGCCATCGTCACGATCTGGCCGGCGTCTTTGGGGTACACGACGGCCGCGCCGCGCGGCATCGACAGCACGAAGTCGGAGAGCAGCGGGCGAAGCGCCTGGTACTGCGCGCCGTTGGTGTTGGTAACGATGGTGCCTTCCGATGCTCCGATCAGCTGATCGTGGCTGAGGAACCCTTTGTGCGTGTGAAAGGCTCCGCCCGGGGTCAGGGTGATGGTATTCATCCGACCCTTTTCGTCCGTCAGCTGCACCCGTTCGCCGGGACGGAGCGGACCGCGGCGAGCTGCCGCTCCATGGGGCTGCTGCTCAGTCTCGATGTCGGTCGCCGTGCCGAACTGGCTGGTGTTCATGAGGTCCTCCGGTGGTTCTGCTGAGGCAGCCCGGAGGCGCCCGCGTGCTTGGGGTGTCAGTTAAAACCTGGGTGGGAGCGGCCGGTGATTGCCGCGATGACAACGGACTGGTGCAGCAACCCGGTCACTGTGCCCTGTCTGTCCGTGACGGCGTATTCACTGCCGGCGAGCCGGGCGAGATACTGCACCAGCTCCTGCCCTTCGGCGAATTCCGGGACATATGCTCCGGGGGCGAGGGCCCGGGCAACAGCGTTGGCAGGAGTGGTCTCTGCCTGGGAGTCGGGAACGGCCGTCAGCGCATCGCGATCAACTACCGCTTCCGGCAGCCCGTTCGGGCTGGTGAGAACGACGTCGACTCCCGGCCTGTCGGCGAGGAGACGCTTTACCTGTTGCACGGAGGTCCCGGCGAGTACGCCGACGGCAGGCTGCTTGAGCCTTCCCGCGCTGACTTCCGGTAGTCGCAGCCGCATCTTGGCATTGGCTATCGCGGAGCTGGCTCCCAGCCACAGAAAACCTCCCATGACGACGGCTACGATCACCGTGACGGGACTGGGCTGGCTACCAGTCAGAAGCGGAACCAGCACGACGACGGCGATCAGTCCGACGGCGATCAACCGCCCCGTCCAGCCGGCAGCCACGGTGCCCTTTTCCTGGCTTCCGGTAGCGCGCCAGACGGCTGATTCCACGATCCGCCCGCCGTCGAGCGGCAGTCCCGGCAGCACATTGAACGCTGCGACGAGGAAATTTGCCCAGACGAGGATATTGGCGAGCAGATTGGTCACGCCCGTTGGCTGCAGAAGGAGAATCGCTCCCCAGCCGGCCAGAGCGAGGACGAAGTTAGCGGCCGGTCCCGCAAGCGCCACAACGAGAGATCTGCCCGGGCTGGCAGCGAAGTTCTCGAACTGGGTGTGTCCACCCCAGAGGTTCAGGACGATCCGGGTTGTCGGCCATCCGAAGCGGCGGGCAGAAAGTGCGTGGGCGAGCTCATGGATCAGCACCGATACCGCCAGGAGCACCGCGTAGGCAAGAGCAACGCCATAGGCACCGATTCCCAGGCCGGGGTATAGATCTGCTACCTGAGGGCCGAAGACAATCACCACGAAAGCGGCAATGATGAACCAGGACCAGGCCAGCACCACAGGGATACCGACAATCCTTCCCAGCGGTATGCCGTCCTGCCGTGTTGCCTCAGCGCGTCGTGACCGGTTCACGTGATCCGCCTGTCGCCGGAGGCGCTCTCAGTCTGGGAGGGCAGAAGGCTTTCGAGATCCTCGACCTGGCGCCCTTCGAGGGATGGCCAAAGATGGTCGGCGGAGTCGGGGGGCAACGCAACGAAATGCGGCACACCGAGAGTCACCACTCCGGAGGCCTTGGCGGCGGTGACGCCGGGAAGGGAATCCTCAATCGCGACGACGGCCCCTTTACGCAACGGGCCTACGCGTGCAGTAAGTTCATCGAACGCCGTCTGGTAGGCCTCCGGATCGGGCTTCCCCCTGGTGACGCGGTCTCCGGTGACCAGCAGCTCGAAGGTGTCTCCCGGGAGATGCCGGGCCACTTCCACGGCCAGTTGCTGCTCCGACATAGTGACCAGGGCGCATGGGATGTCCCTTCCGCGAAGGGCCAGAAGGAGTTCGCGCGCACCGGGCCTCCACGGCACCGATTCGCGCACCTTAGCCGTCACCTGTTCGGTGAGCGTATCGATGATCTCCCGCACGCTGAGCTTCACACCGGCCGCCTGCAGCACCCCGGCGGAGAAAGTTAGAGCTTGCCCTACCAGACCCTCGGCCTGTTCAGCTGACCAGGAGCCACCGTGAGCCGCTACCAGCTGGTGCTCCGCTTCTATCCAGTACGGCTCGGTGTCGACAATGGTGCCGTCCATGTCCCAGAGGACCGCTTGAAGCTCGACCGTTCCGGACGCTTCATGCCCGGGCGGCGCGGTGATGTTCGAGGGCACAGCCGTATCGCTGGAAGGGGTGACCATGTCCCAAGTCTACGTGGCTGCGTTGCGCTGAACCGCGGTGCGCTCTGCGCGAAGCGCCGGTGGCGTGCCTGACAGGGCAGCAGCAGGAGGTCTAGGGTGAAACGGTGAGTACGTTCGAAGACAACCAGAGCCAAGGCGTTCCCGCGGGCCTTCCGGGGCTCTTCCCTGAGAGCAACGGGAAGCGCCGGGTCACCGTGATGCTGGCCGCTTTCGAAGGCTGGAACGACGCCGGCGAAGCCGCCAGCGATTCCCTGAAGTTTGTGGGCAAGCAGTGGGGCGGCGAGAAGATCTCCACCATTGACGCCGACGAGTTCTACGACTTCCAGTTCACCAGGCCCGTCATCAAACGCAACAGCTCCGGGCAGCGGCGCATCAAGTGGCCAACCACCCGCATCAGCCGCGCTTCGGTGCCGGAGAGCAACCTCGATGTGATCCTTGTGCACGGAGTGGAGCCGTCCTACAAGTGGCGCGCCTACACGGCCGAACTCATCGGAATGGCGAAGGAGCTCGAGGTCGACTGCCTCGTCCTGGTGGGTGCCCTTCTCGCGGACGTGCCCCATACCCGCCCCATACCGGTCACGGTTTCTTCAGACGATGACCTCATTCGCGAGTCGCTCAACGTCGAGTCCTCAACCTACGAGGGGCCCATTGGAATAGTAGGGGTGCTCGCTGAAGTCGGTCAGCTCGCGGATATACCGACGCTGTCCATGTGGGCTGCTGTTCCCCACTATGTTGGACAGTCACCGTCGCCTAAAGCGCAGCTTGCCCTGCTGAACCGTCTGGAAGAGCTGCTTCACGTAGGTCTGGACACCCACGCGCTCGCCGAGGAAGCGGAGGCCTGGGAGCGGGGCGTTGACGAGCTGTCGACTGAGGACCCGGAGGTTGCAGCGTATGTCCGGCAGCTTGAGGAAGCCAAAGATACCGCCGACTTGCCCGAGGCAAGCGGCGAATCCATCGCACGGGAGTTCGAGCGTTACCTGAAAAAGCGGCGGAAGGACTAGTCCTTCAACCGGATGCCCAAGAGTGCGTCCAGCGCGTCCGCCGCAAGCTCCGCGCCTTCGTCTGTACCCGTGAGATGTGCGCCCGCCGCGCACCAGCTGTCCACTGCCTCCAAGGCGGCCGGAGCATCAAGGTCATGAGCCAGTGCCGCGCGCATCGACGCAAGGAGTTCGTGCACCGACTCCACGGTGGCGGTGGCAAGCGCCGCTCGCCACATATCAAGACGGGAGCGTGCAGCGTCGAGGGCTCCCGTGGTCCACGACCAGTCGGAGCGGTAGTGATTCGCGAGGATGGCAAGACGAATGGCCACTGGATCCGTGCCGGCCTCCCGTAGAGCTGACACCAGCACAAGATTCCCCTTGGACTTGCTCATTTTTTCGCCGTCGAGCCCAACCATGCCCGCATGCGCGTAGTGGCGGGCGAGAGGGAGACCCGAGATGGCCTGGGCATGTCCGGCGCTCATCTCGTGGTGCGGGAACATCAGATCCGATCCCCCGCCCTGAACCGCGAAGGGCGCATCGAGGTGCTGAAGTGCAATCACGGAGCACTCAATATGCCACCCCGGCCTGCCCGGGCCCAGGGAGGCTCCGTCCCAGGAGGGCTCCCCTGGTCGCGCCACGCGCCACAGGAGCGGATCCAGGGGGTTGTGCTTGCCGGCTCGGGCAGGGTCTCCGCCCCGCTCGGCGAAGGTGGTGATCATTTCCTGCCCACTCAGGTGCGAGATGAAACCCGGATTCCACGTGGTTCCGTTGCCGGTATCCGTTCCCTGGCTGGCTCGTTCGACAGAGAAGTAGACATCCCCATCGGGTTCCCTCTCCGATCCAGGGACGCAGTAGGCAAGGTTGCGCTGGAGCAGGTCCTCGATGACCGGAACGATGGCCGGCACCGACTCCACCGCGCCCACGTAATGGTCAGGCGCCAGTACGTTCAGTGCCTCCATATCGGTGCGGAAGAGGTCCGTTTGGGAACGGGCGAGATCCATCCAATCGACTTTTGTGGCGGTCGCCCGCTCCAGCAGCGGGTCATCGACGTCGGTGACATTCTGCACGTAGTCGACGTCATGACCGGCGTCCCGCCAGAGCCGGTTCAACAGGTCAAAGGCCACGTAGGTTGCCGCGTGGCCCATGTGGGTTGCGTCGTACGGGGTTATCCCGCATACATACAGTCCTTGGCGGGCTTCCTGCGGGAGTTCGGCGAGTGTCCCCAACGCACTATCCCAAAGGCGGATGGGTGGGGGGCCGCCGGGCAGGTCCGGAACAGTGCGGGAATTCCAGGAGATCACGGTTCTACCTTAGAGGGTCGGTGTTGGAGGACAGATGGCGCGGCGCCCGTTATGCGGAGATGACACCGAAACCAAGGAGCAAGAAAATAACCAGGCCCAGCGCTATGCGGTACCAGACGAAGATTCCGTAGCTGCGTGTGGAAACGAACTTCAGGAACCATCCGATGATTACGTAGCCCACGCCGAAGGCTATAAGTGTTGCGAGCAGCGTCTCCCCGGGTCCGTAGGGTCCCGGCGTGCCTGCGCTCTTGTAGAGCTGGTAGAAGCCACTGCCGAAGACTGCGGGGATGGCCAGAAGGAAGGAATACCGTGCGGCGGCCTCGCGGGTGTAGCCCATCAGGAGTCCCGCGGTGATGGTTCCGCCCGAGCGGGAGACGCCGGGAATGAGCGCCAGCGCCTGGGCGAAGCCGTACAGGATGCCGTGCTTATAGGTGAGACGGTCGAGGGTGAGTCTTTGGCGTCCAACAGCGTCTGCGACGGCCAGAATGACGCCGAAGACCACCAGCATGGTGGCGACAAGCCACATGCTGCGGAACGTGCTTTCAATCTGGTCCTGGAAGAGCAGACCCAGGATGACGATGGGAATACTGCCGAGAATGACCAGCCAACCCATCCGTGCATCCGGATCGTTTCGTGGGACCTTCCGGGTGAGCGAACCGAACCATGCCCGGATGATCCGGAGGATGTCGCGCCAGAAGTAGACGATGACGGCGGTTTCAGTTCCAAGTTGGGTGATGGCGGTGAAGGCCGCTCCGGGGTCCTGCGCCCTGGGCAGCAATTCCCCGACGATCCGCAGGTGTGCACTTGATGAGATTGGCAGGAATTCGGTAAGGCCCTGAACGAGGCCCAGGACGGCCGCTTCGATCCAATTCACAGATAAGACCCTACGTCACCGTTCGGAGCACAGGCTTTAGGCTTGGCGTATGCAGTGGCGAAATGTGGGCGGTAGCGGACAGCTGGTATCTGTGCTCGGTCTAGGGACGATGACCTGGGGAATGGACGTTGATGAAGAGGCAGCGCGGGAGCAACTTCGCCTGTTTGTAGAGGCCGGTGGAACGCTTGTGAGCACTGCTGCTCGATTCTCCGACGGGCAGGCGGAAGCGCTCCTCGGTTCCCTGTTGGGAGACGTCGTCGCCCGCTCTGAGGTTGTACTTGCAGTACTGGGCGGCATTCCGAGGCACTGGTCCGAGGGCCGCGTGGACGCCTCGCGTAAGGGACTGCTGGATTCTCTGGACGCTTCGCTTTCACGGCTGGGCACCGACAGCGTCGACTTTTGGATGGCGCCGGCGTCGGAATCGCCCGTCCCCGTCGAGGAGACCCTGGCCGCACTGGAATACGCTTATCGTTCAGGGCGCGCCCGCTATGTGGGTGTGACCAATTACACAGGGTGGGAACTTGCCCGGCTGTGTTCCACGGCAGGATTCCCGGTGTCTGTCCACGAAACGGAGTATTCCCTGTTGAGCCGACGGGTGGAGGACGAGGTGCTGCCTGCATCGGAAGCTTTCGGTGTCGGAACCATCGCCTGGGCACCGCTTGGCCGTGGGGCGCTCACGGGGAAGTATCGCTCCCAACTGCCGTCTGATTCTCGTGCTGCCAGCGACGACTGGGCCGGCTATCTCGAACCATATCTGGCCGGCAAGGCCGCGCGGATCACGGATGCGGTGTCTACTGCTGCGCGCGGACTGGAACTCTCAGCTGCGGAGGTCGCCCTGCGCTGGCTGCTCCAGCGACCGACCGTGGCTTCGGCTGTCCTCGGCGCACGCACGGGGGCGCAACTCAAGGAGCTTCTTGCGTGTTCCCAGGCTCCCCTGCCCGCGCAGATAGCTGAGGTTCTCGATGAGGTTTCGGCTCCCCGATAGCCGCCGGATCGGTCGGCTTACGAACCGGTGACCGACTCCACTTCTTCCTCTTCGTCTTCGTCGTCCTCGTAAATGACGAGCGGAGTCACTTCTCCATACGCCTCATACAACGATTCTTCGTATGCCTCAAAGGAATCCGCGATCGAAAGATAAGCAGATTCCACCGCCGGATCATCGTCTCCCCTGCGCGATGCTGCAGCGGCGAGGTGCTCTTCAAGTGCGGAAACCAGCGATTGCAATGCGACACGCGGATCGATGCTCATGGTCTAGACGTTATCGGTAAAGTGAAGCAAATTGGAGGGAAATGCGCGAACAATTTCTGAACTCAACCGTCATCCGGAAACGGGACTACGGCCGTCAGTATGAGTACCTTGTGGTCACCGTCAGCGCTGGTGAGCCCCTGTCCGCTGCCCGCCAGCTCCTGACCGAACATGCCGAATACGGCAAGTGGGAACTCGAACGCAGCTGCATCTACATTGGCGGGCATCGAAGGTTCTGGCTTCGGCGCAAGGTCCTGCGGGTGGAGCGCACGGCCTAGATCTGCTGCTCAGGTCCAAGCCAGGCGTTCGCCACCGTGCGACGAGCGGATTCCACGGTGGAGGGATGGAAGGTACCTGCGGTCACGTCGCGCGAAAGGCGGCTGATCTCGCTTTCCGTGAAGTAGCCCCTGCCGCCGGAGAGCGACACAGCTGCATCCACCAGTTCGCGGGCGGCGCCCGTCGCGTGGGTCTTGAGGGACACCAGCTTTGCGAACCATTGGTCCTCATGGTCGACGCCGTCATCCAGGTCGGCAGCGAGCAGCCGAAGGTGCGCGTCAAGAGCTTCCCACTTCATGGCCGCTTCAGCTACGGTCATCCGTATGGCGGGCCGGGACGCAACCGGAACGCCGTCCATACCGGGCGTCCGCGCAAGCGGCGCCTGCACAGCGAGTTCGAGGGCGCGGTCCGCGATGCCCGCGTAAACGGCGCTGATGAGGGTCTCGAATGCGGCGAAGACGGCGAAGACGAAGGGGTCGCGATTGGGGCCGACCGGGAGATGCCGGAAGATGCGCTCGGACGGTATGACGACGCCGTTGAGGCGAGTCGTGTGCGATTGCGTCGCCCGCATCCCTACCGTGTTCCAATCCGCGAGGATTTCCACACCTGTTGACCCCCGGGTGATGAATCCGTGAACGAGTTGCGGTTCCCCGCCACCCTCGCTTTTGCCGAAGACGCCGAGCCTGGTCCATACCGGGGAAAGACTGGTGAAGATTTTGGTACCGGTGAACTTGTAGGCACCGCCCACTTCCCGCTCCGCAATGGTTATCGAGTCGAACAGCACAGCATCGTTACCCGGTTCCGATAGTCCGAAGGCGAAGACCTCCCCCTCGGCAGCCTCTTTCAGGATGAAGCCCAGGGACGGGTCCCCCAGCTTCTCGTGAAGCCTTGCCACGGCGGTCCAGACGAGGTGCATGTTGACGGCGAGGGCGGTTGCGGGCGCGGCAGCAGCCAATCGTCGCTGGCAGGCAACCGCTTCCGCCATGCCAAGAGCCGCGCCGCCGTCGTCCTCCGCGCAGAAGAGCCGTAGATAACCGCGTGAGGCGAGATCATCGAAATCCTCGTGGCAGAACACATTGCGTGCGTCGTAATCAGGCGCGCGTGTTCGGAACCGGTTCAGGAGGTCGTCCGGGAGGATTTCTTCTGCGGGGGAACCCATCAGCTGTTGGTGAGCAACCGGTTGAGGACCCTCGCGCCGAAACGGAGGGATTCGGTGGGAACCCGCTCATCCACGCCGTGAAACATTCCGGTGAAGTCGAGATCATCCGGCAGCCGCAGCGGAGCGAATCCGTACCCGGTGATGCCCAACCGGCTGAGCGACTTGTTGTCTGTGCCACCGGACAGGGTGTACGGAAGGACCTTGGCTTCAGGGTCCTCGGCAAGCAAGGCATCGACCATGCGGTCGACCAGATTACCGGCAAACGGTACCTCGAGGGAAACGTCCTTGTGCGCATAGGAGACTTCCACGGACTCTCCAGCGAGGGACTTGATGGTCGCCAGGACTTCCTCTTCCTGCCCTGGAAGGGTACGGACGTCGATGAGCGCCTCCGCGCTGCCTGGGATGACATTGTGCTTGTATCCCCCCTTCAGCATGGTTGGGTTCGACGTGTTCTGAAGGGTTGCGCCGACAAAGCGCGCGACGGTGCCCAGTTCCTTGAGTAGTGTCTCCGGGTTGTCAGGGTCGAATTCGACGCCGGTCAATTCCGTCACGCCATCCAGGAACTGGCGCGTGGTAGGTGTCAGTTCAACCGGCCACTGATGCTCTCCGATACGGGCCACTGCCCGGGCGAGCTGTGTCACCGCGTTGTCGGTGTTGATTTGCGATCCATGCCCGGCCCGGCCGTGAGCCACGAGGCGGAGCCAGGAGATCCCCTTCTCCGCCGTCTGCAGCAGGTATGTG
This sequence comes from Arthrobacter sp., assembly GCF_031179385.1. Taxonomy (GTDB): domain Bacteria; phylum Actinomycetota; class Actinomycetes; order Actinomycetales; family Micrococcaceae; genus Arthrobacter_D. Next base: position 26,000 of record NZ_JAPSHV010000008.1, on the reverse strand, counting down.
CGCTGCCCGCCGATCGTCGCCGAGAATCCACCCACCTCCGAGATCGCCTCGGTTGCGCCCTCGAAAAGCTCCGGTTTGTTGTCGACCAACCAGGAGGCGCCGTAGTTTCCGCCGGCTTCCTCATCGGCGAAAAAGGCAAAGATGAGGTCACGCTTCGGATGGACACCCTCCCGCTGCATCGACCGGAGGACAGACAGGATCATCGCATCCATGTCTTTCATGTCGACGGCCCCGCGTCCCCAGATCAGACCGTCCCGTTCCTCCGCGCCGAACGGGTCTACGCTCCAATCCTCCTTCTGCGCCGGCACGACATCGAGGTGGCCATGAACCACCAGCGCAGGGAGGCTTGAGTCGCTTCCGCTGACACGGGTGACAACCGACGCCCGGCCCGGGGCCGACTCGAAGAGCTGGGCCTCAAGACCCACTTCCTCAATCAGCCCCGCCGTATATTCAGCGGCCTTCCGCTCTCCCGGCCCCTCGTTGTCTCCGAAGTTGGAGGTGTCGATCTGTATGAGCTCCCGGCAGATCCGGACTACTTCATCTTCGGGGGCGACTCCCATGACAGACCTCCATCGTTCGGTGGGTGAATGACTCCAGCCTACCGATGAGTACCGGGGCCGGGACCCGAATCGTGTGATTTGCAGCACGTTCCGCTGTGAATTGCGTCTTGTTGCCTCAGGCTACGGCTAGTCTGTTGGGCGTCGGCGCCGCTCTGGCGCACAAATTACCTTCCCTGGGGAGAACATGAAGACCATCAAGATTGCGGCTACCGCCGTCGTCGCCCTCGCTGTGCTCACCGCCTGCGGCGAGTCCTCCGAATCTGCCGCCACACCAGCAGAGGCAGCGCCCACCCCTGCAAGCTCAAGCGCTCCTGCAGCGAACATCGTGCAGCCTGCCACCAATGAGCTCATGGGCGAGTCAACCGCCGATGGGGCCAAGGCATTTCTGCATCATGTATTCGAACTGAAGTCCTACGCCCTGCAGACAGGCGACATCGAAGCACTGCTCGCGTCCCTCGACGGCGCTGACGCGGCGGTTGCCGATGCTGAATCGATCAAGGCCATCTACGACGACGGCGGTTGGATCCTTGGCGGGCAGCCCAAGGTGAAGCAGATCCTCATCACTACCCCCGCCGACGAGGTCGCTGAGGGCGTGGAAGTTGAGGCTGTGATCCCCGTCAATCCGAGTGCCTACACTGAGTTCGACGAGTCGGGCGAGGCGCAGGAGACACGTCCGTTCGACGCGGCCGGCTCGATCTACTCGGCCACCGTGGTCTACACGGAGGGCGAATGGAAAGCGACGTACCTCGAGGAGACTCCGGACGCCGAACTGCCTGCTGCGGAGTAGTCCTGCTCCTCGACACGAAAAAGCACCCACCCCCTGCCGACCGCAGGGGGTGGGTGCTTTTTCGTTGGACCGATTCGCAAGGTTGGTGGCTTCACACACTCATCGATCAGGAAGCGCGTGCCTCGTCCTCATGTTCCTCCCACAACGTGACCGTCCTATGGCCAGGGTTCAGGTACGTGTGATTTTGTGCGATGACAGACTCAGCCTTGCTCGTTGTGACCGTCCACGTGCTCGGACAGGTCTTGCACTTGATTGTTCCCATATCCGCCCCAATTAGTCCCGCTCTGCTACAGGACTTTCAGGATCCTCTGCTGAAGCTTCAGGCGTCAAGCAATCTTCTACAGACGTGAGAATTGCTTGAGGGCTTCTTGAGAGTACCTTTCAGTAACCCGAAGAAATGTCCCACACCCGGCTGTGAGGGGAGCCGGACGGGTCCGATGCAGGAGGCGCGTACGTCGAACCCGCCCGGCGAGAACTCTCGCCAGGTCATGGCGGCTGCTCCCGGCTCAATGATGCTTTGGAAGGCTTGGTGATTCCTTGGGACGGGTTGGCGAAGGAGTCAGGAGCGAAACAAGCCGCTGTAGGCGTTGAGAGCGAGTTGGCCGCCGAGGTGGGCATACAGGACGTTGCTGCCGGCCGGGATATCTCTGCTCTTGACCAAATCAATCAGGCCTGCCAGCGACTTCCCCTCGTAGACGGGGTCAGTGATCATCGCTTCCAGCGAGGCGCCCAACCTGATGGCTTCCAGCGTTGACTCGACCGGTATTCCGTACAGATCGCCGGCCCATCCTTCCATTACAGTGATCTCGTCATCCCGGAGTTCGCGGCCCAGTCCTATCAGCTCTGCCGTGTTCCGTGCTATTCGTTCGACCTGCTCGCGCGTTTTCCGCAGGGTGGCAGACGCATCAATCCCGATGACGCGACGCGGCCTCTGCTGTCCCGCGAACCCCGCGATCATTCCCGCGTGAGTAGAGCCGGTAACTGTGCACACAACGATGGTGTCGAAGAACACGCCAAGCTCACGTTCCTGCTGTTCTACTTCATACGCCCAATTCGCGAAGCCCAGCCCGCCGAGTTTATGGTCCGAGCCGCCTGCCGGAATCGCGTAAGGAGTGCCCCCGGCGGCCCTCACCTCTTCGATGGCACTTTTCCAGCTGTCCCTGATTCCGATGTCGAAACCGGCGCTGTCCAACCGCACGTCGGCGCCCATTATCCGGGAGAGCAGGATGTTTCCCACCCGGTCCGAGAGCGGATCGGGCCATTCCACCCAGTTTTCCTGGACCAGACGTGCCTTCATGCCCAGCTTCGCTGCGACTGCAGCGACCTGGCGTGTGTGGTTGGACTGGTACCCGCCGATAGATACCAGGGTGTCTGCACCCTGAGCGATCGCATCGGGGATGAAGTACTCAAGCTTGCGGGTCTTATTCCCCCCGAACGCCAACCCGCTGTTCACGTCTTCCCGTTTTGCCCAGATCTGCGCTCCGCCCAGGTGCGCCGTCAGGCGAGGCAAATGATGTACCGGACTAGGGCCGAAGGTGAGGGGGTAGCGGTCAAAATCCGAGATAGCCATGGATAGGTCCCTTCGCTAGGAGACGGGAGCACAAGCGAAACGAAGACTGAGCGCCCGTCGATCAGAAACTCGCCTACGGCAGGTGATTCACACCCAGCCCGGCGGACGGTCCCATCACCGTACCAATGGTTCGCTCGGGGGTACCCGGGTTTTCCATCACGCCTTTGGCAAAAGTCGGCTCCAATAGATACAGCGCCGACCCAAACTGAAGCGGCGTCCAGCGGTCGAGGCGGGAGACACGTGGTCGAGAACGCACTTCGCGTGGTTGAGGGCACAAAAAAACCCCGGTTTCCCGGGGTTTTTGTTGTGCGCGGAGGGGGACTTGAACCCCCACCCTCAATAAGAGGACTAGCACCTCAAGCTAGCGCGTCTGCCATTCCGCCACCCGCGCAGGTGATGTTTTCGAGGAGTGAATCGCTCGAAGCAGCGAGAAAAACTCTAACACGATCAGGCCCGAAGTCTTTAATCGAGACCTCTCGACCGGAGTCTGTCCGCAATTGATCCGATACCAACGAGAGTCTCCTCGAAGGACGTCGACAGGGGTGAGAACCCGAGACGCAGGCCATGAGGATTACGGAAGTCGGGAATGATTCCGTCGCGCCAGAGCTCCGAGATCATCCCGCTGAAGGCAGGATGGTCAATCGTGATGTGGCTGCCGCGCTCCTCCGGAGCGCGGGGTGAGGCAATCTGCACCCCGTCGGCCCCCATGAGGTCCTCGACGATGGTGACGGCGAAGGAAGTCAGCTTCAAGGACTTCGCACGGACAGCCTCTATGCCGACTTCCTCCAGAAGGTCCAGCATGTCCTGCAGCGCCTGCATACCCAGGATCGGCGGTGTACCCGAGACCATGCGGCGAATCCCGTCTGCGGGCTGGTAGCCCGTCCCCATCCCAAAGGGATCCGCACTTCCCAACCACCCGGGGATTGGCTGGCTGAGATCCGCCAGATGTCGCGCTGCGACGTATGCCCAAGCAGGCGCTCCTGGCCCACCGTTCAGGTACTTATAGCTGCATCCGACCGCAAAATCGGCTTCGCACTCGTCCAACCGCACCGGAACCGACCCCACCGAGTGGCTTAGGTCCCAGACGATGAGCGCTCCGGCGTCGTGTGTCAGGCGGGTTATGGCTTCCATGTCCGCTATGTGCGCGGATCGGTACGCCACATGACTCAGCACGACGACGGCGGTGTCTGGGCCGAGCGCCTTGCTCACCCCCTCCAGCGTCGGACCGGCATCAGGCGCTACCTCCACCCAGCGAACCGTTAGCCCGCGGTCGGCGGCGATGGCCTCAACGATGAATCGGTCGGTCGGGAAGTTGTCCCGCTCAATCACAATTTCGGTACGGTCGGGGCGGGCGGCACAGGCCGCGCGAATGACCTTGTAGAGGAGAACGCTGGTCGAATCGGCCACCACGCACTGACCCGGAGCGGCACCGAGTGCAATCCGGCCGATCCTGTCCCCCACCCTCTGCGGAAGTTGCAGCCAATCCTCGTCCCAGGCACGGATGAGCCGCCCGCCCCACTGATCGCGTACGAATTCCGTGAGGCGGGCGCTGGTCGCCTTGAGCGGCCGTCCCAGCGAGTTGCCGTCAAGGTACGCCGCGACAGCGTCGTCGTCGTGACCTTCAAACAGGGAGCGGCGTGACGCGAGCGGGTCTTCGGCGTCGAGACTGCGGGCGAGCGCCAGCCGGGAGTCGGGAGTCATGAGATCAGTGTAAGTGCGGGCGGTGTAGGGCAGATCACACCATCGAAAGGCCGGTTTCCCCGCGGCGGGGAAGCCGGCCCTTCGATGGTGGCAAGTGCGTGTTAGCGGTTCGACGCCGTGGAGTACGCGGTCTGGATTGAGCTGCCGAAGTACGGGCCATACATCACGTTCTTCTGGATGTTGTAGCCGAAGCTGTTCACGGAGTTCTGGGTGCCGCCCGAGCCGGATCCGATGAACCACGGGCCGCCGGACGATCCGCCGGTCATGTCACACGGGATGCCCTGTGACTGGGTGCCGCCGATCCGATCCCTCGATGCGGTCCCGTAACAGCTCTTCAGGGTCTCACCGTTGAACGGTGAGGCTGCCGGGTAACCATAGGCGGTGTAGGTGAGGCCCCGGGCGAGATTGAACCCGATTTTCGACGCTCCTACCGCGGCGGTCAGGGTCCGGCCGTTCAACGGAGCTACGACGGCGAAGGCGCCGTCGTAGCTGATGTCGTTCCGGGACACCCACTCGGTGGTGGAGTGCAGCGAAGTGGCCGACCACATGCCGTAGGGTGCGGAGCCGTTGTTGTAGGCCGGGACGAACACAAACTTGCTGGCCCAGCCTGCGTTGATGTCGTAGGTGCAGTGTCCAGCGGTGGCGACAGTACTCTGGTTGGTGCTCTGCACGGAGTTCGCTGAGCAGACGTAGTTCTGGCCGCCGAGCGTGAAGAACACCTTCCCGATATGTGAGACCGGAGCCGGGCTGCCTGCCCTCGTGCTTGGTGCTGCCTTCTGCTGGGGCGCGGCCTGCGCCTCAGTGCCGGCCTTGGGCATGATCGAGCGGCCCTGCTCGCCCCAGCCCTGGGAGTTGATGGTGTTGCCCGGCTTCGCGCTCTTCATCCGTTCCGGCGTCCAGTACGCCTCGAGTGCTTCCTGCGAGTCGACCTGGGTGTGCGAGATGGATGCTGCCGGCGCCTTCATTGGCACCTGCGGAGCGGCCTGGGCGGCCCCGCCGGACAGAAGTGCCGAAGCCATCAGCGTCGATGCTGCGAAAACGGCTGCCTTCAAACCTCGTGAGTTCACGAAATTCCTCGTTTCGATCAGTGGTGAGCAGTCAGCGGTAGCTGACATCTGGAGTCTCCACTGTTCGGAACCGCCTTCACAGGTCCGGGAGCCAACTGACCTGAAAGTGGTGGTGATTCAACCGCTCCCTCTGGACGTGGAAGAGCCGGTGTGCAACTATTCCGCGCCGGCTTGCCGGTGCAATCGTTCCAGCCGCCCTGAGAAGTGAGTACGACGGCGTTTCGGATCCCACGCGGTCACCTCGGCACCCAGCCAGTCCGAAGTGGACGATCTCTCCACCTGTGCCGAGAGCAGCACCCTGGACGGCAACGTGACGGGCGCCCGGAAGTCGATCGTCCACTGGAACGGCGATGACTCGTCCGGTCCGATCTCGGCGACCATGCGCGACGCAAGATACATCCCGTGCGCGATAGGTCGCTTCATCCCGAGCATCCGCGAGGACGCAACGCTGAGGTGAATCGGGTTGTAATCTCCCGACACAGCCGCATAACTGCGCCCAATGCCGCCGTCCAATGTCCAAACACGTGTCGGATAATCGGGGACATCCTCCGCTGTGCGATCGGTCACGGCAGGGTCACTGCTGTCTGTTCCTGGCGCAGCGGCTTGAACGCCTTTCGCCAGATAGGTGGACCGTCCGCTCCACACAAGTTGGGAGGCAGCTTCCACATCGACCACGACGTCAGCCATCGTCCCGCTGCGGTGGGGCAACAGCTTCTCCACCCGTGCCGTCACGCTGAGACGTTCATCGATGGCAATCGGATGAAGATGGCGGACCTCGTTGCGAAGATGGATCATGCCGAGTAACGGAAGAGGAAAGTCGCGGCGGGCCAGCACGCTGACCGCGACTGGGAAAGCGAGCGTGTGAACGTATCCCGATGGCAGGAATTGAGATTGGAACCGGCCCATTAGCCCTTGAAAGGCGGCTACCTTCTCCGGCGTCGCAGTGACGTTCTCCACCCGGTGACGGACATCGGGAAGTGCGGTTGACGGCTTCCGTAACCGCAGGGCGGTCTGCGCAGGACGTATCAGCGCCTTCGCGTAGAGGGCGGGGAGGGGCGGCGGTTCCTGAAGCAAGCGATCCATCACGCACCGACCAGGTTTTGACCGCAAACGCGCAATACCTGGCCGCTGATTCCCGAGGCACCCGGAGACGCGAGGAAGGACACGGCTTCGGCTACGTCCAGAGGGAGCCCACCCTGCTGGAGGCTGCTCAGACGACGCGCCACTTCACGCGTGGCGAAGGGGATCTTCGCGGTCATGTCGGTTTCGATGAACCCCGGTGCGACGGCGTTGATAGTGCGCCCGGATCCGGCCAGTGAGTTGGCCGTGGACCTGACCATCCCCATCACGCCGGCCTTCGACGCGGCATAGTTTGTCTGGCCGCGGTTGCCTGCAATCCCGCTGGTGGACGCGAGGCAGACGATGCTGCCGTCGGCGCTGAACCCGTCAGCGGCGAGGAGCTTCTCGTTGATGCGCAGTTGCGATTCAAGATTCACCGCCATGACGGAGTTCCACCGTGCCGGGTCCATATTCGCCAGCAGGCGATCGCGGGTGATCCCTGCGTTGTGCACCATGATGTCCAGCCTGCCGTAACGGGTGGCGGCGTGATTGAGGATCCGCTCTGCAGCATCGGGTGCCGTGACATCGACCTGCAGGGCCGTGCCTCCCACCTCGTTCGCAACCAGGGCAAGGTGTTCGCCCGCGGCCGGCACGTCCACGGCGATGATCTGGGCTCCGTCGCGGCGAAGAACTTTGGCGATCTCAGCGCCGATTCCCCGCGCGGCGCCCGTGACGACGGCGGTTCTCCCAGCGAGCGGAGCATCGGAGCGTTGATGGTGCGCAGCGCCGTCGGACGTTTCCACGGTGACGAACTGTCCGTCGACGTAGGCACTTTTGCCGGAAAGGAGGAACTCGAGTGTCGCACCGACGCTGGGCGCTTCCACGTCCACGTCAGCGTCGAGCAGGACCCCGTTAGCGGTGGCACCGGCGCGCAGCTCCTTCGCAAGACTGCGCAATGCACCCTCGACGGCGTTACGTGCGGAGGCAACCCGAGGTTCGGTGCTGCCTGCTGCGGGCCGGGAGATCGTCACGATGCGCCCGCCGGGCAGGAGTTGGCGAACGACGGAGCCGACTTCCAGGAAGAGACCTGCCAACTGGGCGGGATCCGCGACATCGTCGAGCACTACGACCACCGCCCCCAGTTTCTCCTTGGGGCGTAGGTGCCGACGGACATCCAGATCCCAGCCGAGCAGTGTGGTGGCTACGGTCTGGGTGCCCGGCGACCTACCGAGTACGAGAACCGGACCGGGAACCAGCGGCGCACCGGGAGCGTGACGCCGGAGCGGCACGGGTCGTGGCAGGCCTGCCGTTTTCGCAAACTGGCTGAATGGCTTGGCATTGACGAGCTTGAGGTACGTGTCCGTCATGATCAGCGCGCCTCGAGGATCGCGACGACGCCCTGACCGCCGGCGGCACAGACAGAGATAAGACCGCGGCCCGACCCCTTTTCAGCCAGCGTCTTGGCCAGGGAAGCAACGATACGGGCGCCGGTCGCGGCGAAGGGATGTCCGGCAGCGAGGGATGATCCGTTGACGTTGAGCTTGGTACGGTCGACGCTCCCGAGGGCGCCGGGCAACCCCAGCTGTGTACGGCAAAAGTCTTCATCTTCCCAGGCCGCAAGACTGGTGAGGACGGTGCTGGCGAATGCCTCGTGGATTTCGAAAAAGTCGAAGTCGGCCAGGCTCATGTTGTTCCGCTGGAGCAAGCGTGGCAGGGCGTAGACCGGCGCCATCAGCAGGCCTTCCTTCCCGTCTACGAAGTCAACAGCTGCCGCCTCCGCATCAACGACATTGGCGAGCATCGGCAGATTGTTCTGGCGGGCGTAATCCTCGGAACCCAGTAGAACGACCGCCGCGCCGTCGGTCAGCGGGGTTGAGTTGCCGGCGGTCATGGTCGCATCTGCGGAGAGAGTGCGCCCGAACACCGGCTTGAGGGAGCCAAGCTTCTCGAGAGACGTATCAGCGCGGAGGTTGGCGTCCCTGGACACCCCGCGGAACGGCGTGACGAGGTCATCGAAAAATCCACGGTCATAGGCCGCCGCCATGTTCCTGTGGCTGGCCAGCGACAGCTCATCCTGAGCCTCCCGGCTGATGTTCCAGCGGGCTGTGGTGATTGCCTGGTGCTCGCCCATCGAGAGTCCGGTACGGGGTTCCGATGTTGTCGGAGCATTCGGCAACAGGTCCGCGGGGCGAAGTCCGCGCAACGCTGCAAGCTTCTGGATAGTGCTCTTAGCCCTCGAGAGGTCGAGCAATACGCGCCGCAGCCCCTCGCTCACCGCCACCGGTGCGTCCGATGCCGAGTCAACGCCCCCGGCGATGCCCGATTCGAGCTGCCCGAGCTTGATCTTATTGGAAAGGCCGACCACGGTTTCGAGACCGGTGGCGCAGGCCTGCTGCACATCGTATGCGGGCGTATTCGCGGCGAGCGCTGATCCCAGGACCGCTTCGCGCGTGAGGTTGAAGTCACGGGAGTGCTTCAGGACGGCACCCGCCGCCACCTCGCCGATGCGCTCGCCCTGTAGCCCGAAGCGCGCCACGAGGCCGTCCAACGCCGCCGTCAGCATCTCTTGATTGGAGGCATAGGCGTACTGTCCGCCAGACCGAGCGAACGGGATGCGGTTCCCTCCGATCACGACGGCGGCCCGCGGCTGCGCTGGGACACTGCGGTCGCTCTCGGGCGTGGAGTCCTGTTGGGTGGGAAGGGAGTTCATGCTGCTCCTTGGCTGGCGCTTTTGCGTGGAAAAGAGGTCCTGCCCGACTGACTCTCATGCGGCAGACCCGGTAAGTTATCGATACCCAGCGTACCTGATACGCTGAGTATCGTGAATCAGCTCACTGCCCATGTGCGCCCGCTTGCGGACGGACGCTCCAGCCGATGGTCCAAGCATCGTGAAGCCCGCCGCGCGGCACTCATCAGGACCGCACGCAAAGCAGTACACAGAATCGGCCCGGGCGCCTCCATGGAGGAGATTGCTTCGGCAGCAGAGACGTCCAAGTCCGTCTTTTACCGGTACTTCGGGGACAAGGCAGGGCTGCAGCGTGCAATGGGCGAGGTTGTCGTCGGTCGGATGCAGGAGCAACTGATTGAGGCGGCCCGGCAGGCCAGTACGCCCAGGGACGGTCTGCGTGCGATGGTCTCCGCGTACCTGCAGATGGCCGAGTCCTCACCGAACGTCTACATGTTCGTGACGCAGCCGGCGCAGGACGCAGGTTCCGCACTTGAGAGCTCCCCCACGCTCAGCACATTCTTCGACGCGATCTCCACGATGCTCGCAAGTCCCATGGAGCGATATCTGGCGGACGACCCTGCCGGGCCCGCCGTTCCGCAGCCACTTACATTCTGGCCCCGTGCGGCAATCGGCATGGTCCGCGCAGCAGGAGAGCAGTGGCTGTCGGTACCCCCGGGGCCTGACCGTCCCAGTGAATCCGACCTCGCTGATTCCCTCACCGCCTGGCTCTTCGACGGTATCGCCACCGCAGTGCCGCAGGCTTCTCTCGCACCTACCTCTCTTCGCAGCCCCCTTTCAAAGGATGGATCATGACCCAAACAGCCACACGTCCTGAGATCTCGGTACCAGCCACCCTCCCAATCCATGACGACGACGCCGCCGTCGTCAACGTGGCAGCCCTGGGCGAACAGTTGCTGGGACGCTGGGCAGGCTCGCGCCGGACGGCGCGTGCGCTCGCAGGGGATCCCGCCCTGCACAAGGTTGAGGGCGCCACCAGCGCTGAGCATCGAGCACGCTGTCTTGAACAGCTCCACGTGCTTGTTCAGAACAAGGCCGTCCACCGGGCTTTCCCCACGGAGCTGGGTGGATCCGATGACCACGGCGGCAACATCGCCGGCTTCGAGGAGCTGGTGGTCGCCGACCCGTCGCTCCAGATCAAGGCGGGTGTGCAGTGGGGCCTGTTCGGAGCGGCAGTCCTGCACCTCGGAACCGATGAACATCACCGTCGGTGGCTCCCGGGCATCATGAACATGGAAATCCCGGGCTGCTTCGCGATGACCGAAACCGGACACGGCTCGGATGTCTCGAGCATCGGCACCACCGCCACCTTCGACTCCGAGAACGGCGATTTCGATCTTCATACGCCGTTTCGCGCGGCCTGGAAAGACTACATAGGTAACGCGGCCAACGACGGAAGGGCCGCCGTCGTCTTTGCACAACTCATCACCCGCGGGGTTAATCACGGCGTGCATGCGCTGTATGTGCCACTGCGCGACGAGGAGGGGAATTTCCTGGAAGGAATCGGGGGTGAAGACGACGGACTCAAGGGCGGACTGAACGGGATCGACAACGGCCGGTTGCACTTCACGCATGTCCGGGTCCCACGTGCCAACCTCCTCAACCGGTATGGGAACGTCAGCGAGGACGGAACGTACACCTCCCCGATCGAGTCGCCCGGCAGGCGCTTCTTCACCATGTTGGGCACTCTGGTCCAGGGCCGGGTTTCCCTCGACGGTGCTGCGGTGGCTGCCAGCAAGCTGGCGCTGAAAACGGCCATCCAGTACTCGGTGGAGCGCCGCCAGTTCACGACGTCTTCGGAACTGTCCGAGGAAGTCCTTCTCGATTATCAGCTCCACCAGCGCAGGCTCCTCCCCCGGCTGGCGACTACGTATGCCGCGTCTTTCGCACATGAAGAGTTGCTTGAGAAGTTCGACGGCGTGTTCTCCGGTAAGCATGCAACCGATGAGGACCGCCAGGATCTGGAGACGCTGGCGGCGGCGCTGAAGCCGCTATCCACGTGGCACGCGCTCGACACGCTGCAGGAGTGCCGGGAAGCCAGCGGCGGTGCGGGATTCCTTACCGAGAACAGGTACACCTCGCTGCGCGCGGACCTCGACGTGTATGCAACGTTCGAGGGGGACAACAACGTCCTGCTGCAGCTCGTTGCCAAGCGCCTGCTTGCGGACTACGCCAAGGAGTTCCAGGGAGTCGATTTCGGCGTGTTGGCCCGCTTCGTTGCTACTCAGGCCGCTGACCGCACGCTGCACAGGACCGGTCTGCGCCGGGTTCTCCAAACCGTGGTCGACACCGGCTCCGAACGGAAATCAGCGATCGCACTTCGGGACGAGGACACCCAGCACGAACTGCTCTGCGGCAGGGTCGACACCATGGTCGGGGAATTGGCCGGGGCGCTGCGGGGAGCACGCCGGCTTCCTCCCGCCCAAGCGGCGGAGGTCTTCAATCAGCACCAGCACGAACTCATCGAGGCTGCCCGCGCCCACGCGGAGCTGCTGCAGTGGGAGGCGTTTACCGCGGCCCTTGCCCGCACCGAGGACGCCGGTACACGCCAGGTCCTCACCTGGCTCCGTGACCTCTTCGGACTGTGCCTCATCGAGGACAACCTCGGGTGGTACCTGATGAACGGTCGGCTCTCGGCGCAGCGCGCCAGAACGCTCGGTCCGTACATCAACCGGCTGCTGCTGAAGCTTCGCCCACACGCCGTGGATCTGGTTGACGCGTTCGGTTACGGTCCCGAGCACCTGCGCGCGGCCATCGCAACCGGCGCAGAACGGGAGCGCCAGGAGGAGTCCCGGAATTACGCCCGCATCCTGCGGGCGAGCCCAGACGCCCCGCTCGACGAGAAGATCCTCATCGAGCGGAGGGCCGAGACCCGCTAGAGCACCGAGCGGTAGACGTTGAGGGTGGACTCAGCGATGGAGTCCCACGAGAAATGCTCTTCCGCCCGGACGCGTCCGCGCTCACCCATGGCGCGGGCGCGTGCGGGATCCGCGACGAGGACATTTAGAGCCTCCGCGAAATCATTCACGAACCCGTCCGGGTCAAGCGGAGTTCCGGTTCCATCCTGAACCTGTTCGAGCGGAACGAGCGTACCGGTGATGCCGTCCTCGATGACCTCCGGGATGCCTCCCGTGGCGCTTGCCACCACTGCGGCGCCGCACGCCATGGCCTCGAGGTTCACGATCCCCAGCGGCTCATAAATTGAGGGGCAGGCGAAGACAGTGGCATGGCTGAGCACCTGGATGAGTTCAGGTCGCGGGAGCATCCGCTCGATCAGGATGACCGAGCCGCGCTGCGCCTGCAGCTCATCGATTAGCCGGGCGGTCTCGGCGGCCAGTTCCGGCGTGTCCGCGGCGCCAAGGCACAGCACAAGCTGCACATCGGCGGGTAACTTCGCCGCCGCGCGCAACAGATAGGGAACGCCTTTCTGCCGCGTGTTCCGTCCCACGAAGACCACGCTTGGCTTGCCGGGATCGATGCCCAGCGACCGGACGGCGTCGTCATTGTGGTCCGCCGACCACGCTGCGGTGTCAATGCCGTTGTGGACCACCTGAACCTTTGCCGGATCAACGTCCGGGTAACAGCGCAGGATGTCCTGGCGCATACCGTCCGAAACAGCGATGACAGCCGCCGCGGCCTCGTAGGCCGTCTTCTCCACCCAGGATGAGAGGGCATATCCGCCGCCGAGCTGCTCCGCTTTCCAGGGACGCAGCGGTTCCAGGCTGTGCGCGCTCAGGACGTGCGGAATCCCATGAAGAAGCGACGCGAGGTGACCCGCCATATTTGCGTACCAGGTGTGCGAGTGAACCAGATCAGCGCCCGCGATGCCCTGAAGGATGGACAGGTCTGTGCCAAGAGTCTGGACCGCAGCGTTCGCAGCTGCAAGTCCATCCGGCACTCCGTAGGTGCTCACGCGAGCACCGTGGTAGTCCTCGGGGCGGGCGGAGCCGAAGCAGTGCACAGCCAGATCGACACGCCCGGCCAGCACACGAGCCAGTTCCGCGACGTGAACACCTGCTCCACCGTAGATTTCCGGCGGGAACTCTTTTGTCACAATGTCTATTCGCACGTTTCCAACGTAGTGCAGGGCGGGCCAGTCCTCTAGTGTGAGTCGAACGAGGTCATACTCAAGGACGAGCGGAAGGGGTTTGAACCGTGGCAGTCAAAAAAGTGCTGGCGGTAGTACTGGCAGGCGGCGAAGGAAAACGGTTGATGCCCCTGACTGCGGACCGCGCAAAGCCTGCGGTGCCATTCGCGGGACCGTACCGCCTGATTGATTTTGCGCTATCCAACGTGGTCAATTCCGGTTATCTGCAGATCGTGGTGCTTACCCAGTACAAGTCGCACAGCCTCGACCGGCACATCTCCGAGACCTGGCGGATGTCCACACAGCTGCAGCAGTACATCGCGTCGGTACCGGCACAGCAGCGACGGGGCAAGAGCTGGTTCCTTGGAAGCGCGAACGCCATCTACCAGTCCCTGAACCTCATTCACGATGCCCGGCCGGACATCGTCGTCGTGATCGGTGCCGACCACGTTTACCGCATGGACTTCGAGCAGATGGTGCAGGCGCATATCAAGAGCGGAGCATCGGTCAGCGTCGCGGCGGTTCGGCAGCCGCTGCACCTCGCGAACCAGTTCGGAGTAATCGAGCTGGACTCCAGCGATCCCGACCGGATCTCGGCCTTCGTCGAGAAGCCTGAATCCACACCCGGCCTGCCGGATGACCCGGACAGCTTCCTGGCATCCATGGGCAACTACGTTTTCAATACCGACGCGCTCATCGAAGCTCTGGAAATCGACGCTGCGCGCCTGAACACCAAGCACGATATGGGCGGCGACATCATCCCCCACTTCGTGGAGCGTGGAGACGCCGCCGTCTATGACTTCACCAGGAACGAGATCCCAGGATCGACGGACCGGGACTGCCAGTACTGGCGCGACGTCGGCACTCTCGACTCCTATTACGAAGCGAACATGGATCTCATCACTCCACTGCCGCTGTTCAACCTCTACAACCTCGAGTGGCCGATCTACACCCGCCAGAGCATTTCCCCGCCTGCCAAGTTCGTTCGCAGCGCCACGGGCGTCTCCGGCGTGGCACACGATTCGATCGTGTCGAACGGCGTCGTGATCTCGGGTGGTTCGGTCCAGGGCTCGGTGCTGGCGACGGATGTGTTCGTCGACGAGGGCGCGGACGTCGCAGGCTCGGTCCTGCTCGACCACGTGACGATCGGAGCGGGAGCTGTAGTTCACAAGGCAATCATCGACAAGAACGTTCACGTACCGCCCGGGGCCAAGATCGGCGTCGACAGGGAGCTCGACCTCAGCCGTGGATTCACGGTGACGGATTCAGGCCTCACCATCCTCAGCAAGGGCCAGATGGTGGAGTAGCCGCCCCTGAGGTAGTTCGAATCCGGGATATTCCCAAGCAGGGCAGCCGCCACCAGGGCGGCTGCCCTGCTTAGGCTACGCGCTTGATCTCGACCGTCACGTTGAGCGTGGACCCGCCGCCGCCCGAGAGGATGCCTTTGAGCGGCGAGACGTCCCGGTAGTCGCGGCCGCGCGCCACGGATACGTGGAAGTCACTGACCGGACCGCTGTTGGTCGGATCCCAGCCGCGCCATTCGCCGTCCCACCATTCGACCCAGGCATGTGACTGGCCGGCTACTGCTTCCCCGACGGCCGCCGTCCTGCGCGGATGGAGATAACCCGAAATGTATCGGGCCGGAATGCCAAGGCTGCGGAGCGCGCCTATCGCGACATGCGCGAGATCCTGGCACACGCCCTGACGTTCAGCCCACGCATCACGCGCGTTGGATTGAACACCCGTGACTCCCTGCACGTACTGCATCTCGCCCTTCAGCCAGTCGAAGACGGAGTGAGCCGCGGTGTGCGGATCCTGGCCATCGGTTACCTCGCTTGCCAAAGCGCGAATCTCGTCATTCGGCTTGGTCAGATGGGTGTGCGGCAACCAGTCCGCGTAGTCGTTTACGACGTCGTCGGACCGCAAATCCTCCCAGCTCACCACTTCCTCCGGTGAGGGAATTCGTTCAGTGCGGCTCACCTCGACGAGCGTCCGGGCGGATACTTCGAGTCGATCGTGCGGAACCTGCACATCGAATGAGGTCACCCGCGTGCCCCAGTAGTCCCGGTAGGTCGCCATGGCCGCGCTGGTGGGGTTCAGGCTGATGGTGGACTCCAGGACCACCTGCTGGGAATCCGTGAGCGGAGTCATGCGGGCTTCGTTGTACGACAGTGAGACGCGGCGCAGGTAGTCGTACCCCGTGCGGTGTTCGATCAGCAAACGGGTCATGAGACCTCCCCCACCCAGGACAGCTCCGCTGCCTGCGAGAAATACGTGCGTGCGACGGCGTCGGACGCACGTGCGCACGCTTTCTGAACTCTTTCCATGTGCTCCGGCAGTTCCGACATCAGATCGTCCGTCTGATGGAACTCAAGGAACGTGCGCGCCTGGCCGACAATCCGGCTTGCATCGTTGATGAAGCCAACCCGCTGATACTCGGGGTTCAGTTTCGCCAGGCACTTCTCAGCGTCGCTCAGCGCGTACATGATTGACCGCGGGAAGAGGCGGTCCAGCAGCAGGAACTGCGCCGCGTGCTGCTCACCGAAGGAAGCCCTGCGGGTGCGGAGGAACGACTCGTAGGCTCCGGCGCAGCGCAGCATATTCACCCAGGACAGACCCGAGGCGTGGACGTCCCTCGTGGAGAGCATCCGCGCGGTCATGTCGGCCCGTTCGAGGCTTCTTCCCAGCACGAGGAACTGCCAGCTTTCGTCATGACTCATGGTGGTGTCTGAAAGGCCACGGACCATGGCCGTGCGTTCAAGAACCCAGTGGCAGAAGCGGTAGGTTCCGACAACGTCCTTCCGGTGCTGGGTGAGCCCGTACCAAGTGGTGTTCAATCCCTCCCAGACGCTGCCCGAAACAGTTTCCCTTGCCCGGCGTGCGTTCTCACGGGCGGCCCCAAGTGCACCGGCGATCGAGGTCGCGCTGCTCCGGTCGAAAGCCAACGCTTCGAGAAGCTCGGGCAGGCCGAAGTCCTCGGTCTGCGGCCGGCTGCCCATAACGCCGAGCAATTGGCGCGACACGTCACTTTGGACGGGGCGCGGCATCTGGTTGAGCCGCTCAAGGTGAACATCGAGGATTCGTGCTGTCCCGTCGGCGCGCTCGACGTACCGGCCAATCCAGAACAGGGACTCTGCGATCCGGCTAAGCATCGCCCGACACCTCCTCCTCGCGATCGCGTTGCTGCTGTTGCTGTTGCTGCTGCTGTTGCTCAGGCTGGCGGTCGCGCCATCCCGTCTCAACCGGCCAGACACTGACACGCTCCCTCAGGGGAATCAACTCCGGCGCAGCGGCGGGGCTGTCGGCCTGTCCGTCGACCACCCAGGTGTCCTTCGAACCCCCTCCCTGGCTTGAATTCACGATGAGCGAGCCTTCCTTCATGGCCACCCGCGTCAAACCACCGGGCAGGACCCACACGTTTTCGCCGTCATTGACTGCGAAGGGCCGCAGATCCACGTGACGGGGACTGAATTGACCGCCGGACATGGTGGGTACGGTGGACAACTGCAGGACAGGTTGCGCGATCCATCCGCGGGGATCGGCGAGGATACGCCCGCGAAGCGCATTCAGTTCGTCGGCAGTCGCGTCGGGACCGATGACCAGCCCCTTGCCGCCGGAACCGTCCACGGGTTTGACGACGAGTTCATCGAGCCGGTCGAGCACCTCTTCCCGTGCCGCCGGCTCCTCCAGCCGGAAGGTATCGACGTTGGCAATGATCGGTTCCTCGCTGAGGTAGTAACGGATCAGGTCCGGAACGTATGTATAAACCAGCTTGTCATCGGCGACGCCGTTGCCTACTGCATTTGCGATCGTCACCATCCCGGCCCGCGCCGCGTTGACGATGCCGGGGCAGCCGAGCACGGAGTCTGCCCGGAATTGAAGGGGGTCAAGGAACTCATCATCAATTCGCTTGTAGATCACATCGACACGCTGTTCACCGGCGGTGGTACGCATGTACACCCTGTTGCCCCTGCAGATGAGGTCCCGTCCCTCAACCAGTTCGACCCCCATGAGGCCGGCGAGCAAGGTGTGCTCGAAGTAGGCCGAATTGAAGACGCCGGGTGTCAGGACGACGACGGTAGGATCCTCCACGCCGGGAGGCGCGGTTTTGCGCAGCGCGGCCAACAGGCGCCGCGGGTACTCCTCGACCGGCCGGATGTGCTGCTGGCCGAACGCTTCGGGAAGGCCCTTCGCCATCGCGCGCCGGTTCTCCAAGACGTAACTGACTCCGCTGGGGACCCGCACATTGTCTTCAAGGACGCGGAAGGTGCCCTCGTCGTCGCGCACCACATCGATACCGGAGATGTGTACCCGCACCCCGCCTGCGGGGTCGAACCCGGCAACTTCACGGTGAAAGTGGGCCGAGGAGGTGATCAGGCGACGGGGAATGACGCCGTCGCTGACAACGGCCATCTTGTCGTAGACATCGTTCAGGAAGGCCTCCAACGCACGGACCCGCTGGGCGACTCCCCGCTCGAGATGGTCCCAGTCCGACCCGGCGATGACGCGCGGCACGATATCCAGTGGGAACGGGCGCTCCTCCCCCGCGAAATCGAAGGTTACTCCGCGATCGAGGAACGTCCGGGCCATCGAATCTGCCCGGGCCGTCACATCGGCGAGGTTGAGCTCCCCAAGGGCGGCCGCGACCGGTCGGTATTCCGTGCGTGGAAGGTTCGCGCCATCGAACATTTCGTCGTAGGCGACCGTACGGCGGGCCGCTGTTGCATAGTCTTCAAAGAGCTCGGACATGGCACCACATTGCCATGCATCGGCCTTGTTTACCTACCGGCGCGACGCTCCGGGTCTTCGGCAACCGCCCGTTCCGTCTCCACGGTAGGTCCTGGGCGGGCCGTGGTTGAATAGGCCGGTGCACAACGAAAATCTGCGCCGCGATGAGGCGGCCGGCCGCTCAGCAATCATCAGCGTCACCAGCTACGATGTAGCGCTCGACCTGCGCACGGCCGAAGACCGTCAGAACCCCGGTTTCTCCTCCCGTACGGAAATCACCTTCGACTGCTCGACCCCCGGCGCGGGCACCTTCCTCGATTTCATCCACTCCGGCATCGCGGCCGTCATCCTCAATGGCGAGGTCCTCGATCCAGTGCAGGCAGTCGACGGCGCACGCATTCTTCTTCCGAATCTTGCAGCGCGGAACACCGTCATCGTGGAGGGGACTGCCCTCTACAGCCGAAGCGGTGAGGGCATGCACCGCTTCCAGGACCCAGCCGACGATGCAACCTACCTCTACACCCAGTACGAACCGGCGGACGCACGGCGCGTGTTCGCCTGCTTCGAACAGCCCGACCTCAAGGCATCCTTCAGCTTTCACGTCCGCGCGCCCGAATCCTGGACGGTCGCCTCCAACGGTTCCGAGAACAGCCGGGACCAGCACGACGACGGTTCGGCCACCTGGCACTTCAAGCCCACCGAGCGCATCTCCACCTACATCACGACCGTGCTTGCGGGTCCGTACGCATCAGTGACGGATAGCTGGACCGGGATCGTCGGTGACGGCGAGGTACTGACGATCCCTCTGTCGCTCTTCTGCCGCCGTTCGCTCGCTGAACACCTGGACGCAGAGCGCATCTTCGACACGACCCGGCGCGGTTTGACGTACTTTCATGACCTGTTTCGCTACCCCTATCCCTTTGGGAAGTACGATCAGGCTTTTGTGCCTGAGTACAACCTTGGCGCCATGGAGAATCCGGGGCTGGTGACCTTCACGGAGTCCTACGTCTTCACTTCCCGGGCTACCCATGCCCAATACGAGGCGCGCGACAACACGATCATGCACGAGATGGCCCATATGTGGTTCGGCGACCTTGTGACAATGACCTGGTGGGACGACCTGTGGCTGAAGGAGTCCTTCGCCGACTTCTCGGGAGCACTTGCGGTTGCGGAAGCACTGGGATCCGCTACGTCCTGGGTCACGTTCGCCACGCGCCGGAAGTCCTGGGCCTACCTCCAGGACCAGCTCCCGTCAACTCACCCGATCGTCGCCGATATTGTCGATCTGGAGGCTGCGAAGCTCAACTTCGACGGCATCACCTACGCCAAGGGCGCATCGGTACTCAAGCAGCTGGTCGCATATGCAGGGTTCGACGCATTCACCAGGGCCGCACGATCCTATTTCCGGGAGCATGCCTTCTCGAATACGGCACTGGTCGATCTGCTGAGTGCGCTCAGCGCCGCCTCCGGCAGGGACATGTCAGAGTGGGCCCGCTGCTGGCTGCAGACCTCCGGCGTGCCGCAACTGGAGGCCGAAGTGCGCACCGACGGCGACGGCGCGTACACGTCCGTTGCGATCCTCCAGCGAGCCGACGACCCCGTGACCGGGACATCGGCCCCCCGCCCGCACCGTATCCGGTTGGGTCTTTTCTCACTGGACGTAAACGGCAGGCTGCTCCGCACCGCCTACCACAGCGTGATGGTGGACGGCGCCCGAACCGAAGTTCCGGAACTGGTCGGCTGCCGGCAGCCCGACCTCCTCCTGATCAACGACGACGACCTCACCTACGCAAAGCTTGTTTTCGATGAGCGCTCCCTGACAACTCTCCTTGCCGCCGGCGATCGTCTCGAGGAGCCATTGGCGCGGGCCGTCTGTCTGGCCGCTCTCTGGTCCTCGACGCGGGACGCATTGTTAACCGCAAACGACTATGTGAACGCTGTCGAGCGCACTGCTCCAGCCGAGGAAGGCGTGGGGGTCCTTCAGCAGCTGCTCCAGAACGCCCGGCACGCCATTGAACACTATGCTCCCGCGGCGGACCGTCCGGCTCTGCGTGAGCGGTTCGCGGCCTTTCTGATGCGTGGGCTCCGCAGCGCTGAACCCGCCTCCGATCATCAGTTGGTGTGGGCTCGCGCGCTCGCAGCGATCTCTCGAAAGACCGCAGTCCACGCACCCTTGCTGCGCGGGCTCCTGGAGGGATCCGTGTCGATTGACGGACTGGTCATTGACGACGACCTGACATGGCAATTCTGGCAGGCGCTATCTGCACAGAATCTTGCGACAGTCGACGAGCTTGAAGCCGCATTGCAGCGCGACCACACCGCAGCGGGACGCTCCGGCTTCACAACCGCCTGCACAGCCTTCCCGGACGCGGGAGTCAAGGCGAAGGCCTGGAAGGAAGTGGTCTTCGGCGACAGGCTCTCCAACGAGTTGCTCAGCGCGACCATCCTGGGCTTTCAGGAGGGTCCCAAAGAGCTGCACGAGCCCTACGTCGCCGCTTATTTCCATGAGATCGACCGGGTATGGCGCGAATTGCCGATCGAAATGTCTGCCAGGATTGTGCGCGGATTGTTTCCTGCACATCAGGACCTCCAGTCCGGCGAGCTACCTGTCGACCACCCCGTGGTGCAGCTGACGGACGCATGGCTGGATGAGCATGCCGATGCCCCACAGTCGCTGCGCCGAATTGTGCTGGAGGAGCGTGATCATCTGATGCGCCGACTCCGCGCCCAGGCCGTGCAAACCAGCGGAGAAGGTGCCCGCGGTCGGCTGGAGGGGCAACCGGCTTCTGCGGGGTGAGGCCTACGGAACCCGGTAGAGCCATTCGTCGGTACCGAATTTTTCCTCGACCAGAGACTGCGCTGCCGACATCTCCGCCGGACTGAGCGAACCCTCCGTGGCCTGATACCGCTTCCGGAAGGTGTCGCTCAGTATCTGGATGATCTCCTCGCGGGCCAGTCCCGTCTGCCGGCGGAGAGGATCCACCCGTTTCTTTGCGCTCTTGATTCCCTTATCCGAGAGTTTCTCCCGGCCGATCCTCAGGACCTCGAGCATCTTGTCGGCATCGATGTCATAGGACATCGTCACGTGGTGGAGCATGCCGCCGTTGCTCAGTCGTTTCTGGGCCGCGCCGCCAATCTTGCCGAGGTCAGTGGCGATGTCGTTGAGCGGCTGGTACCACGCCGAGATGCCGAGTTGCCTCAATCCCTCCATGACCCAGTCGTCGAGGAAGGGGTAGGAATCAGCGAAACTCAACCCGTCCACCAGCGACTGCGGGATGTAGAGGGAGTACGTGATGGCGTTTCCATGCTCCATGAACATCGCTCCCCCACCGCTGATCCGACGGACCACGTTCACACCGTGACGGCGGACGGCTTCCTCATCCACCTCGTTGCGCACGGACTGGAAGCTGCCGATGACCACGGACGGGCTTTCCCATTCCCAGAAGCGCAGGGTGGGATTCCTCCGGCCGGCTCCCACTTCGCGCGTCAGCACTTCGTCCATGGCTACGTGCATGGCCGTGGAGAGAGGCGTGGGAGGGATGATCTCCCACTGATGATCCGCCCACGATGAAGCCTTCCCGAGGGCTCGCCGGACGGCCGTGGCTACCGCCTCGGGCGAGAATCCGAACAGCTGCGCGTCTGCGCGTATCCTCCGGCGGATCGCCGATGCCAGGTCTCCGTGCAGGGTGTCGGCGGGCAGGCCCTCAAGGGCGGCATTGATGTCGTCGAGGGCCTCATCCGGTTCCAGGAAGAAGTCACCGTTGATGGATACGCCGCTGAGCTTGCCGCCGACGACATCGGTGTCCGCGACGACCAGCTTGCCCCCCGGCACCTTGAACTCCCCGTGATGCTGCCGCATTGATGCCTTTCCCATAATCCTCCTGCCGCCACTTTGTACTTCGGTTAAAGCGCTGGGCCCGAACCGGAAATTCCGGTTCGGGCCCAGCGGCGCAGACTAAACGAGGCTACTTCTTGCCGAAGCCCTTGAAGCGCTGGTTGAAGCGCTCAACGCGACCGGCAGAGTCCATGATGCGCTGCTTGCCGGTGTAGAACGGGTGCGACTCCGAGGAGATTTCCACCTCTACCAGCGGGTAGGTGTTGCCGTCTTCCCACTCGACGGTCTTGTCAGAGGTGACCGTTGAACGGGTGAGGAAAGACTTCTCGGAAGCGAGGTCGCGGAAGACCACCGCTGTGTACTTGGGGTGGATATCAGACTTCATAGGAGTACCTTCTGTAGTTGCCTGGATTTTGCCAGACACCGGTGATGTGAAAGTTGGCGGCCCGCAGGCCAGCAACCAACTCTACCGCACCTGCTCCCGATCCGTAAAAGCGCCCGCCGGTCAGCCGGTACGACGGCGGCACTCCCAGAAGGCGACGGCCCCCGCTGCTGCAACGTTGAGCGAGTCGACGGCATTGCTCATGGGAATACGGACGATGAGATCCGAGCTTTCGATGGTCTGTGGAGAGAGCCCCTCACCTTCAGTACCGAGGACTAGAGCAAGGCGTTCAGGGTTTCGCTGTGACAGCTCCTGCAATTCGATCGACCCTGGCTCAAGGGCCAGCGCTGCGACCAGGAAACCGAGGTCGCGCAGGGTGCTGATGCTGTCCGGCCAGGATTCAAGCCTGACCCAGGGGACCTGGAATACGGTTCCCATGCTGACGCGGATTGCCCTGCGGTACAGAGGATCCGCGCATCGCGGAGTAACCAGGACCGCGTCGATGCCGAGCGCCGCAGCGGAGCGGAACACGGCGCCAAGATTGGTGTGATCCACCATGTCCTCAAGCACGACGACGCGGTGCGCTTCGCGCAGAACGTCTTCCACGCCGCGCGGGGCGGGCCGGTTCATGGCCGCCAGCGCTCCGCGGTGCAGATGGAAACCGGTGATCTCCTCGAGTACGGCCTCAGAGCCAACGTAGGCGGGCACGTCCGGAAACCGGCCAAGGACGTCCTCGAGATCCGGCAGCCACTTGTCCGTCAGGAAGAAGGAACGAGGAGTATGACCGGCGTCGATCGCCCTGCGGAGCACCTTCGTGCTTTCGGCGATATAGAGGCCCTCCGCCGGTTCCCGCCGCCGACGCAGCTGGGTGTCGGTGAGGCCGGTGTAATCGGTGACGCGGGGATCTGACGCGTCAGTGAGTATTTCCAGCGGCAACCTAGCTCACCAGCCGCGCGATCATCGCGTAGAGGGCAACCAGGCCAAGGATGACGATCACGCTGCGTAGCACCACGGGGGAAAGCCGACGGCCGACCTTTGAACCGATGATGCCGCCGATCAGGGAGCCGATGCCAATGAGCAGAACAACCCACCACTCGATCCGGTCGAAGGCGAAGATCATGTAGGAAACGGCCGCAATAAGGTTCACGCCCAGCACCAGCACGTTTTTCATCGCGTTGGCCGATTGCATGGTGCCGTGCAGAAAGACACCAAGGATGCCGACGAGCAGGATGCCCTGCGCTGCGACGAAGTAGCCGCCGTACACGCCGGCCAGGAATACCAGCACCGTCAATGCGAGCGGGTGGGACCGGGTAGGCGGTTTCGATTCCGCACGACGGCGGACCCAGCGCTGCAGCTTCGGCTGGAAGATCACGAACCCCAGGGCAACGACGATCAGGAACGGCGCGACGATCTCGAAGACCGTCTCCGGAAGGTTCAGGAGCAGGGCGGCACCGGTGATGCCGCCGAGCAAGGAAGCGGGCAAGAGCTTTGCGAGGGTTCTTCTGTGGTCCTTCAGCTCCTCCCGGTACCCCCACGCGCCGGATACGTTACCGGCCACGAGCCCCATCGCGTTGCTGATGGTGGCCGTCACCGGTGCGTAGCCCAGAGCCACGAGGATGGGGAAGGTCACCAGGGTTCCGGAGCCGACGATCGTGTTGATGGTTCCGGCCCAAAGGCCACCGAGGAGGATCAGGCCGTCGCGCAGTAGGTCCACGAAGTTCGTACCGGTCCGCTAGGAGCGGGCTACGGCACTGTAGCGGCCGTCCCGATGCGTGACCTGGAGGGGCATGTCGAACGCCTCACTCAAGAGGTCTGCAACTAGAACCTCGCCGATGGGTCCAGCTGCCACCACGGCGCCTTCCCGCATCAGCATGGCGTGGGTGAAGCCCGGCGGCACCTCTTCAAGGTGGTGGGTTACCAGGACAATCGCGGGTGAATCCTCATCTGCGGCCAGTTCGCTCAGGCGCGCGACGAGGTCCTCCCGCCCGGACAGGTCCAGGCCGGCAGCGGGCTCGTCCAGCAGCAGGAGTTCGGGGTCGGCCATTAGGGCACGTGCTATCTGCACGCGCTTGCGCTCACCCTCACTCAGGGAAGCAAACGGGCGGTTCATCAGCGTGGACACACCCCAGGTGTCGAGCAGCTTGAAGGCTCGACGCTCGTCCAGCTTTTCGTACTGCTCACGCCAGCGCCCGGTCACTCCGTACGAGGCCGTGACCACAACGTTGAGAACGGTTTCGTGTTCAGGGATCTGCGAGGCCAGCGCAGCGGAGGCGAGGCCGATCCTCGGGCGCAGCTCAAAGACGTCGACGGCGCCCAACACTTCATCGAGTATTCCGGCGACCCCGCGGGTGGGATGAATCCGGGCACCAGCGATCTGCAGCAGGGTCGTCTTGCCGGCACCGTTCGGTCCCATGACCACCCAGCGCTCACCTTCGCGGACCTGCCAGTCGACGTCGTCCAGGAGCGCCTTCCCTCCACGGACAAGGCTTACCCCGGAGAGTTCCAGAACATCACTCATGACAGTAGACACTAGGCCAAGTGCGGCCTTGAACGTTAAATCAACCGTCAGGACGTGACGCACCCGTTAGACCCCGCCCTGCGCCGGTTTCACGGCCACTGCGCTGAGCATCATAATGACAGGTGAGAGTCGGACCGATGAAAGGCCATGCGCGCACGTGACGGAGATGTTCAGGGTGGTCAGCTACGGCACCCGACTGGAGGATTCGCATCAATCAAAGGTGCGCCGCGCCATGCAAACGACGGGCGCCGTCGTCGTCGGCGAAAGTACGGACAACGGCGGCAGGTATCAGGTTTCCAGCCTGACTGTCAGTTCGGACAACGACATCGATACGTTGCGGACCGCGCTCGCTCCGCTGATCTCCGACGACATTGGAATTGCCGTTGTACCTCCCGCGCTCCTCAGCGAGGGAACCAAGCTTCTCATCATGGATGTGGACTCAACGCTGATAAAACAGGAGGTCATCGAGCTCCTTGCTGCACACGCCGGCCGAGAGGCCGAGGTGGCGGCGGTGACAGAGTCAGCGATGCGCGGAGAACTCGATTTCGCCCAAAGCCTGCACGCACGGGTGTCTGTGCTCGCCGGGCTGGCCGAAGGCGTCATCGAGGACGTCGGCACCCGGATTGAACTGAGTGAGGGAGCCGAACATCTCGTGGAGGCGTTCCTTGACGCGGGCCATCTCGTGGCGGTCGTCTCGGGTGGGTTCAGCCAGATTCTGGAGCCGCTCGCTGCGCGGCTGAAGCTCACCCATGCCAAGGCCAACGAACTCGGTGTGGATGCCGGGACCCTGACGGGTTCGGTCATCGGCCCGGTCGTGGACCGTGCGGAGAAGGAGCGTTGCCTGCGCGCCTGGGCCGAGGCAGCCGGCATTCCGCTCGAACGCACGGTCGCCGTGGGCGACGGAGCCAACGACCTCGACATGCTGGCGGCGGCCGGGCTTGGCGTTGCCTTCAACGCCAA
>NZ_JAPSHV010000177.1 GCF_031179385.1 Arthrobacter sp. | reverse complement strand
CCGATGGCGAAAAGCACCGTGAACATCTTCTCGGGGAAACCCATCGCCTTGTAGATGAGACCGGTGTAGAAATCCACGTTCGGGTAGAGCTTGCGCTCGATGAAGTAGTCATCGGCGAGGGCCTTCTCTTCGAGGCGCATGGCGATGTCCAGCAGCTCGTCATTGCCGCCGAGCTTGGAGAGGATGTCGTGCGCTGTTGCCTTGACGATCTTGGCGCGAGGGTCGTAATTCTTGTAGACGCGGTGCCCGAAGCCCATGAGCTTCACGCCGTCTTCCTTCTTCTTCACCTTTTCCATGAAGTCCTCGGGCTGCATGCCTGTTGCCTGGATCTGGCGGAGCATGTTGAGCACGGCCTCGTTGGCACCGCCGTGCAGCGGGCCGAAGAGTGCGTTGATGCCTGCGGAGATGGAAGCGAACATGTTCGCATTCGAACTGCCCACAAGGCGGACGGTGGAGGTCGAACAGTTCTGCTCGTGGTCCGCGTGGAGGATGAGGAGCAGGTCGAGTGCCTTCACCATCGTGGGGTCGAGGTCATAGGGCTCGGCAGGGAGACCGAAGCACAGTCGCATGAAGTTCTCCACGAGGTTCATGGAGTTGTCCGGATACAGCATCGGCTGGCCGATCGACTTCTTGTGCGCGTACGCGGCGATCACCGGGAGCTTCGCCATGAGGCGGAAAGTGGATAGTTCCACCTGTTCGTCGTCGAACGGGTCCAGCGAGTCCTGATAGAACGTCGACAGAGCGGAAACAGCGGAGGACAGCACCGGCATGGGGTGGGCGTCACGGGGGAAGCCTCCGAAGAAGCCCTTGAGCTCCTCGTGCAGGAGCGTGTGACGGCGGATGCGCTGATCGAAGGCATCGAGTTCAGTAGGGGTCGGCAGTTCGCCGTAGATGAGCAGGTACGAGACCTCGAGGAAGCTGGAGTGCTCTGCCAGCTGGTCGATCGGGTAACCGCGGTAGCGCAGGATTCCCTGGTCGCCGTCGATGTAGGTGATCGCTGAGGTGGTGGCCGCTGTGTTCATGAAGCCGGGGTCGAACGTGACGGAACCGGTCTGCTTGAGAAGCTTAGAGACGTCGTACCCGTGGTTGCCTTCCGCCGCTGAAATCAGCGGGAGGCTGAGGCTTCCTCCGTCATACTGGAGTGAGGCTCCGTTGTGCTCAGTCATTGACTCTCCTTGTGGAGCTTATGGAAAAGCATGCGTGTGGGCTGGATCAGCCTAGTCAGCTAAAACGCTACCGGCACACACGCCTTCAGCACTAATCCGTTTGGCCGTTGTTGTGCAATAGCAACATGCACTCAGGCACTCAGCCGTGTAGCGGCAGCGCGCACCCGCTCATCCGAACCCGTCAACGCGACGCGGACGAATCCGTTCCCTGCTTCGCCGTAGAAGGTGCCCGGTCCGACGATGATTCCAAGCTCCGCGAACCGCTTCACAGTGATCCAGGTGTCCTCGCCCGCCGTGGCCCAGAGGTAAAGACCGGCGTCGGAAGAATGGATGGTCAGGCCAAAAGCTTCGAGGGCGGGGATCAGCTGCTCCCGGCGCGCCCGGTAGAGATCTTTCTGGGCAGCAACATGCGCGTCGTCCGACAGCGCTGCGCGCATGGCTTCCTGAACCGGGAAGGGCACGATCATGCCCGCGTGCTTGCGCGAATTGATCAAATTCGCCAGCACCTTGCTGTCGCCGGCTGCGAAGGCAGCGCGGTAACCCGCAACGTTTGACTGCTTGCTGAGCGAATAGACGGACAACAACAGGTCCGAGGATCCGCCGCTGACCCGCGCATCGAGGATGCTGGGCACCGGCTGGCCTCCCGTCGCCGGATCCCAAATGCCCCACCCCAGTTCGGCGTAACACTCGTCCGAGGCCACCATGGCCCCCAGACTGCGGGCTTCGTCGACGATTGCCCGCAGCGCCTCCACATCGTGGACCGCGCCGGTGGGGTTGGACGGTGAGTTGACCCAGACAAGACGGACCCGGGCACGGGTGTCGGCGTCGAGCTCGGCCAACGAATCCGCAGCGACAGGAGTGGCGCCGGCAAAGTGCGCGCCCATGTCGTACGTGGGGTAGGCCACCGTGGGGCGCACGACGACGTCGCCGGCTCCCAGCCCGAGCAGCGTGGGCAGCCACGCGACGAGTTCCTTGGACCCCACCGTGGGCAGAATGTCAGCAGGATCCAGGCCCACAACATTACGACGACGGCGGTACCACTCGCTGATCGCTTCCCTCAGCTCCACAGTGCCGTGCGTCGTGGGGTACCCAGGAGCGTTCGCGGCGTCCCGGAGTGCACGCTGGACAACGTCCGGCGTGGGGTCCACAGGGGTGCCGATGGAAAGATTGACGGCGCCGTCGGGATGCTGCCGGGCTTCCTCCACATAAGGCGCCATAGCGTCCCACGGGTAATCCGGCAGGTTGAGCCCGAAGGACCGCTCGAGAGTCACTCTGCTGTCACGCTTCTTGGTTCTGCGGCGGCAGGGCGGCGATCATCGGGTGGTCCTTCCCGGTGTTGCCGAGCTTGGCGGCACCGCCCGGAGAACCCAGGTCATCGAAGAACTCCACATTGGCCTTGTAGTAATCGGCCCACTCCTCCGGGGTGTCGTCCTCGTAGTAGATGGCCTCCACCGGGCAGACCGGCTCGCACGCCCCACAGTCCACGCACTCATCCGGGTGGATGTACAACGAACGCTCGCCTTCATAGATGCAGTCGACCGGGCATTCCTCAATGCAGGCCTTGTCTTTCACATCCACGCACGGCTGTGCGATTACGTAGGTCACGTCCCACGCCTTCCCTAGGATTCTGGTGCCGGTACCGGCTCTTCGTCGCTGTTCAAGCTTAACGCAACGGTCGAAGGGTTCGGCATCGACCGGCGCCCGCCGTAATATGACACGCTATGGCCATGACGAACCCCGCCGCAGACCGGTTGGCCGCACTGCCGCTCGGCACCCGCGTGGTGGTCAGATACCGGATCGAGGGCGGGCTCACCGACGCGCTTGGCGAGCTGACCGGAAGGGATGAGGCATCCTGCACCGTCGCGACCAGGCGGGGCGACGTCGTCGTGCCTCTCGACGCGGTCACCGCAGCGAAGCCGGTGCCCCCGCCTCCCCCGCGGCGGGATCCACGTACCGCCCTGCACGGATGACGTCTCGGACTCCACGCGATTGACTAAGTTCAATCGCTACACGCCTGCTGACGTATGCTTTTGGACATGGAAACAGATGAGGACGTCCAGGCACGCGGCAGGGCGCTGAGCTCCCCCGTTCGGCTCAGGATCCTCCGGCTGTGCCTGCACAAGGCCCGCACCAACAAGGAAATCGCCGAGGTGCTGGAATTGAATCCCGCCACGGCCTTGCACCATGTACGTACCCTCCTTGCAACAGGATTCCTTCGGGCGGAGGAGCCACGATCAGGCAATCGGGGGGCCAAGGAAATCCCCTATCGGGCTACCGGGTTGTCCTGGGGAAGCAGGATGCCCAACGCCGCTCCGGTCCTCGTGGAGACCTTTTTGCAGGAGATCGACGGCCTGAGCCCGTCAGAGATCGACGTCTGGCGCTTGGGGGTGCGGCTCAATGACACGCACCGCGCCGAAATGATGGAGAAGATCCGCACCGTCTTCGAGGAGTATGCCCGACGCGGAGCGGATGAGGACGGCACAGCCACCTCCATCATGCTGGCCCACCACCTGGACCGGAGCGCCGACTGAACCGGCAGTCGAATCAGCGCCGCCGGGTTGGTCGCAGGACCCACCAGGACACCGCCACGGCAATCACCGTCCCAACCGCCAGACCGACTACCCAGACATAACCGGCAAGCGAAACCGGCGGCTGCGCACCTTCGAGTTCAACGCCCGCAGCAATGAGGCTGCCCGCAGAGAATGACGCGGCAAGGCCCACCAGGATGTACGCCACTGCTCCCGTGAGGCCGGCAAGAAGAACATTGCGGCCGGACACCGCCACGAAGACGGCCAGACTGACCGCAAGCACGATCGCCGCCAGCGCCCCGACGGGCAGTCCCATGCCGCCCAG
>NZ_JAPSHV010000066.1 GCF_031179385.1 Arthrobacter sp. | reverse complement strand
TGAGGGAAACCAACAGTCAGGGCACAGCCGCCTGGGGCGACCCTTCGCAGGTTGTCCTTCGGTGCGGAATAGAGGTTCCGGGGCCCACCACGGACGCCTGTGCCTCGGTGAACGACGTCGACTGGATTATCCAGGAGTCCACAGAAACCGATGTCTGGACGGCCAGGACCTACGGCCGCAATCCCGCCGTCGAGGTTCTCTTCGATCCCAATCAGGTGGCGTCGAGCACGGTTCTCGTCGATCTAGGCGGTGCCGCCTCGCGGGTTGAGCAGACGGAGCAGTGCCTGAGCCTGAACGACACGGTGGAGTTGCCGGAGGAAGGCTGACACCGCCGTCGTTGTGACGTTCTACACTTGGGCTCGATGAAAACCACAGATTCCACGCCACTGTCCGGTACCCAGTACACCCTCGAGCACGGCGCCTACACAGCCTCGATTGCCAGCATCGGAGCCACCCTGCGGTACCTCCGCCACGACGACCGGGACCTCGTGGTTCCCTACGATGCTGAAGAGATTCGGCCCTCCTTTCGCGGCGCCGTGCTGGTGCCCTGGCCCAACCGCGTGGTCGACGGAAAGTATTCGTTCAACGGCCAATCGCACCAACTGGCACTGACGGAGCCGCAGCGGTCCCACGCGATCCACGGCCTGCTCGGCTGGGTTGACTGGACCCTGGCGGATCAGTCGACGGCTTCCGTGCGGCTGACGGCTTCGGTTATCCCGCAGAAGGGCTACCCATTCCGGCTGGAAGTCGAGGTTCTCTACACCCTCGACGACGACGGCCTCACCACAACCATCTCCGCTCTCAACACAGGCGGCCAGGCCGCACCGTACGGTGCGTCCGCGCACCCTTACCTGGTTGCCGGCGTCGGGCTCGTGGACGACTGGACCCTGCAGGTTCCCGCGTCCTCGGTTCTCCAGGTCACCGAGGACCGACTGATCCCAACGGAACTCACCGGCGTCACGTCGTCGCACTTTGATTTCCGCGAGCCGCGTGTCATCGGCGACACCTTCGTTGACCACGCCTACACGGACATCAATTACGACGACGGTGCTGCCACCGTCTCAGTGCTGGCCGCGGACGGCCGCGGGGCGGCCATCACCTTCGACGAGTCGTGTGCCTGGGTGCAGATCCATACGGCGGACAAGCCTGACCCTTCCGTGTCCCGACTCGGTCTTGCCGCCGAACCCATGACCTGTCCTCCGGACGCTTTCAACTCCGGGACAGATCTGATCGTGTTGGAGCCGGGCGACACCCACTCGGTCGGCTGGCGTCTCCACGCCCTTTAGGCCTGCGTTCGCTATGACGCTCAATACAGACGTGGTCGATGGCGTCCCGGTGTTTTGGCTTGACCTGCCGGGGCCGCTGGCGGCAGAACTGATCTTCCGGGCAGGTGTCCGGGATGAGACTTTCATGACCGCCGGCATCACCCATCTGGCGGAGCACCTCATCATGGCACAGGCGTCCGACGGTCGTGACGCCACAAACGCCATGGTCGAACCCTCCATGACAACCTTCAGCACGTCCGGGAGACCGGAGACCGTGGTCGCTTTCCTGTCTGCCCTGTGCGCCGCGATCAGCTCGCCGTCTTTCGAACGGCTCCCCGTGGAGAAGAAGGTACTGGAAGCGGAAGGCGGCTCGGTCGTGAACTCGGCAGTTTCCCGGCATCTGCGCCGGAGATTCGGTGTGCGATCGCTGGGCCTTACGGACGTCGCGCCCCATGGGCTGCGGTTAATTGACGAGGAAGCAGTTCGCAACCATATCCGCACCTATTTCACGCAACAGAACGCCGTGCTCGTCCTGAGCGGCCCGCCGCCGCAGGACTTACGTCTCCTGCTGCCATCAGGAGAACCCCGTACCCCGGCCCCAGCACCTCGTGTGGACCTGCCTTACCCGATGTGGTTTGAGCAGGACGGACCGCAACTTAGCTTGTCCTTCGAGCTGCCTGTCCTGTCGGATGTAGAAACCGAAGGGGTTTTCCTTCTCTCCTCCCTCATCCGTCGAACGGTGATTCATGAACTGCGGCATTCAAGGGGCTGGATCTACGAGGTTGACATTGAGCCTGTCCTGGATATCGATGGCAGGGGCATCCTGTGCGTGCTGACGGATCCGCCGGCTCACCATGTCGACGATGTGTTGGCCGGCCTTCTCCGAATCCTCCGATCCATGAGTGAACGGGGTCCTTCGACTCTCGACATCGAAGACAGTGTTCGCGAACTGCAGGAGTATCTCGATGACCCCGGCAACGCCATGGATGAGGCAATTGCCGCAGCCCGCAACCACCTGATGAACTACCCTGCGCTGACTGCAATCGAGAAGATGGAACTGGTCCATCGAGTCGCGCCGGAGACGTGCAAGCGTGTTCTGACACTGCTTGAGGAGACCCTCGTGGTCGGCATGCCGGAAGGCTGTTTCCCGGTCGATGAAAGCCTCGTTGCTGAGCATGCTCGCCACTATCCTGCCATCAGGGGTGAACGGTTTCGACGAGGCCTGCGCGGAGCGGTCACCGGAGTTCCTGCCCGCGCGCAACTGGTAGTCGGTGACGCCGGGGTGAGCTTCAGCGATGGTGTGTACTGCTCGATCCTCTGGAATGACGTTGAGGTCCTGGAGGAGTTGGAGCCCGGTCTGATCACCTTGACCTCATCTACGGGACTGTCCATCGACCTGAGCGCCACATGGTTCAGCCAAGGCAGTCGGGCCATCCAGATGATTCGAGAGAAGGTTCCGACCGCGAAAGTCATCCGGGCGGAATGAAGTGGGTCTTTCGTCAGGCGCCTTGAACAGGCCCGGTGGATCCGCGCACCAGGAACTCGGGTCGGAATGAGACCGACGCAGGGCTGTCGTCGTTCATCACCGCTTCGATTGCCGCTGCCACGATCGATGACTCATCCCAGCCGAAGGTGGTGAGCGCAGGGCTCACCAGCGGGGCCAACTCGCTGTCATCGAAGCCGAGTATGGAGATGTCCCCGGGAATGGACAGGGCAAGAGATTGGGCCGCCCGGTAGGCGCCGAAGGCCAGGGAATCGCTCAGGCACAGCAGCGCCGTCGGGCGCGGTGAACCTGTGAGGAGAACGGTGGCAGCTTGCGCGGCTCCCGACACCGACGACGTCGATGCCGCGACCGCGACGCTCAAGCCCATCTCCGCGCCCAGCCTTTCGACCAGGAGCTGCGCAGGACGTCCCGGCGTGGACGGCAGCGACGGGGCGAGCAGACCCACCGACCGATGCCCCAGCCCCTCGAGGTGACGCAGGGCGGCGCCGATCCCGAACTCGTTATCGAACAGGACGGTCCGGGCAACCGGACGGTGGAGCAGCGCGTCCCCCACCGACACCAGCCGGATACGTTCCGGAACGTCCGCCCAGTATCCGGCAGAAGGATCGACAGGAAGCACTATCGCGGCGTCCACCCTACGCATGGCAAGCGTACGCAGTGCTTTCTGCTCGCGTTCGGGAGAAGTGTCCACGTTCGCAATCGCAGAGAACATGCCGCGGTTGTGTAAGGCCTCGGACAGCATGACCGCCAGGCCCTGCCGCCAAAGATCCCCCAATGGACCAATGATTGCGACATTGCTGCTTCGTCCGCCGGCGAGGGCCCGGGCAACAGGGTCCGCAGTCCAACCCATCTCGCGAGCTATTGCCTGTACCCGGGCAACCGTCTTTTCTGATCCCCGCAGTCCGCGCAAGGCATAGGACGTGGCGGCTTTCGAGAGGCCCGCCGCAAGGGCGATGTCCCGGAGGGTAGGCCGTTTCGGCTCGTTCATCAGCCGGTTCCTGCCGCTTCTAGCGCAGGCCTGTCCTGCGTTCGAGCGCCAACTCAATCAGCTCATCGATCAGCTCCGTGTAGGTGAGCCCGGATTTGGCCCACATCTGGGGGTACATGCTGATGGGCGTGAATCCCGGCATCGTGTTGATTTCGTTGATAATGAGTTCACCGGCGGGCGTATAGAAGAAATCGACGCGTGAAAGCCCTTCCGTGCCAAGGGCGTCGAAGGCGCGGGCGGCGAGTTCGCGGACACGGTCCGTCACGTTCGGCGGGAGGTCGGCCGGGCAGCTCAGCTCAGCTGCGGAACCATCAACGTACTTGGCCTCGAAGTCGTACCACTCATGTTCGCCGGGCTGTACAGCGATCTCACCGGGCAGGCTGGTCCTCGGCTCATCCATTCCGCGGCCCTGCAGGACTGCAACTTCGATTTCGCGTCCGACGATTCCTGCCTCAACGATCACCTTCGGGTCGAACGCGCGTGCCGTCTCGACGGCGTCCTCCAGTTCCTCCGGTGTGGTGGCACGCGAGATACCCATGGAGGATCCCGCACGGGCAGGCTTGACGAAGACGGGGAAGCCGAGTTGTGAGGCGCGCTCAAGGCATGCGGAGCGGTTGCGTGTCCAGTCGCGGTCGGTGAACACTTCGTAGGGCCCGACCGAGAGCCCGGCGGAAGCGAACACCACTTTCATGTAGTGCTTGTCCATCCCGACGGCGGACGCCAGAACGCCGGCTCCGACGTAACGCACGTCCGCCATTTCAAGCATGCCCTGCAGGGTGCCGTCCTCACCGAAGGGCCCATGCAGGAGCGGCAGCACCACGTCGACTGCTCCGAGGCTGCGCGGCATCTGCTCCGATGCCGTGACAACGAGTTCCTGCGCAGCTCCGCCGTCGGACGCAGTTGCAAGCACCACCGACTCGGGCGACACAGGCACTTCGGGGAGCACCGTCGACCGCAGCGACCACTGGGCCGGGTCGGACGAGACCAGAGACCACTGGCCGTTCTTCGCTATGCCGACCGGAACGACGTCGTACTTGTTGCGGTCGATTGCGTCCAGCACACCGGCGGCAGTTACGCAGCTGACGGCATGTTCACTCGAACGCCCGCCGAAAAGCACGAGAACACGGGGCTTCGAAGATGAGGTCACAGTTAGCCTTCGGATTTCAGTTCGCGGGCCAGCAGTCGCGGGCCGAGGTCATGTACGGACAGGTTTCCCTGAAGTACGGCAACAACACTATCCGTAATCGGCATGTAGACATCGAGTTGGCGCGCCAGGTCAAGCACCGCCTGGGCTGACTTGATGCCCTCGGCCGTCTGGTTCATGTGCGCCGTCACCTCATCGAGCGTGAGCCCCTGTCCAAGCAGCCTGCCCGCTGTGTGGTTGCGCGAGAGCGACGAGGAACACGTGGCAATGAGGTCCCCCATACCGGCAAGGCCCGACATCGTTTCCGGTTCACCGCCCAGCGCAACAGCAAGACGAGTGGTCTCAGTCAGCCCGCGCGTGATGACGGATGCCTTGGTGTTGTCACCCATCTGCTTTCCCTCGCAGATACCCACAGCGAGAGCAATCACGTTCTTCACGATGCCGCCGATCTCCACACCCACCACATCGGTATTGGTGTAAGGGCGGAAGTACGTTGCCGTACACGTAGCGGCGATCCAGGTTGCCACCTCGGCATCCGGGCATGCCACCACCGACGCGGTGGGCTCACAACGCGCTATCTCCATCGCGAGGTTCGGACCGGAAACAACCGCGATGCGGTCCTGAGGCAGGCCGAGTTCCTCGGCGAGCACCTGGCTCATGCGGGCGTCGGTTCCGACCTCAAGTCCCTTCATGAGGGAGACGACCACGGCGTCGGGCGAAATCAGCGGCTTCCAGGCCGACAGCTGGGACCGCAGGGACTGGGCGGGAACGGCGATGACGACCAGCTCAACCCCGTCGAGGACGTCCGCGACGTCGATGGAGCATCGAATGTTATCCGGCAGCACTGTGTCGCCGAGATATCGGCTATTCGTATGGCTGGTGTTGATCTCGCGGGCAATTTCCTCGCGTCGTGCCCACAGGCGGACCTGGGTACCGTGGCGTTCCCCTGCGTCCGCGAGCACCTTCGCGAAGGTCGTCCCCCAACTGCCTGACCCAAGGACGGCGACGGCGGCGGGAGGCCGACGCGTCACTGAACCTCACCCGTGGAGGACCCGAAGTTCCTGCCCGTGGTCTTCTGGTTCCGTGCCGCCGGATCCCAGCGCTCTGCCGGCGGCGTCTCACCGCGCAGCTCCGCGACAAGCCCGGTCAGCGCGTCCATGATGCGGTTGGTTGCCGCCTCCAGTGTGGTGCGGGTGACGGGACCGCCCTGGAGATCCGACAGGTCGACGGGCTTCCCGACGAGTACACGTGAAGTCTTGCGCGGGAACAGGTACAACCGCTTCGCATACCGGGGGAAGACCTCCTGGGCGCCCCAGTGCGCAATGGGCACCACCGGTGCACCGGTTTGCAGGGCCAGGCGTGCTGCCCCGGTGCGGCCTTTCATGGGCCACATGTCCGGATCCCTGGTCAGGGTGCCTTCGGGGTAGATAATGATTCCCCCGCCACCCTCAATGGCTTCCCTGGCGACCTCCAGTGAGTGGTTCGCTCCCGCCGTCGTGCGTTCCACCGGCACCTGCAGGGTGGTTCGCAGAACC
Organism: Arthrobacter sp.; assembly: GCF_031179385.1. Taxonomy (GTDB): domain Bacteria; phylum Actinomycetota; class Actinomycetes; order Actinomycetales; family Micrococcaceae; genus Arthrobacter_D. Next base: position 9,409 of record NZ_JAPSHV010000066.1, on the reverse strand, counting down.
GCACCCACCACCGGGATCCTGAACAGGGACGCCTTCGCAAGGAAGTGCGGCAGGACCTTGTTGTTGTAGAGGAAGTGTCCAATCACGATCGGGTCGATTTCCGTGACGTGGTTGGGGCACACGATGAAACCGGTATCGCGGGGAAGGTTCTCAGCGCCCTTCCACTCCTTGGCCATCATGGCATTCATGAGGGGCCGCAGGATGGTGGCGAGAACCGCGAACGTTGCGCGGGACGATGCTGGTTCGGTCATGCCGGCGTGCGACCGCGGTTAGCGGCCGATTCCTGAATCCGAGGATTCGGCGACGTCGAAGTCCGCTCCCAGCGCCTCGAGCTTGTCCTGGAAGCGCTCGTAGCCACGGTTGATCAACTCGATGCCGGTCACGCGGGAGGTGCCCACCGCCGCAAGAGCCGCAATGAGGTGACTGAAGCCGCCGCGCAGATCAGGAACGTCGATGTCGGTGCCGTGCAGCTGAACAGGCCCGGAGATGACCGCCGAGTGCAGGAAGTTGCGCTGGCCGAAACGGCAGGGAACACTGCCGAGACATTCGCGGTGCACCTGGATATTCGCGCCCATGCGCACCAGCGCATCGGTGAAACCGAACCGGTTCTCATACACGGTCTCGTGCACGATCGACACGCCCTCGGCCTGGGTGAGCGCAACCACCAGGGGCTGCTGCCAGTCGGTCATGAAGCCGGGGTGGACGTCGGTCTCCAGCACCAACGGTGAGAGCTTGCCGCCCGGGTGGTAGAAACGGATGCCGTCGTCGTTCACGTCGAACGCTCCGCCGATCTTGCGGTACGTGTTCAGGAACGCTGTGAGGTCAAGCTGGCGGGCACCCTCGACATAGATGTCACCGCGGGTGACCAACGCCGCCGACGCCCACGATGCCGTTTCGTTGCGGTCGGAGATTGCCTTGTGGTTGAAGCCGCCAAGTTCCTTGACGCCCTCAATGCGGATAGTGCGATCCGTCTGGACGGTGATGATGGCGCCCATTTTCTGGAGGACGGCAATGAGGTCCATGATTTCCGGTTCGACGGCGGCACCGCTCAGTTCGGTGATGCCCTCGGCACGGGTGGCGGTCAGCAGCACCTGCTCTGTGGCGCCGACGCTCGGGTACGGAAGCTCAAGTTTGGCGCCGTGGAGACCCTTTGGAGCAGAGATGGAAATGCCGCCGGGCCGCTTGTCGACAACAGCGCCGAAGTTGCGGAGAACCTGCAGGTGGTAATCGATGGGACGATCGCCGATCTTGCAGCCGCCCAGGTCGGGAATGAAGGCCTCGCCGATGCTGTGCATCAGGGGACCGCAGAACAGGATGGGGATCCGTGAGTCTCCCGCATGGGCGTCGATGTCCTTCGACGCCGCCATCTTGGCGTTCGCGGGGTCCATGGTGAGGTCGCCCGTCACCGGATCCTTGCTCACCTCGACGCCGTGCAGCTTCAGCAGGCTCGTGACGACGTCGACGTCCTTGATTTCCGGGACGTTCCGCAGCACAGACGGCGCACTTCCCAGCAGGGCCGCGACCATGGCTTTCGGCACCAGATTCTTGGCACCGCGGACGGTCACCTTTCCTGCAAGAGGGACACCACCACGGATGGTCAGAACGCTACCCATGAACACCTATTTCCTTCAACGTGTAAGCCCCAACAGCAGATAAGACCCCTGCTAAGCATAGGAGCTACTGTTACCAGACTGAAATACCGTTAGCTTCGGGGCGAGGCTGTGTCGGGATCGGACCGGTCCCGTCGTGAAGTGCAAACAGTCGGGTGCAGCACTAAATTCCGGCAGGAAACGTGATTCTTGTTGCACCTGCCCGGAGGCTCTAGGTTCGGGCGGGCAACGTGGTTGGTTTGTAGCTTGGCCGCTGCGCCTCATACGCCGTGATTGTCTCCTCATGGCGAAGGGTCAGGCCGATGTCGTCGAGTCCTTCAAGAAGACGCCAGCGCGTGTAGTCGTCGATCTGGAACGGCGCGATGATGGACCCGCAGGTGACCAGCCGAGACTCAAGGTCGACGGTGACCTCCGTGCCGGGGTGGTTCTCGAGTTCCTTCCAGATCAGCTCGATGTCATCCTGGGCTACCTGGGCTGCCACCAGCCCCTGCTTACCGGAATTGCCGCGGAAGATGTCGGCGAAGCGGGAGGAGATGACTGCCCGGAACCCGAAGTCCTTCAAGGCCCACACGGCATGTTCCCGGGACGAGCCGGTGCCGAAGTCCGGCCCGGCCACCAGCACCGAACCGCGGTTGAACGGTTCCCTGTTCAGGATGAAGGTCTCGTCCTTGCGCCATGCGGCGAAGAGCGCGTCTTCGAAGCCGGTACGGGTGATGCGCTTCAGGTAGACGGCGGGGATGATCTGGTCAGTGTCCACGTTGCTCTGGCGCAACGGAACGCCGATGCCTGTGTGCGTGGTGATCTTTTCCATGGTGCTCCTTCGAAGATTGCCTTGCTCAGGCTAGGCCGCGTGGCTGGTGGACGTCTCGCGTACGGCGGGCGGTACGGGGTCCAGGTCTGACGGTGAGCTCAGCGTTCCGCGTACCGCAGTCGCGGCGGCCACGACGGGTGAAACCAGGTGGGTACGCCCGCCCTTGCCCTGCCGGCCTTCGAAGTTCCGGTTCGACGTCGAAGCGCACCGTTCGCCCGGGGCGAGCTGATCCGGGTTCATACCCAGGCACATCGAGCAGCCGGCGAAACGCCATTCGGCGCCGAAGTCCTTGAACACCTTGTCCAGTCCTTCGGCTTCGGCTTCCAGGCGGACACGGGCGGAGCCGGGCACGACCATCATGCGGATGTTCGGGTCCTTCTGGCGCCCTCGGATGATATCCGCGGCCAGCCGCAGGTCCTCGACCCGACTGTTGGTGCACGACCCCAGGAACACAGTGTCTACACGGATGTCCTTCATGGGTGTACCGGCGTCCAGTGCCATGTACTCGAGGGCGCGCTGACAGGCCGCCTTCTCGTTCTCGTCGGCGAAGTCCTCCGGCGAAGGAACAGCCTGGCTCAGCGAGACGCCCTGGCCGGGGTTGGTCCCCCAGGTAACGAAGGGTTCGAGTTCGTCCGCGTCCAGGAAGACCTCAGCGTCAAAGGTCGCGTCGTCGTCGGTACGCAGGGTGCGCCAGTTCTCGACGGCGGCATCCCAGTCCTCGCCCTGCGGTGCGTGCGCGCGCCCCTTGAGGTACTCGAAGGTGGTTTCATCAGGGGCGACCATTCCGGCGCGTGCGCCGGCTTCGATCGACATGTTGCAGATGGTCATGCGCGCGTCCATGGAGAGTGCACGGATGGCGGAACCGCGGTACTCAAGGACGTAACCCTGACCGCCGCCGGTGCCGATCTTGGCGATGACGGCAAGGATGATGTCCTTCGATGTCACGCCGGGCTTGAGCGTTCCTTCGACGTTGATTGCCATGGTCTTGAAGGGCGTCAGGGAGAGTGTCTGGGTAGCCATGACGTGTTCGACCTCGGAGGTTCCGATGCCCATGGCCAGCGCTCCAAAAGCACCGTGTGTGGAGGTATGCGAGTCTCCACACACTACGGTGAGGCCGGGCTGTGTAAGGCCCAACTGCGGACCGATGATGTGCACGATCCCCTGCTGTGCGTCACCCAGCGAGTGCAGCCTTACGCCGAACTCCTTGCAGTTTGCCCTCAGCGTCTCGATTTGCGTACGGCTGGTTGGGTCTGCAATGGGACGATCGATGTCGATCGTCGGAGTGTTGTGATCCTCGGTGGCGATCGTCAGGTCGGGCCGGCGGAGCTTCCTGCCTGCAAGACGGAGGCCCTCGAATGCCTGCGGTGAGGTGACCTCATGCACGAGGTGCAGGTCAATGTAGAGCAGGTCGGGTTCAGCCTGTCCGTTGACGACCTCGCCCTTGCGCACGATGTGCGATTCCCAGACTTTTTCTGCGAGCGTCTTGCCCATGGCCGGTTCCTCCGCGTGCCTTCGATCAGATCTTCCAACAACTGAAGCAGGAGCGCGATGCCCGGCGCCAGTCCAGCGACTTGCGTCTCAGATATTGAGACGGCAATATCAGGTTATGGACAATTCTAGTGGCGTCGGCGTCATTGATAAAGCGGCTCTTGTGCTCGATGCCCTGGAAGCCGGGCCCACTACTCTCGCGCAGCTCGTGACCTCGACCGGTCTCGCCCGCCCCACGGTGCACCGCCTCGCCCTCGCGCTTGTTCACCACCGTCTGGTCAGCAGGGACATTCAGGGACGCTTCGTTCTGGGCAGCCGCCTCGTGGAGTTGGCATCAGCCGCCGGCGAGGATCGCCTCATTGCTTCAGCCGGTCCCGTCCTGCTGCAGCTCCGCGACGCCACCGGGGAAAGCGCTCAGCTCTTCCGGCGCCAGGGGGACGCCCGTGTCTGCGTGGCGTCCGCAGAGCGCCCTATCGGCCTTCGCGACACCATTCCGGTCGGCACCCAGCTGTCCATGAGGGCAGGATCGGCAGCACAGTGCCTCCTCGCCTGGGAGGACCACGACCGGTTGCTCAAGGGACTCCAGAACGCCCGCTTCACGCCCACGGTGCTTGCCGGAGTACGACGGCGGGGCTGGGCGCAGAGTCTTGGCGAGCGTGAGGCGGGGGTAGCCTCCGTGTCGGCCCCGGTCCGTGGTCCGTCCGGCCGTGTCATTGCCGCAGTCTCGATCTCCGGACCGATCGAGCGGCTTACGCGCCAGCCCGGGCGGATCCATGCCGAGGTCGTGGTGAGCGCGGCAGCCCAGCTCACCAGCGCTATCGGCAAGTCCGCGGAATAGCGGATCTTTTGCGCAGGCACGGCGTTACGCTGTGGCCATGACCAGGTACGCAGTGTTCCTTCGCGGTGTGAACGTCGGCGGTATCACCATCAAGTCCGCCGACCTCCGGGAGACTCTGGAGACACTTCCGGTCTCGGACGTGAAGACCCTCCTGGCCTCCGGCAATGTGGTCTGCAGCAGCGACCTCTCGCAGCTCGATCTGAAGTCACAGAGCGAGCATGCCCTGCGGCAACGTTTCGGATATGTTGCGTGGGTGGTTGTGCTGCCGGCGGAGACCGTCGAAAGCATCGTCGCGGAGTGTCCCTTCCCCGCCGATGATCCCGGTCTTCACACCTACCTCACGCTGTTCTCCGACCCGGAGGTCCTGGCCGAATTCGTTGACTTCGCCCGATCGATCGACGAACCGGTGCACTCGCTGGGAACCATCGCAGTCGCGTGGCAGGCACCGAAGGGCGGCACGCTCGAAAGTCCGCTGAACGCTTTCAGTAACAAGGCCCGCTTCAAGAGCGCAACGACCACACGGAACCTTCGCACGATGCAAAAGGTGCTTGGTGCCCTCCGCGCCTGATCGTCGAGCACCTAGTCGTCCAGCACCTGATCATCAAGCATTCTGGAGCGCACGATCACCGACGGGCAGCCGCCCTACCCACGGCCTGCACGAAGCTGTTGTAGCGCTCGATTTCGGCGGCAGCGGGGCCGACCGCAACCGCTTCCGCCGTCTCCGTGATGGAGGCGACCAGCCGTCGTCGTACTCGCTTGCCGCGTCTGCGTGCCCCCAACCGGGCCAGGGCGGCACACAGAATACCGACGGCGATTCCCGCCACCACTCCCCCGACCGCCAGCAGCGTGGGGACCGGAATTCCCTCCACCCGTGGTGATTCAGGAACCGGGAACTGAAGGAATCCGAGTCCGGCCAGGACCGCCAACCATCCGATGCCGACCACCATGGCCGCAAGGAACAACCACTGCAAAACCCCTGCGACCGGCCACCACCACGCCCGTGAGCCGGAGGAGAAGTCCGTGCGCGCAACCGCCTCGTCGAGACGCTCGAGCAGTTCAGGTTCAGGGCTCCTGGCGGCATCGCGGATGGCCGTCCGCCAAGGCTCGACTGCCCCGGCTGAGAGTTCCTCCCCGAACGTCCGCAGTGCCCGGTCAACGGACGCCCGCTGCGCAGGGCCCGGCTCCGGCAGGGAGGTGCGTCCGACGAACTCCTGTACGTCGCCGCGCCTGAGATTCAGGCGCCGTAGAGGATCCGCGCGCAGGTTCCCGAGCCACCGAGTCACCGGCCATCCCGTGACTGCGTGGGCATCCCGGCGGTAGGAGCGCACGACGGCGTCAATGACCGCGTCGGCGCCTGTCGCGTCGGCGAGTCGGTCAGCAAGAGCGGTACGTGCCGCTTTCGACGGCGGTGGAAGCTCAGGACCCGTGAACTCCCTCAACGAGTCAACCGCTACATCCACGTCGGCCGACAGCCGCCCGGTGGCCGCTTCCTTCCGCCGCACGATCGCACGGACTTCCTCCGCCAGCGACCTCAGGCCCGTACCGTTCACCGCAGAGACAGCATGTACAACAGCAGATCCATGTCCTTCCCCGGCAAGGATCTGCTTCAGCGACCGGGTCACCTGGGCGAGATCGTTCTCAGAGAGCCGGTCCGACTGGTTGAGCGCTACCAGGATGACGGCCTCATGCGTTGCCAGGGGCTCGAGGAACTCACGATGCAGCGAAGCATCAGCGTACTTCTGCGGATCAGTGACCCACAGCAGCACGTCCACCTGCCCCGCAAGGCGTTCCACGATGACACGGTGACCCAGCGCCGTTGAATCGAAATCGGGCAGGTCCAGCAGAATCAGCCCGCCCTCATCGCCGTCATCCCTCTTGGCTCGCCGGCTGCCATTACCGGGAACCGGCAGTAATGGCGCACCGTCAGGCATCACATGGCGGTTCGAAACCTGCAGCCAGTCGAGCAGGTCTGAGCTTCCGTCTTCGTCCCAGATCACAGCGAGCGGTTCAGCAGTGGTTGGGCGACGGGCGGCTACACGCGCAAGGTCGGTGCCCGTCAGTGCGTTGAGGAGCGACGACTTCCCGCTACCCGTAGGACCGAAGATACCGACGACCGTGTGCGCCGACGAGAGCGACCGACGCGAGCTAGCCCGGTCCAGCACCCCGTAGACCGCACCCAGTTGGTGTTCATCGACGCGTCCCTCAGCGAGTTCGCGGGCAGTGTTGAGCGATTCAAGGCGGATCTGTAGTCGGGAGGACGATGCCTCGCCGCGGTGACGGCTCACTGCCCGCCCTCCGGCGTCGGGCCATCATTTCGCAGGTCCTCGGCCACGGACCGCCGCTCGGTGAGGCTGGCGGCCAGCTCGCGGAGGTCCTCTGACGCTGGTTCGCCCTCGAGGATCGCAAGCTTGTCAGTGAAACGCTCACGTTCCGCGTCGAGCAATTTCTCGCACCTCTCCTGCAGCTGCAGTCGCGCTGTCCGGGTCAGCCGGCGGACTGCCTCCTCACCGAAAACCGCTTCGAGCAATTTTTGCCCGATCACAGCTGAACCGCCCGCGATGAGCACCTCACCACCGGTGAGACCGGCTGTCGAAGCAAACACCACGATCATGAGAGCCACGGCTACCCCATTGACTCCGAACGAGAGCATTCTGGCAGCAAAGCGTTTGTCCGCGCCCTCCGAACGGACCAGGTCCAGCAGGTCCTTTTGCCAGGCCCGGATTTCTCGCACAACAAGCTCGTTGAAATCGGGTGGCATGGCGGGGTTTCCGGACTCCAGCAGCGTCCGCCCGGCAGATTCCGCCCGCCACTGCCGCTCGGTGCGATCGGCTGCTTTAGCGGCTTCCTCCACGATCACGGTCTGAAGCCCGCTTTCGATTGCGGTCTCGACGGTGACAGCTCGTGGAGGCTTGCCCGTGAGGAAACCGCCGATGCGGTCGCGGATCCGCCCGACAGTTGATTCGAGACCGCGCATGAACTCACCAGTGCCAACGAAGTCCTGCCAGCGGGCAAGCACCTCACCGCGTAGCAGCGTGCCGTCCTTGGTGGATTCGAGTACGGCATCAAGCGCGGTCCGGTAGGACTCGCGCGCAACTTCCTCGAGCCGTCCTGCCGTTTCGACCTGGCGGTCCTGTGCGTCTGCCACCTTCTCCACCCGATGACCCAGCGCGCGCAGGGCGCCCTCCAGCGTACGGCGGGCAATCTCCCGGCGGCCCTCAGCATCGACCGAGATAGCGCGAAGCCAGCGCCGCAACGGGTCGACGCTCTCCGGCGGCAACATGCCTAGAGGATTGAGCTTCTCCTCGGGAATCACGAAGATCGGTGCATGGCCCAACTCTTCGGCCGCGAGCAGCGTGTGCAGGTCAGCCCGGACCTCCTCCTCCACACCGTGCGGTACCCGGTCGAGAACGACGGCGAGCAGAATGTCGCGCTGGGCCGCTTCCCTGAGCAGATGCCAGGGCACAGCGTCGGCATAGCGGTTGGCAGTGGTGACGAACAGCCACAGGTCAGCGGCCGCGAGCAGTTGGGATGCCAGGCGACGGTTCTCATCAGCAATCGAGTCGATATCCGGAGCGTCCAGCAGCGCAAGGCCCAGGGGAATGGTGGGGTCCGGCTGCAGCAGTAGCTGAGCTGCAGAGCCGGAGTCCTGCACCGAGGCAATCTGGGAAGCGGGCACCGCTCCCCCGTCCGGGTCAACGACGACGGCGCGCTGCCGGCTCAGTGAAGGCAGCACACGGTCGCCGGCGAACCAGTGTCCCTCCGCGGGGTGATGCAGCAGGATCGGTTGGCGGGTGGTGGGGCGGATGGCGCCCGACCGGGTAACAGGGTGGCCCACCAGTGCGTTCACGAGGGTTGACTTGCCTGCGCCCGTGGACCCGCCGACAACTGCCAGAAGCGGCGCATCGAGGCTCTTGATGCGCGGAAGAATGTAGTCGTCGAGCTGTGCTGCCGCGGCTCGGGCTTCCAGTCGGGCATCGGGTGCCCCAGCAGACTCCAGCGGAAAGCTGAGGCGGTTAAGGATTTCACGCACCCGGCCGAGCAATTCGGCAAGCCCCGCAACGTCAGCATCCGGCAGCGAGGCAGTCATGGTCCCATCATGCCAGTTCTGCTGGTCGTCGTCGGGATTTGAGGGCGCAGCTGCCGTTTAAACGAAAATTCCGCCCCAACCATGATGGTTGAGGCGGAACTCTTGTGACCCCAGCGGGATTCGAACCCGCGTTACCGCCGTGAGAGGGCGGCGTACTAGGCCGCTATACGATGGGGCCAGTACTGTTTTGTCTGCCGGTTTCCCGCCAAACGAGCTAGATGATTGTTTCACATCTGCTGCTGCGGTCCAAATCGAGCGGTTCGCAATTCCTGCGTGGCGATCTGCTCAAAATGTGCCGCTATACAGCGCTGGGGTACCAGGACTCGAACCTAGAATGTTGGTACCAGAAACCAATGTGTTGCCAATTACACCATACCCCAATGGCACTTTCCGGCGGTTTTTCCTGCTTCGCAGGAGGTCAACCCCGTCCGCGCCGAGATACGACTTTACCGGATGTCCGGCACGATTCGCAAAACGTCCCGGAGGGAGGTGATTCGACGGCCGATGAAGCCGGATTCCTGCACCCCGCTACGGTCCAGCCATACGCCGACCAGGCCGGCACTCTCGGCGCCCTG
>NZ_JAPSHV010000065.1 GCF_031179385.1 Arthrobacter sp. | reverse complement strand
TCGGGGAAGACCCGAATCAGGAGATGAGGAACGCACCCCAGCCGCTGCCCATCGCGGTACGGGTGCCGACCCGCCCGGTACCTGTGCCCGGATAGACCCACAGGTTGCCCGCGGCATCCCGTGCCACGAGGTCCGCGCGGGAGTCACTCGTCTGGTCTCCGATGCCGACCAGGGTGTAGCCGGTCCATCCACTGCCGAACTGCGACCTGGCCAGGAAGCCACCGGAGCCGTTCCCGGGGTACAGCCACAGCCTGCCGGTGCTGTCAGTAGCGATGAGATCCGATCGGTTGTCCGAGTTGAAGTCCCCGGTGCTGGCGATCTGGAAACCATTCCATCCGGTGCCGGCGGCGCGGCGTGTCTGGAACCCGCCCGTGCCGTTTCCAGGATAGAGCCACAGCCTGCCCGAGGAATCCCGCGCCATCAGGTCGGAGCGGGCGTCTCCGTCGAAGTCACCCGGTGCCGTCAGTGTGAAACCGCCCCAGCCGGTGCCGACCTGGACTCCGGCCTGCAGTGCACCGGCCGCGTTGCCGCGGTACAGCCACAACCGTCCGGAAGAGTCATAGGCGAGGATGTCCGCACGCCCGTCTCCGCTGAAGTCGGGAGTAGCAACGATGCTGCTCATTCCCTGCCAGCCGGTCCCGATCAGGGAACGGGTCTGTAGGCGGCCCGTCCCGCTTCCGGGATACATCCACAGGCGTCCACCGCTGTCACGGGCCACCAGATCCGCGATGCCGTCACCATTGAAGTCCTCCTTCAGCTGGGGCTGGGTGGGCCTGACCGCAGGTGACAGGGCCGTGAATGCTCCGGCTCCGAGTGCGTTCACAGCGCGTACCTGGAAGCGGTATTCCGTCCCGTTGGTGAGGCCGGTGACGAGCAGACTCGTCGCGGTCGCGCCCGCGGGCCGAAGTGCTCCCACAGGCTGTCCGTCCGGTCCTACAACCTGCACGGCATAACCGGTGATGGCAGAACCGCCGTCGGATACGGGGGCGGTCCAGGAAACCGTGGCAGATCCGTTAGCAGCGGTTACGCCACCGAGTACCGGAACTCCCGGGACGGATCGTGGGCTGACCGCCGCGGATGCTGGGGACAGCGCACCGTCGCCCAGAGCATTGGTCGCGAGCACCCTGAAGGTGTAAGCGGTGCCGTTGGCCAGCCCGGTAATCTCTGTGGTCGTGGCCGAACCCGTCAACGACACGGTCTGGATCAGGGCATCTCCCGCCAGCACTTGGACCTTGTATCCGGTGACCGCCGTGCCGCCATTGGCCGCCGGGGCTGTCCAGGACAGAGTGACGACGCCATCGCCACCGACACCTGCCACGTTCGTGGGCGCGGCCGGTACAACGTTCGGAACAACCGCCGTCGACAGTGCGGAGAAGCCGCTGGTGCCGAGTTCGTTGGATGCCCGCACCTGGAACCGGTACGACTGGCCGTTGACCAGCCCGGTGACAACAGTCTCGGTCTGGTTGCCGGGTACCTGCCGGAGCGCTCCAACGGGGGCACCGTTGGCGTCCACCGTCCGAACCTCGTAGCCCGTGGTCGGAGCGACCGGAGCATTCCAGGTCACGGTTGCCGACCGGTCGCCGGCGACAGCACCGGACATCTCGGGCACTCCGGGTGCCAGCGAGTCGGCGAACAGGAGCTTTTCGATGTTCCGCAGGGTGTCAACGCCGTCACCGACGCCGAGTGCCGGAAGGGCATCGGGATCGTCGCCGAGATGGGTCACCGTGGTGACGCTTCCCGGGTCTCCGGGGTTGGCTCCGGAAGGAACTGTAGTCACCGTGTAGTTCTGCTCAAGGTCGGAGAAAACTGCCGAGTCCGCGTCGCCGGGCTTCCCGGCATCGACGATTTCACGAACTATGACGATGTTTCCGGGATTCACTTCGCCCGCGAAGACAGCCGCCTGGAGCGTCCGGGAGCTGCCCGGAAGGTAAGGCTTCTCCATGCCGTCGGTGCTGCCGATTTCCGTTGCCGGATCAGCAGGGTTGGTGCGCACGCTCAGGCGTACGCGCAACTCCTTGTCACCATCGAGGATGTCGTTGCCGGCGCGGCCTTCAAGGATGTCGCTTCCGCCGCCTCCGAGGATGATGTTGCCTTCTCCCCAGATAGCACCGTTCGCTGTCGCGCCGGACGGGAGGAGGTCCGCAAGACCGCTGATCCGGCTCACGCCTTCGGCGTCGAGCCAGTTGTTGCCCGAGGTGCCTTCACCCTCCACCAGGCGGGGAACCACGTTGTCGCCGCGCAGGACGTCATTCTTGCCTGCGCCTGAGAGCCCCTCAACCTCTGCGTAGCGGTCGCGGAGGACGTTCACAGGGAGCGGGACGCCCAGCAGGTTGCGGGTGAGGTCCGCATCGGCGGGGAGCGAGTCAACCTGGTGGGACGACCAGTCGAACCCGGCGGCACCGGCGTTCCGCTCGATTCCGGGGTCGGCGAGCATGATGTCGTCTCCGCCCTCGGCGTCGTAGTCATCGTCACCGTTCTGTCCCATGAGGACGTCGTTGCCCGGTGTGTTCGGGTCATCGAAGAACGGTGCCCCACTGTCGCCCATCAGCAGGTCGGCGCCGTCGCCGCCCTGGAGCCAGTCATCGCCGGCGTCGCCGCGGGACAGGTCGTTGCCGCCGCCTGCGATCAGGAAGTCATTACCCTCCCCGCCGAAGGAGTCGTTGGTGTTGGCCCCGCCGTTGATGAAGTCGCTGCCGTCTCCGCCGAGGATCAGGTCCAGCCCGGGTCCGGCGTCCAGTGCGTCGTGACCGGGACCGCCCTTCAGGACGTCGTCACCGGCGGAGTCAGTGATGATGTCGTCACCATCACCTCCAAGCGCTGTGTCACCGCCGTCGTTGCCCTCGATCACGTCGTTGCCGTCGTTGCCGAGGAAAGTGTCGTTGTCGACGCCGCCCCAGATACGGTCATTCCCGGGCGTGCCGTTGAAGACGCTTTGGCCGTTGATGCCGGCCGGATCCACCGAATTGGTGGTGCGGTAACGGATGGTGCCGTCAGGCATCCGGATGAGCAGGGCCGCCTCATCGCACTCCGACAGCGGATCGTCCAGAACGGTGGTTCCGCTGAATTGCAGCCGGTTCAGGTCGAACTTGCAGTCGGAGGTACCGAAGACGTCCGCCTTGAGGGACGTGGCACTTGTATTGCGCATGATGATTTCCGCGAAGGAGTTACCTTCGAGCTGGCCCAGCAGGTTCATGCCGGGCGTGCGTGCCAGGTAGTAGAACCGGTCACCGTTCTGAAGGTCGAGCATCTGCTGCTCGAAGACGTAGTTGAAGGTCGAGCCGAGCAGGCCTCCGAAGAGGTTGGTCCTTTCGGCGAGACCGCCCACCCAGAGATCGATCTGGTTGAGGCCGGTTTCCTTGCCTGCCCAGGCTCCGACGCCGCCCATGAAGTCCGCGGCATCCGCGGGAACCGTTCCCTCAGCAGCGTCGATCGGAGGATTGACGAGAAGGGTAGCCGCGTCCCGCTTGCCCTGCAGTGTGGTTGCAGCGGTGATCGTAGGGTGCTGGCCGTAGGCCGCGACGAAGTTGACCAGCGATGCGGGGTGCTTGATGTTCAGACCGAAGTCGATCCAGTTCGTGTAGGGCTTCAGCTGTCCGTCATTGGTCTTGTTGTAGATCTGGCTGCGCAGGTTATTCAGCGACGGAATGCCGGTCTCGCGGGCCCGGGCGATATTGATCGCAGCGAGGTCCAGGGGCAATCCCAGCAGGTTGTTCCGCAAGGTATCGGTCACGAACTCATCGAGCTCGTTGCCGACCTGGTCTGACATGCCCATCGCAATCGAACCGGCTGCTTCCTTCGGGGACAGCCTGGTGCCGCCGCCGCCGTCGTAATAGGCCGGCGGATTCAGGAAGACGTCCAGCAACGGAACATCACTGGTGGATCCGGCAGCATTGCTCCTGGAAACCGTGTCGGTAAGCATCGAGTGGCCGAAGCGGTAGACGGCGTGGGCGAATTCAGCGGTGATGGCCGGGTCGACGTCGTCGTGGTAGTTCGCGAAAGGCTCGATCAGCGGCTGCACCTTGCGGGCGAACTCCTCGAATGCAAGGTGCTGGTATTCCATTTCATTGACGAAGCGGGCGGCCTGGAAGAGGCGCTCACCATTCCAGCCGTCGGCACCTGCGGTGCTCTTCCACTCGGCCAGAGCAGCAACGCCGCGGGCGGAGGTGTCAGCCGTCAGCGTGGCTTTGATGTCCTCGAGCAGGCGATTGTGTTCCGAGTGGAACACCTGGTGAACCATGGTCAGCGCGACGTTCTCGTTGACGCGGCCGTCACCGGCGACCGCGTGGGTATCGAGCATCTCGTTGTCATAGGTGGTGGGAGTCGGTGCACCGGGTGCGTTGATCACGGTGTCGGCGTCGGCCGTCTTGCCTGCCGCCGGAACGGCCAGGTGAGCGATGTCGTCGAGGAACGCTTCGTTGACGCGGAGTGCATTTGCCGGCACCGGTACGGGAGCGGCGGTGTTGCCCTCGACCATGCCGTCCGGGGTGACGTACTGCGGGAGCCCCCGGGCAGGTCCGGGAAGGAACTTTCCATAAGGGTCGACGGCGATCATCGGCACGCTGTGCACGTCCATGTCCGAGAGCTGCAGGCCCAGCTTCTCAGCCGCCTGTGCCTTGAGCAGCGCCCACGTTCCCATGCCGTCGTCAGCCGATGACAGCAGTGCTCCGGTGGTGACCGGCCGGCCCTCGGCGTTGTTGGCATACTCCCTCAGGAAGACCTGGTGGGAGGGATCGGAACTGTAGGTCTGTGACTGGTCCACCAGTGGGCCGGTGCGGTTAGTTGCTTCGCGGATGTCGTCGGCGGTACCGAGTTTGCCGTCCTCGCCGGGCTGGTTGGTGGCCCGGGTGAGGACCATGAAGCGCTGGCGGGGAGGAAGGTCGTCTGCATCGCCAAGCTTGCCGTTCGGTCCGGGGATCAGGGGGTCATCAGCCTGCAGCGGGATGAACACCGAACTGCCGGACTTGTTGAGAAGGTCAAGGCCGTGGTCAAAGAATTGCCCGAAGATGGTGAACAGTCCGTTGTAGGGAGGCGAAAGGCCGACGTCGGTGGTGATGTTCGGGATGAAGAGGGTTTCACCGGCGGGCACGCAACCGGCGGGAGTGCCGTCTTCCTTGCACGGCACCACGCTGTCGGCGCCGCTCTGCGTGCGGGTGGGATACTGCGCGGCCGAGATTGCCGCGGGGTTGCCGGAGGTCTGGTCGACAATGAGGTTACTGATCACGCGCGGGTCGGAGTCAACCACGTTACCTACGCCGTTGTAGGTGGTGGGACCGGGCTGGCGGATGATGGCGCCGTCGTCAGCGTCCAGGTATTCCGGTGTAGTGAGGCGGGGGAAGAGACGGTTCGACCCCGCGAAATCATCGCGTCCTTCCTGCAAGTTGTTGCAGGATCCGTCCACGGTCCGCAGACCGTAGGAGACCAGGGGGCCGGGCACCTGATCCGGTGCGGTGCCAAGCAGGGCGCCGCAGGGGCCCGTCTCGGACGTGGTGTTGCGGACGTGAGCTTCAGCGATTTTGATCTGGCGCAGAATGAACGCCAGGTCCGAGGTCGTTACCTTGAATCCCTGGCCCACCGGCGCCGCCTGCGCGGGACCTGCGACCAAAGGCAGGCCGATGCCCGTGAGCATCACCAGTGAGGTGAGCGCGGCCAGTGTGCGCCGGAATGGAAACACTGCCCGCTTCTGTGCAGGCGAGTGCTCCGCCGGTGGATTGTGTGCGGTTCCCATAATGCCTCCCAAGACCGATGCCGACGGAGTCCCGCCGGTGTCGCAAGAATCCCGCACGAGCGTTATGAATTTCTTGGAGGCATCAGGGTTTCCCCAAGCAGCCCGGGGCACGATTCGAAGGTAGACGAATGAACCGAGCCTGGGAGCGCAACAGCATGGGTAGCCACGTGGTGATCTCGGCACGCAAGCCGCCGGCGCACGGCTTCGGGCACCGCGCGCTTGCGGTATTTATCGGCGCGGCGTTCCTGCTCCTTGCACTGCGGATCTGGGTGATCGAGCCGCTCTGGGTCTCGTCGTCGAGCATGGAACCGACCGTCCGCGAGGGAAGCATCGTTCTGCTCTATCGCCATGGTGACCCGGTTCAGGGCTCCCTGGTGGCATTCCACAATCCAGCCGGGACCGACACAGTGCTGAAGCGGGTGGTGGCCGTGGGCGGCCAGACCGTCGCCATCGAGGACGCGCGGCTCTATATAGACGGGAAGGCGGTGCCGGAGCCTTTCGTTGACCATTCGAGGATCGACGGCACGTACTTCGGCCCGGTTACTGTCCCCGACGGTCACGTTTTTGTCCTGGGTGACAACCGCGCGGAGTCCATCGACTCGCGCGAGTTCGGCCCCCTCCCGCGCGAAGCGGTGGAGGCGACGTTGGCGTGGCCGCCCATGCCCTGATCTTCGGCACCCGGCTCCGCATCAGCTCTGCTTGCACGACATCGGCTTAAAATACGACGGCGCCCGCACGAAATTCGTGCGGGCGCCGCCTTTGTGAACGGTCGGGCGGGATTAGTCCTGCAGGTCCACCTCGCGGGCGACGGATGCACCGATGGCTTCCTTGAGGCTTTCCAGCACGTCCTGGGGCACGGAGCTGTCCACGGTGAGAAGCGACAGCGCCTGGCCACCCTCCTTGTTGCGGGCGACCTGCATGCCGGCGATGTTGATCCCGCGTTCCCCGAGGACCTGACCGAGCGTACCGATAACTCCCGGCCGGTCCTGGTACAGGATCACCAGGAGATGCTCGCTGATCGGGATTTCGAGGTCATAGCCGTTGACACCGACGAGTTTCTGGATCTGCTTCGGTCCGGTGAGGGTGCCGGCGACCGAGATCTGGGACCCGTCCGAGAGTGCGCCGCGGATGGTCAGTACGTTGCGGTACTCGTCGGACTGTTCTGATGTCACCAGTCGGGTGTTGATTCCCCGCTGCTCAGCAAGGACCGGCGCGTTGACATAGGAGACCTGTTCGGACACGACGTCGGTGAATACACCCTTGAGTGCCGCCAGTTCGAGCGCCTTCACATCAAGTGACGCGATCTCGCCTGCCACCTCGACCTCGATCTGGGTAAGGGAATCGTGGGTCAGCGCGGTGAAGATACGGCCGAGCTTCTCGATCAGCGGGATGCCGGGACGCACCTCCGGTGCAATGACGCCGCCGGCGACATTGACGGCGTCGGGCACGAGCTCGCCGGCCAGCGCAAGACGGACCGACTTCGCTACGGAGATTCCCGCCTTCTCCTGGGCTTCCTCGGTGGACGCACCGAGGTGGGGCGTCACCACCACATTGTCCATCTCGAAGAACGGCAGGTCGGTGCTGGGCTCCTTGACGAACACATCCACGCCCGCGCCCGCGATTTGGCCTTCCTTGAGTGCGGTGTAGAGCGCGTCCTCGTCCACCAGTCCCCCGCGGGCAACATTGACCACATAGGCGGTGTTCTTCATCTTCTGGAACGCAGTGGCTCCGAGCATGCCGACGGTCTCCGGGGTCTTCGGCATATGAATTGTGACGAAGTCGGATTCAGCCAGGAGCTCGTCCAGGGTGACAAGCTGGACACCCAACTGTGCCGCCCGGGCGGAGGTGATGTAGGGGTCATAGGCGAGGATCTCGGTACCGAATCCCTGCAACCGCGCTGCAACGAGGGCACCGATGCGTCCGAGGCCGATGATGCCGACCTTCTTCTCATACAGCTCAATACCCGAGTACTTCGAGCGCTTCCATTCCCCGCCCTTAAGGGCTGCGCTGGCCTGCGGGATGTGCCGGGCGAGGCTCAGCACGTGGCCGACGGTGAGTTCGGCTGCCGAAATGATGTTGGAGGTCGGTGCGTTGACCACCATCACGCCGGCCTGTGTGGCTGCCTTGATGTCAACGTTGTCCAGCCCCACGCCTGCACGGGCGATGACCTTCAGTTTGGGAGCCGCAGCGATTGCCTCAGCGTCCACCTGGGTGGCGGAACGAACGAGGATCGCGTCCACGTCGGCGATGGCGGCGAGCAGCTTGGTCCGGTCGGCTCCGTCGGTCTGGCGGATTTCGAAATCCGGTCCGAGGGCGTCCACGGTTGCCGGCGAGAGTTCTTCAGCAAGGAGAACTACTGGTTTTTCCACGGGAGATCCTTCGCAGTGCGTTGGGCAGAGATGTTCGAAGTGTCGTGCTGGGAGTTTCGTTAAGTGTAGGTCGCAGCGCTGGCGGGCCCGCTTTATTACCCGTTCCCGAGGCCAGATGAGACAACCGCCACACAGAGGAACGGCCGGACCGGCGGAAAGCTCCGCCGGTCCGGCCGTCACCTGCAATCCTGCATGGATCAGCGGGCGACTGAACCTTCGGTGTAGTCGTCGTTGGTCTTGATCCAGGAGAAGAGCTTGCGCAGCTCACGGCCGGTTGCCTCGATCGGGTGATCCTCACCCTGCTTGCGCAGCTTGGCGAACTCAGGAGCACCGGCGTCCTGGTCGTCGATGAACCGCTTGGCGAAGGCGCCGTTCTGGATGTCCGCGAGGACCTCCTTCATGTTCTCCTTCACCGACGGATCGATGACGCGGGGACCGGAGACGTAGTCGCCGTACTCTGCAGTGTCGGAGACGCTCCAGCGCTGCTTGGCAATGCCGCCCTCCACCATCAGATCGACGATGAGCTTCAGCTCGTGCAGTACCTCGAAGTACGCGACCTCAGGCTTGTAACCTGCCTCGGTCAGCGTCTCGAAACCGTACTGGATGAGCTGGGATGCACCACCGCACAGAACAGCCTGCTCACCAAAGAGGTCCGTTTCGGTCTCTTCGGTGAAAGTGGTCTCGATGACGCCCGCACGGGTGCCGCCGATCGCCTTGGCGTAGGACAGCGCCAGTTCACGGGCCTTGCCCGAAGGGTTCTGCTCCACAGCAATCAGGTCGGGGACGCCGCGGCCGGCTTCAAACTCACGGCGCACAATGTGGCCGGGGCCCTTGGGCGCCACGAGGGCGACGTCAACGTCGGCCGGAGGCTGGATGTAGCCGTAGCGGATGTTGAATCCGTGGCCGAAGAAGAGGGCATCGCCGGCCTGCAGATTGGGAGCAATGTCGTCTGCGTAGACGTGGCGCTGAACCTGGTCCGGGGTAAGCACCATGATGAGGTCGGCCTCTGCGACGGCATCGGCGACGTTGAGAACGCGCAGGCCCTCAGCTTCAGCCTTGGCGCGGGACTTCGAGCCCTCCTTCAGACCGACGCGGACGTCGACGCCGGAGTCGCGGAGGCTCAGCGCGTGAGCGTGGCCCTGGCTGCCGTACCCGATAACAGCCACGGTGCGGCCCTGGATGATCGAAAGGTCTGCATCGTCGTCGTAAAACAACTCGGTCACTTGTATTTCTCCTGTGATGTGATTCTGCTGCCCACCGATCGTGGGCAAGCGGGGATTCGGGTACTTGAAAGCTGGTGAGGCGCGTCCGCTAGGCGCTTCTCAGCGCCCTGTCGCTCATGGACTTGGCGCCGCGGCTGATCGCCAGCGTCCCGGACTGCACTATTTCGCGGATGCCGAACGGCTCCAGCACCGAGAGCAGTGCGGAGAGCTTTTCGGCGGTGCCGGTGGCTTCGATGATCAACGAGTCGGTGGACACGTCAACCACTGAAGCACGGAACAGATCTGCTGCCTGGGTTACCTGCAGCCGTGTTGCGGCATCCGCACGGACCTTGACCAGGATGTGGTCGCGTTGCACGGAAGATTCGGGAACCAACTCAACAATCTTGATGACGTTGATGAGCTTGTTCAGCTGTTTGGTGACCTGCTCCAGCAGGTCACCCTCGGCTTCGACCACCACGGTGATCCGGGACATCCCGGCCACCTCCGTGGGGCCGACAGCCAGGGAGTTGATATTGAAGGCGCGCCGCGCGAAAAGGCTGGCAACGCGAGTGAGGACGCCGGGAACGTCCTCGACCAGAACGGAAAGGGTATGACGGGCCATTGTTAGTCCTCCTGCTCCCAGTCCGGGGTCAAGTTACGGGCGATCTGGATGAGGTCGTTGCTGACACCCGCGGGCACCATGGGCCAGACCATGGAGTCACGGCTGACAACAAAGTCGACGACGACGGGGCGGTCGTTGATCTCGAGCGCCTGCTGGATGGTGGCGTCGATATCCTCATCCCGCTCGCAGCGGAGCCCGGCGCAGCCGTAGGCATCGGCGAGCTTCACAAAGTCAGGCACGCGGACGGTGTTGTGGCCGGTGTTCAGGTCAGTGTTCGAGTAGCGGCCCTCGTAGAAGAGGGTCTGCCACTGACGCACCATGCCCAGAGACGAGTTGTTGATGACCGCGACCTTGATCGGGATGTTGTTGATGACGCAGGTCGCGAGTTCCTGGTTGGTCATCTGGAAACAACCGTCACCGTCGATCGCCCACACCACGCGGTCCGGGTTGCCCACTTTCGCTCCCATGGCCGCGGGTACTGCGTAGCCCATGGTGCCCAGACCGCCCGAGTTCAGCCAGGCGTGAGGACGCTCGTACTTGATGAACTGGGCTGCCCACATCTGGTGCTGCCCGACGCCGGCTGCGTAGACAGCTTCGGGTCCGGTCAGCTCGCCGATGCGCTGGATCACGTGCTGCGGAGCGGAGAGACCGTCCTCGGGCTGCGTGAACCCGATCGGATAGCTGTCCCGCAGGCGGTTCAACACGGTCCACCAGGCGCTGAAATCCGGTGCGCCGGCGGAGGCGAACTGCTCGCGCAGGGCGGCCGTGAACTCCGGAATGATCTCCTTGACCGAGCCGACGATCGGCACGTCGGCCGTCCGGTTCTTGGAGATTTCGGCCGGATCGATGTCTGCATGGATGACCTTGGCTCCGGGCGCGAAGCTCGCGAGTACACCGGTTACGCGGTCATCGAAGCGCGCGCCGAGCGTGATCAGCAGGTCGGACTGCTGCAGCGCCGTCACCGCGGATACCGAGCCGTGCATGCCGGGCATCCCGACGTGCTGCGGGTGGGAGTCCGGAAAAACTCCGCGGGCCATGAGGGTGGTGACCACCGGTGCACCGAGGAGCTCCGCAAGTTCCAGCAGTTCCGCAGCGGCGTGTGCCTTGATGACGCCGCCGCCCACGTAGAACACAGGACGTTCCGAAGCCATGATGAGGCGCGCGGCCTCACGGACCTGCTTGGAGTGTCCGCGGACAACGGTGCGGTAACCGGGGATATCCACCTTCGGCGGCCACGAGAAAGTCATTGGCCCGACTTGCGCATCCTTGGCGATGTCCACCAGCACGGGCCCGGGACGGCCGGTGCTCGCAATGTGGAATGCCTCGGCCAGGACCCTGGGGATGTCCTGTGCCTTCGTCACCAGGTAGGAATGCTTTGTGATCGGCATGGTAATACCGACGATGTCCGCTTCCTGGAACGCATCGGATCCGATCACGGCGCTGGATACCTGGCCGGTGATGGCAACCATGGGCACGGAGTCCATGTGTGCATCGGCGATCGCGGTGACCAGGTTGGTGGCGCCGGGACCGGAGGTGGCAATGCATACGCCCGGCCGGCCGGTGACCATTGCATACCCCTGAGCCGCGTGCCCGGCACCCTGCTCATGGCGAACGAGGATATGGCGCAGCTTGCTGGAGGCCATCAGCGGGTCGTAGGTCGGAAGGATCGCACCGCCCGGAAGGCCGAAGATGTCATCCACGCCGAGTTCTTCGAGGGCGCGTACGATCGCCTGGGACCCGGACATCTGAGTGGGCGGCACCACCCGGTTGGGCCCCAGGACGGGACTGACCTGAGCGGTGCCCGTTGCTGCGTCCCTACCCGGTTGCTGGACGGGGGCCGCCGGAGCGGGCTGTTTGGCTGCCATCAGCGCTGGGCTGATGGGCGATCCCTTGGACATCCTTGAACTTCCTTTGTATCCAGCACAGCGTGATCGCTGCGCAAATGTGCTGCGCTTCGTGTTCGGTGGGAACAAAAAAACCCCTCAGCCTGGTGGGCTCTGCGAGGGGTTTGCGCGTGACGTAGGAGTACCAGTCGGGGCTTTAGGCCACGCGCTTGGTAACTAGGACTACGGATACGTGCTGCATACCTGTAGTTTTCACTCCCCCGCCGACAGTGTCAACAGAGCCTCCCGGTGTCTCACCATGTGGACACCCGTTCCAGTTATTGGACACTAACCGATGGTGACGACGGCGGCACGCAGCCGCCGTCGTCATCCTCCTGCAAAGCGATAACCGGCGCCGAACTAACCGCAGTACGCGCCCTCGGATGCCGAGTGCACCAGCTTCGAGTACTTCGCAAGCACTCCCCGGGTGTAACGCGCGGGCAGCGGCTCCCAGCCGACCTTCCGGTTCTCGAGTTCCTCCGGTTCGACCAGCAGGTCGAAGGTCCTGTTGGGGATGTCCACCCGGATCCTGTCACCGTCCTTGACGAAGGCAATCGGGCCGCCGTCGACAGCCTCCGGCGCCACGTGCCCGATGCACAGCCCGGTGGTGCCGCCGGAGAACCTGCCGTCGGTCAGCAAGAGCACGTCCTTGCCGAGGCCTGCACCCTTGATGGCGCCGGTGATGGCAAGCATCTCCCGCATCCCCGGTCCACCCTTGGGCCCCTCGTAGCGGATAACGACGACGTCGCCCGCTTTGACGGTGCCTGCTGCCAGTGCCTGGAGCGCGCCCTGCTCCCGCTCGAAGACACGCGCGGTGCCTTCGAAGACGTCCGCATCGAAGCCGGCACTCTTCACGACCGCACCTTCCGGAGCCATGGAGCCGTGGAGGATGGTGATGCCGCCCGTCTTGTGGATCGGGTTATCCATTGCGCGCAGGATCTTGCCGTCAAGGTCCGGCGGATTGATGGACTCGAGGTTCTCGGCGAGGGTCTTGCCGGTCACGGTGAGCACATCACCGTGCAGGAGGCCGGCGTCCAGGAGCGCACGCATGATGACGGGCACACCGCCGATCTTGTCGACATCGGTCATGACGTACCGACCGAAGGGCTTCAGGTCCCCGAGGTGGGGGATCCGGTCGCCGATGCGGTTGAAGTCATCGAGCGTGAGGTCCACCTCCGCCTCCCGGGCGATGGCCAGCAGGTGAAGCACCGCGTTGGTGGAGCCACCGAACGCCATGGTGACCGCGATGGCGTTCTCGAATGCCTCCTTGGTCATGATGTCGCGGGCCGTGATGCCGCGGCGCAGCAGGTTGACCACGGCCTCGCCGGACTTCCGGGCGAATTCGTCGCGGCGGCGATCGGCCGACGGCGGTGCGGCGGAACCTGGGAGGGACATGCCGAGAGCCTCGCCGATGCAGGCCATGGTGTTCGCGGTGTACATGCCGCCGCAAGCTCCCTCGCCCGGGCAGATGGCACGTTCAATACGGTCCAGATCGCCCTTGGACATCTTTCCGGCGGCACAGGCACCCACCGCTTCAAAGGCGTCAATCAGGGTGACTTCCTTCTCCGTGCCGTCCTCCAGCTTCACCCAGCCGGGCATGATCGAACCTGCGTAGAGGAAAACACTCGAGAGGTTGAGGCGGGCGGCAGCCATGAGCATGCCGGGCAGCGACTTGTCGCAGCCTGCGAGCAGGACAGAGCCGTCGATCCGTTCCGCTTCCATCACAGTCTCGACGGAGTCGGCGATGACCTCCCGCGAGACGAGGGAAAAGTGCATTCCTTCGTGGCCCATGGAGATACCGTCGGAGACCGAGATGGTGCCGAACTGCATGGGGAAGCCCCCGGCAGCGTGCACGCCCTCCTTCGCCCCCTGCGCCAACCGGTTCAGCGAAAGGTTGCAGGGCGTAATCTCGTTCCAGGAGCTCGCTACGCCGATCTGCGGTTTGGCGAAGTCATCATCGCCCATTCCCACGGCGCGCAACATGCCGCGGGCAGGTGCGCGTTCCATACCGTCGGTGACCGCACGGCTTCTTGGCTTGATGTCTGGTGTTACCTTCGCTTCGCTTTCCACGCTCATGCATCAAAGTCTAGGCCCGGCCCGGCACCGGCTCGCGCGTGTGACCCACCTGTTACAGGTGCCCGCGCGCGTGTTACGCACCACAATCAGCGTTCGGCAGCGTCGAACATCCGCACTTCTGGAAGCGAACCGGACGCTACTGGGTTCTTCGGGTAGGGTGGTCGCGCGGACTTCATGCGGCCGCCGTCGGCTGCCGCATTCTGACCAGCCATCCCGCCGGCACATTCCCTACCCAGGCTTCCCACATGACCCCCCAGCTGCCGCACGATCTCCACGACCAGTCCGGAAGCGACGCCCTGAAGACCATACTGCGGGGAATTTTCGATTCCCAGATCCCGAACTATGGCGATTACAACCTGGTCTTCGCCGCGAATGAGCGGCGCGAGGGCAGGGATGCGCACGGTGCCCGCATCAATCGGCCCAGATACTACGTCATCGGTTACCGCTGGCAACCCGCCGAGCTCATGGTGGCGCCCGTCAACGGCCAGACCCTCACGGGCGGAGGCGTTCCGGTGGAACTGAACATGACCAACCTGTCCCATGCGATCCGGTTGACGGACGGGGATTACGAGGTAGGTACGAACACCGGAAGAACGTTCCGTTTCGGCGTTACCGCGGAAGCGGCCCTCAGGACCTCTTCCGACAGGCAGTTCCGGCTTGAGCAGGCAGACGACTGCGCTGATTTCGAACTGTTCATGCAGGCATTCATCGGGATGGCGTAGCGCTCAGACGTCTCCCGAACCGGGACCGCGGCTTCAGCCCCAAGGGCCTCGAACCACGAGGTTCGCGGGCTCCTGCCCCGCAGCCAGTGCTTCGAGCTGCCGCCGCAGCAGCCGAACGATCCGCGGCCAGAATGCGCCCGTATTTCCGCCGTTATGGGGGGTGATGATCGCGTTCTCGGCGCTCCACAGCGGGTGCCCTGCGGGAATCGGCTCGGGATCGAATACGTCGACCGCGGCGCGGAGCCTTCCGCTGACGACTTCTGCCGTCAGGGCCTCCGAATCCACCACGGGGCCCCGTGCCACATTCACTACGAGTGCGCCGTCCGGCAACGCGGCCAGGACCTCGCGCCCCACCAGGCCGCGCGTCGAGTCAGACAGCGGTGTGATAACGATCAGCACGTCGTGACGGGCGGCCAGTTCAACAAGTTCGTCGCTGCCGTGGACCTGTCCCCGTTCATCAGAACGTGCAGTGCTGCCCACCCTTGTGAGCTCGACCTCGAACGGGTCGAGGCGCTTGGCGATCTCCTCTCCGATCCCGCCGACTCCGAGCAGCAGGACGCTGCGGTCAGCCAGACCCGGGTAACGAGCCGGCTTCCACTGGCCCTCCCGCTGGTTGCGCACCGCCACATCGATGCCGCGAAGCGATGCGATGGCCAGTCCAACGGCCATCTCCGCCGTAGCCGCTGCGTGGACTCCAGCGGCGCTGCACACCGCGACGCCGTCCCCGGCCATCTCCGCCACGCCCTCGTACCCGGTGGACTGCGTCTGGACCAACTTGAGCGCCGGAGCGGACTGCAGCTGGTCACTAAGATCCCCCCGCTGCATATAGGGCAGTATCGCGACGTCGATGTCTTCCAGATCCGCACCCACCGGCGCATCCTTGAAGTCCCACACGACAAGGTCCAGACCGCCGGGCGCCGGCTGCAGTGCGTCCAGAAGATCGCGGTCGGGCACGGAAACAGTACGAATGGCAGGAGGTGTCATGGGATCAGCCTAAACGCGCCGGTATGGACAGCGGTTTTCGGTGGTCGTAACGTTCTAGTCATGCGGGCCGCGCGGCAGGACAAGCGGGACGACCGGCTGGACCCGGCACTCTGGGCCCTGCTTCTTCTCGCTGTGGCACTAACGGTTCTCCGGCATCTGAGCCGCTCCGGAACCGATTCCGCGCCCCGATCCACCTCAGGCGCGCTCACGTCTGCGGATGCTCCATCACCGGTGCCTGCTCATACCGCCGGTCGCGCGGATGAGTGGAGCATGAC
>NZ_JAPSHV010000064.1:2170-16016 GCF_031179385.1 Arthrobacter sp. | reverse complement strand
TCGAATGCGATCATTCCCGCGTAACTCGTGCCCAGAAGTCCAGCGGTCTTGGCCAGGGTGTGTTCATGCAGAGCCGCTGCCGCGTTGTACTCCAATGCAGGCGTCCATTGCGCACCTTGCTCGCGCCACAGGGCCCGCTGGGCGGCCATCTGGTCAGCTATTCGGGCGGGCGGAGGATGGAGCTGGAACCTCCGGCTTCCCCAACTGAAGGCATCATGCACGAGAACTGCGAAGCCGGAGCGCGCCAGCTTGTTGGCCACGGCATGTCCCGAGTACAGATTCTGCTGAATTGCTGCGACTTCCGGGGTCCTGCCACTCGCCGAGTCGATCAGCCGCTCCGCCCCGAGCCACTTGTTGCCGCCGTGGCAATGCAGCCACAGGACGCCCGGCAGCGGGGCCGTCGCGTTCGCTGGTTTGAGGAAATAGCCGCGGGTAGGAGGACCGTACGGCAGCTGCCAGGCCAGCTCCTCCAGCAGCACTCCGTCAACAACCTGGGAGCTCAGTACCGAGACGGGTGGCGCAGGAATTGCTGCGGGTACGCCCAATGCGGCGGCAAGTTGTGCGCTTTCGGGGTTGTATCCGCTGCGTTTGGCCAGCCGCTGTACGGCATCGGGCCAATCTTCAAACCCGGCGATGGGGCTCGGCGCGGAGGTCATGGCGTATCAACCGGGAAATCACCCGGCCAGTCCTCCAGCCTGATCCGGTTGATCTGCCGGACTTCCCCGAGGGTGCCCCATTCGTTGCGTCCCAACCGGGACAGCGGCTTGAGCAGATCCACTCGGGGATGATCGCCGTCGAGAACCTGCTCGGAGATCGCGGCGTGTACCACTTCGCCCAGGACGAGCGTGCAGTTCCCCACGGGAATCAGGCTGTGGAGGCGGCATTCCAGCGCCACCGGTGACTCGTGAACCCTGGGTGCGCGCACGAAGGTGCTCGGTTCCCGCCGGAGACCGGCGGCCTCGAACTCGCTGGTCTTCGGGCTGAACGCTGTGCCGGTGGCATTGACTCGCTCGAAGAGGTCCTCAGGGGTGAGATTGACCGTGAACTCACCGGTCGCCCGGATGTTGCGCAGGCTGTCTTTTTCGCCGACGGAGGTGAACTGGATGACCGGTGGGTCCGTGGACGCCACGGTGAAGAATGAGTGCGGAGCGAGATTGTCCACTCCGCTCTCGGACCGGGAAGCGACCCACGCGATGGGGCGAGGTACCACCGTAGCGGTCAGCAGCTTATAGAACGCTGCGGCTGATAGTTGGTCCCGGTAGAAGTCCCTGCGCATCTACCGAGCCTAAGGGGCGGCAGCGACCAGACGCGAAGCACCAAGCCGATTCGGGCCTCTCAGCAGGAAAGTTCACCCCCGACTGGCCAGGAGCTCATCGAGGCGCTCGTAGCCTTCGGTCATTCCGGCTTCCATTCCGGACTGCGCCATGCCGTCACGGGCCTCCTGCGAGGGGTACACGGAGTGTCCCACCAGCTTGCAGCGGCCACCGCCGAGGTCCTCGAACCGGAGGAACTCAAGACTCACGACGTCGGGATAGCCATCAAACTCAAAGGTCTGGATGGCGAATTCGTTCTCGCGGACGGTGTGGAAAATGCCGCTGAAGCCGTACGCAACGCCGTCGGGTCCGGTATGGGTGTAGCGGTAACTGCCGCCGGTGCGGAACTCGTAGTGGTCGACCGTGGCGGTGAGGCCCCTCGGGCCGAGCCACTGGAAGATGAGGTCCGGGTCCTTGTGTGCTTCGAAGACGGCCTCTACCGGAAAGTCGAATTCCCGCTCGACGTCGATGAAGGGAAGTTCGGCTGGGACGGAAAGCTTGAGTGGGTTGGTCATCATTAATCCTTGGGTGCGTGGCCGATCCTGGCCTTGGATTCGAGTAGATCATCGAGTGCGCGGAACTGGCTCTCACGGACAAGCCTGTACTGGTCAATCCACGCGGTGAGCGTCTCCAGCCGTGCCGCATTGAGGTGCACTGGACGACGCTGGGCGTCTCGCGAGCGGGTCACCAGCTCAGCCTGTTCAAGGACCTGTATGTGCCTGGAGACCGCTTGCTTCGTGATGTTGAAGGGTGCGGCCAGTTCGTTGACCGTTGCCGGACCGCGGCTGAGATGCGCAATGATGCTCCGGCGCGCGGGGTCGGCCAGGGCCATAAAGGCCCGGTCCAGCCGGTCTGCGTCCGTCACCATTGTCAACACGATCCTTTATCAACGAATTGGTTGATTACAACATTAGGCTTGTCCTCATCGGAGGTCAAGGGTTTTTAGGAGCGCCGAAGGAGTTCTTCGAGGCCGATCGGTTCGGAGCCGGTAAGATCCCGGACTGCCGTCGTCGTGCGTTCGAGCTTCCCCGAAGCGATGGCGGTGTACGTACTCACCCAGGCATCCACCTGCCATCCCGGCGCACCATAGTGGGCGCGCGACGCGTAGGCCTCTTCGACGGTCTCCTCTTCATACCGGGTCTCGCGCCCGGTGACGCGGGTGATAGTTGCCGCCACTTCGCCCAGCGAGAGAGCCTCAGGGCCGGTGAGGTCATAGGTGCGGCGGGAGTGAGCTTCCGGATCCTTCAGGACAACGACGGCGGTGCGTGCCACGTCGGTCCGTGCCACGGCTGACACTCGCCCGTTTCCGGCCGGTCCGCGCAGCACCCCTTCATCCCCGGCGAAGAGTGGCAGGACGTCGAGGTAGAAGTTGTCGCGGAGGAACGTGTAGTTCAGGCCTGAGTTGCGGATGTATTCCTCAGTAGCCCAGTGATCGCGTCCGAGCGTGAAGGTAGCGTCCGGCGATGCGGCAAGGAACGAGGTGTAGATGATGTGTTGAACACCGGCTTCGACCGCCGCGTCGACGAACGTGCGGTGCTGGTCAACGCGGTCTTCTGCCTCCGCGCCTGAAACCATGAAGAGGATCTCACTGCCGCGGAGGGCCTCCACGGCTGCCTTCCGATCGGCGTACTCGGCGCGGGCAACGCTGGCGCCCGTGAGTTCGGGCGCTCGCGCGGGGTCCCGCACAATCAGCTTCTGTTCGTAGCCTTCGTTCGAGAGGAGGCGGGCAGCTTCTCCGCCGACGTGTCCGGTGGAGCCGGTGACCGCAATTCGTGGGTTCATGCTCGGTGGAGCGCAGATCCCGCCGTGAATATTCCAAATTCATCGCAGTTTCCATCGCAATTTCCTTCGCCGACACGTGGAGGATGAGCCGGCGTCGTCCCTGGTCCCTAGCGTGGAGCAGTGTCCAGACTGTTCGTCGCTATCGGTGACTCCTTCACGGAGGGAGTGGGGGATTGGGATCCCCGTTACCCCAACGGCGTCCGTGGGTGGGCGGACCGGGTGGCCAAGCAGTTGAGCAAACAGGATCCCACTTGGCGCTACGCCAATTTTGCTATCCGAAGCAAGCGTCTTCGCCAGATCATTGACGAGCAGCTGCAGCCCGCGCTCGATCTGCACCCAACGGTGGTCAGTGTCTATGCCGGGGGAAACGACATTCTTGAACTGCGCACGAGCATCACACCGCTCATGGAGACCTATGAGGAAATGGTTTCACTCATAGCAGCGGCCGGCGCCCGTCCACTGCTCTTCACCGGCTTTGACGTGCGGCTGCACCCGGTTCTCGAACCGATGAGGCGGCGGAACTGGACCTACAACGACCACGTCCGGAGGATCGCCGAAGACTACGGCGCGCTGCTCGTCGATTACTGGTGCTTCGACGAATACCACGACCCGCGGTTATGGGACGTTGACCGCCTCCACATGTCCCCGGCCGGCCATAAGAACATGGCGGCGCATGTGCTGCGCGTTCTCGGCGTCGACCACACCCTCACCTCCAAACCGCTCCGGCCTCACCAGCGCCTGACGATGGCTGAGTTGCTTCGCAAGGAGACGGCGTGGTGGGGCGAGTGGGTGATTCCCATGTTCGGTCGACGTCTCCGCAACGTAACGCTGGGCGATCACCTAGAGCCACGATGGCCTACGCCCATCCGCCCAGCGGACGGGCTGAAGAGGCTTGCTGCCGAACGACTCACTGCTTCAGCGGGTCGTGCCCCCAGTTCATGAACGAGGAACGTCGACGGACTTCATGTCCCTGTAGTGGCGATTTCGAGCGGAAAGAATGAAGGCACCGATAACGGCGGAAACGAGGGAACCGACGATAACACCGACTTTCACATCGTCCGCCGTGCTGCTGGACGGGTCGTAGGAAAGCTCTCCGACGAGGAGGGAAACGGTGAAGCCGATACCGGCCACGAAGGCAACGCCGATGATGTCCGCCCACCGCAGGGACGCGTCGATGGCGATGCCCCGCAGCCGGGTCAGCAGGAAAGTGAATCCCGCAATGCCGACGAACTTGCCCACGACCAACCCGCCGATGATGCCCAGCGCCACAGAGCTTTGCAGGGATTCGACGAGGCCATTGAAACCCCCCACGGTTACTCCGGCAGAGAAGAAGGCGAAGACCGGAACCGCGAACGCAGTGGACACTACTGCCCACTGGTCAGCGAAATGAGCGGCGAGTCCTTCAACAACCGGCTTGCCGTTTGCGTCTGTGCCGGTTTGCACCTGCGCCCGGCCCTTGGCAATGACTGGAACCATGAAGCCCAGAAGCACCCCGGCGACAGTCGCATGAACGCCCGATTCGTGGATGAGGACCCAGACGGAAACCCCGAGTGGGATGAGTATCCACCAGGTGCGAACCCCGCGCTGGACAAGGACGGCAAACACAGCGAGGGGGATCAGGGCCAGGAGCAATGGGAGGATCTGGATGGTGGCTGTATAGAAAATGGCAATGATCGTGATTGCCAGGAGGTCGTCCACAACTGCGAGGGTCAACAGGAACGTCCGCAGTGCAGGAGGCAGGTGCCGTCCGACGACGGCGATCACTGCGACGGCAAAAGCGATATCGGTGGCCGCCGGGATAGCCCAACCGCTCAGCGCTTCGGCCCCGCCCTGCAGGTTAATCAGGGTGAAGACGATCGCTGGGACGAGGACGCCGCCTGCAGCCGCAACAATCGGCACAATCGCGCTCCGAGGGTTTCGCAGCTTTCCAGCGACGAACTCCTCCTTGAGTTCAAGTCCGACAACGAAGAAGAAGATGGCGAGCAACCCATCCGCGGCCCAGGCTCCGACGCTCAGGTTCAGGTGAAGGAATTCTGGTCCCAGCCTGAATTCGCGGACTGAATTGTAGAAGTCCACTGCCGGGGAGTTGGCGAGGATAAGAGCGAGTATCGTCGCGCCGAGCAGGAGCGCGCCGCCGGTGGTGTCCTTGCTCAGGGTCTGGTGCGCCCCGCGCCAGATGGAGTGCGGCTGCTGGTTCGGGGGGAGAGCGGAGTCGTGCTGCGTCATGGGGGGTGCTTTCGTCGAGGAGTGTCCGCGGGCATGGGGCATCTGCGGTCCTGATCGATGAGGGGCAGATGCAGGTCAGCGACGTGGCGGCGGGCAGCCGGCGATCTCGCCGTGTGCGTTGGTCCCCCAGGAACTCATCCATCCGTTGGTTCCACTTGCCCGCTTGGTCAGCAGCAGGCGGTTCGGGAACACGGCCAGCGCCCGTACAAGCGCACGGGGCATCTGTAAGCTGGCCGGAATCATGTCCCAATTCTAGCAAGGGACGAAAAACGGCCCGACGGCGCCCTGTGCCCGCTACGCCGGTCTCATGCCTTCAGCGGGTCGTGCCCCCAGTTCATGAGTGAGTAACGCCACTTCGAATGCTCGACGTCGGAGGACGGCTTCTGTGCCAGATGGCGGTGCACGTACCCCACCACCTTGCGCATGTGCTCGACATCCGAGTCGGTGAGATCTGACTTCTTCGTGGACAGGAGTTTGATGATGCGTCGGCCGGACGCATGGCCGACCGATTCGCCGCCGTCGTCCTTCTGCCCGACTGCCTTTGACTCGTCACTGTCCAGCCACTTCTCCAACTCGGAGGCGGTCATGTTGACGGCCTCTTTCCAGTCGTCCCAGACCTCATCAACGCCTGTGCTGTTGCTCATGCCTTCTCCTGCCCTCGTACACTGGTTTCATCATGGGTTTCATCAACAAGTACCGCGCCCCTATTGTCTGGCTCATCGTCATCGCGATGGTGGCGTCCATCGGAGCAGGCTTTTTCGCCACCATCTTCTAGCTCCGGCAGCTACTTCCAGCCCGGCACTACCAGAGCCTCCCCGCGTCGGGCAGTTGAATGCGCATCCAGCGGTATCCGTAGCCGGGCAGCTTGACCTTCAATTTGTCGCCCACGGCGATGTCCGTCATCGAGTTCTCCAGCAGGTCTGTCAGGATCCCGCCGCCCTCGGGAACATCGCTCTCCTTCAGCGTGACCGAAACTTCTGCCGGTTGGTCTGAGAAGTTGTGAAACAGGAAGAGCGAATGGTCCTCCCAGTCGCAGCGGTGAGCAAAGACAGAGGGACTCGGGGTGTCTATGAGGGAGAAGGTCCCCCATCCCAGCTCGGGGCACTCGCGGTAGCGGCGGATGAGAGTTCCAATGAAAGCCAGCAATGACTCGGGGTCGCGGCGTGCGTCCACGACGTTGATCTTGGCCTGTCCGTACTCGCCCTGCACCAGCGGGGCGACCAGCCGATCCGGAGGGGCGGCAGAAAAACCTGCGCTCTCCTCATGCGTCCACTGCATCGGGGTGCGCACGGCCATCCGTCCTTCGGCTTCGAGGTTCTCGCCCATGCCGATCTCCTCCCCATAGAACAGGACAGGGGTGCCGGGCAGCGAGAACAACAACGAATACACCATGCGGAGGCGTTGCTGGTCTCCCCCGAGCATCGGGGGGAGCCGTCGCTTCAATCCGCGCCCGTAGATCTGCATGCTCTCCTCGGGCCCGAAGGCCTCGAACACTTCCTGGCGTTCCGAGTCCAGCAGTTTGTCGAGGGTCAGCTCGTCATGGTTGCGGACGAAAGTCGCCCACTGGGAATCCCCATCGATGGACGGGCGGTCCGTGATAGTGCGTGCGAGCGGTCTCGCATCTCCGCGCGCCAGTGACAGGTACATCTGCTGCATGGTGACGAAGTCGAACTGCATATTGAGCTCATCGGCCGCGGATCCGAAGAACGCAACCTGCTGCTCATACGGCAGGTTCACTTCGCCGAGGAGGACCGCATCACCGGACCGGCGTGAGAGGAACCGGCGGAGGTCCCGCAGGTAATCATGCGGGTCGCCGGTCTGGTTGTCCTGCCCCTGCGTTTCCAGGAAGAACGGCACGGCATCGACGCGGAATCCGGAAAGTCCGAGCTGCATCCAGAAGCCGATGGCCTTTGCTATCTCGTCGCGTACCTGGGGGTTGGCCACGTTCAGGTCCGGTTGATGGGAGTAGAACCGGTGCAGGTACCACTCGCCGCTTTCCTCGTCCTTGCTCCAGATCGAGTTTTCCTTGTCGGGAAAGACAACCTCCGCCGACGTGTCCGGCGGTGCATCAGAACGCCAGACATAGAAATCCCGGAAGGGATTGTCCTTCGAGGACCGCGCCTGCTTGAACCACGGATGCTGATCCGACGTGTGATTCACCACCAGGTCGGCGATTACCCGCATTCCACGGTCTTTCGCCGTACGGACAAACTCGACGAAATCACCCAGCGACCCCAGCCGTTCGTCCACTCCGTAGAAGTCGACGATGTCGTAACCGTCGTCTCGCTGGGGCGAGGGGTAGAACGGCATCAGCCACACGCACGTCACCCCGAGTTCCGCCAGATAGTCCAGCCGTTGGGCTGCGCCGGCAAAGTCACCGACCCCGTCACCGTTGGAATCGCAGAAAGTCTCAATGTTGAGGCAGTAGATAACGGCGTTCTTCCACCACAGGTCCGAGGTGTCGGTGATGCGCATCAGCGCACCTCGGGCAACACGTGTTCGGCGAAGGCCTCGATGAACGGTTTCTGCTCCGTACCCACGAAGTGGAGGTAGAGCTCGTCGAACCCGAGGTCCGCGAACTCCCGTAGGCGCTGTGCATGGACAGCCAGGTCAGGCGAAATTTGTACAGTTTCCCTGAGCTTGTCCTCGGTAAGGTCCCTGGTGGCTTCCTCGAAGTCAGACGGGCGAGCCAGGTCCCAGGTGGTCGGAGGAGTCACACAGTTCGACGCCCACTGGGACCGGGCGATCTTCACGGCTTCCTCCTCCGTGGGTGCCCATGACAGGTGGACCTGCAGGATCAGCTTGCCCTGTCCACCGTTCTCCCGGTAGGCATTGATCATCTCGGTGAGTTTCTCGTGCGGCTGGTTCACTGTGACCAGGCCGTCGGCCCAACGGGCGCTCCGGGCAGCCGTTTCCACGCTCACCGCCGGAGCGATCAGGGGAGGCTTGACCTCCGGCGCGTCCCACACGCGGGCCTGCTCAACGGTGACCAGACCGCGATGGGTGACCTCCTCGCCGTCGTGCAGCCGCCGGATGATGTCGATGCACTCCTCGATGCGCTGCTGGCGCTCGGCCTTTGCCGGCCACGGGTCACCGGTGATGTGCTCGTTCAAGTTCTCGCCGCTGCCGAGGGCAGCCCAGAACCGGCCGGGGAACATACTTGCCAGGGTTCCGCTGGCCTGCGCGATGATCGCGGGGTGGTAACGCTGGCCGGGGGCGGTGACGACGCCGAAGCGCAACCCCGTGGTGGCAAGAGCAGCTCCCAGCCAGGACCAGGCGAAACCGGAGTGCCCCTGAACCGCGGACCATGGCTCGAAATGGTCCGAGCACATCGCGGCATCGAAACCTGCCTGTTCCGCCATCTGTACATCTGCAAGGAGCTGTCCCGGCGCGATCTGTTCGTGGGAAGCGTGGAAACCGATGAGGGGCATGCGCTGGCCTTTCCGTGGAGGGCTCTTGAACGGGCGAGCCGGTCCGTCCTAGTGTGATCAGTAGGCTTAGCAATTGTTGTTCGAGCCTATCCGTACTGCCAATCGCCCTCAAGGGTGCTACCCAAACTTCCACGTACCAGGAGGAACGCATGAGCGACCAGTACACCTTCCAGAACCCTGTCACCCGCTTTCCGGAGATCTCGCCGCCCAAGCAGGACCAGCCGGAACCCGGCCTGGACCGTGACCTGAACCCGCAGGCTGACCGCGGTGAAGAATCGTACCGGGGCACCGGTCGCCTCGAGGGGCGGAAGGCCCTGGTGACGGGTGCTGATTCCGGGATCGGAGCGGCAGTGGCGATCGCCTACGCCAGGGAAGGCGCCGACGTCGCACTTTCCTATCTGCCCGAGGAGGAGGCCGACGCTGATGAAATTGTCCGCCTGATCGAAGAGTGCGGGCGCAAGGCCGTGAAGCTGCCGGGCGACATCAAGGACGGCGAGTTCTGCAAGCAGTTGGTGGCGCAGGCGGTCGAGGGCCTGGGCGGCCTCGACATCCTCGTCAACAACGCCGGCAAGCAGATCGCGGTGGAGCGGCTTGAGGACCTGGACGATGAGCAGCTCGACCACACGTTCAAGACCAACATCTACTCGTTCTTCCGCATCACGCGCGAAGCGTTGCAGCACCTGCCTGCTGGATCGAGCATCATCAACACCACATCCATCCAGGCGTACAACCCGTCCCCGACGCTGCTGGATTACGCGAGCACCAAGGCGGCAATCAACAACTTCACGAAAGGCCTGGCCCAGCAGTTGGCGCCTCGCGGAATCCGTGTGAACGCGGTAGCGCCCGGCCCTTTCTGGACGCCGCTCCAGGTTTCCGACGGCCAGCCGAAGGATGCACTGCCGGAGTTCGGGAAGGACACGCCCCTGGGCCGCGCGGGGCAGCCCACGGAACTGGCGCCGGCATATGTTTTCCTCGCCTCGCCTGAATCCAGTTACGTGCTCGGCGAGACGCTGAACGTTAACGGCGGAAGCCCGACGCCGTAACTCGCCTGCGGTGACGAAGTAGCGTTCGGGTAACGGTTTGCTGAGTGTTCCCGGGCGGGGCCGCCTCAGTCGGGGAAACGAGGCGGTCCCGCTCGGGGGGGCTCTGGTAACCAGTGCCAGCAGGAGGAGCCGGTGGTCTCGCCCGCCTCTGTCCTGCCCCTTAACTATCGGGGCCGCACCTTGGAATTTTCTTGGAGCTGATTCACAGGAAAATAAGTAAGCTTATTACTTCCCTTGGGTCGGGACCGCGGGTTAGCGTCGAAGAACCCGGTCTCCTGTCCTCCAGCCGTACAGATGAGTTGGCCGTTCAGTGCAGGAGCCATCGATTGCGGAGGTAACCCCGTGTTTTTCCACAAACAGGAACTGCAATTCAAAGCGACTCCCGATAAGCCGGATGCCGTTTACGCGCGCAAGCTGCAGGAAGTACTGGGCGGGCAATACGGTGAAATCACCGTTGCCATGCAGTACAGCTTCCAGGCCTGGAACACCCACATACCCGGAAAGTACCGTGACCTGCTCTTCGGTATCGGTGCCGAAGAATTCGGCCACGTCGAAATGCTCGCGACCATGATCGCGCAGCTGCTTGAAAAGGCCCCTCTCGGCATCACCGAGGACGCGGTCCAGTCAGACCCGGCGATTGCCGCCGTCGTTGGTGGGACGGACATGCAGCAGGCCATCGTTGCCGGCGCGGGTGCACGTCCCGTCGACAGCATGGGCAACCCCTGGCAGGGCAGCTACATCACTGCCAGCGGCAACCTGCTGGCGGACTTCACAGCCAACGCGAACGCTGAGATGCAGGGGCGGCTGCAGGTGGCCCGGCTCTATCACATGACCGACGACCACGGCGTACGGGACATGCTTTCCTTCCTCCTCGCGAGGGACACGATGCATCAGAACCAGTGGATGGCCGCAGCACGTGAGCTGCAGGAAGAAGGGGCGGAGAACTTCCCGGTGCCGAGCAACTTCCCTCTCAAGAAGGAAGAGCGCAGCGTGTCCTACCAGTACCTCAACTTCTCGGACGGAAAAGCCGCATCCGAAGGTTCATGGGCTTCCGGGCCCACCCCGGACGGGCACGGCGAGTTCTCGTATCACGAGGGTCCGACCACCTCGGCTCCCATGCCGCCGCCTACGCATCCGGACTCGCGTTTCTACGGGACAACCGAGCTGCCGAACGCCATGGAGAAGATGGCCGGTGCCGTGCAGGACAAGCTCCATAAGGAGTAGTTTGACCCTCTCTCGAACAGCCCGCTGCTTGCTGAAGCAGCGGGCTGTTTCCGGGTTACGCCCGCACCTGATAGACAGAGGGCTTAGTACTATGTGATGGATGGGGACGACGACGTCGGCCCACCGGTAGGAAGGTTTGTCATGAGGATTCCTGAAGCACGCGGGGCCGCCAGCACGGCTCTGCTGGAACTGCTGCCACAGGCGCCGAACAGCGGGGGCATTGATGCATTGGCCCTCGCGGTGCAGGACGCGCTCGGCCAGACCACCGGAATCCTTGCAGATGATGATCTGCAGCTGACGCTTTTCTGTCTGTATGAGCTGCACTACAGCGGTATTGACGTAGCGCATGTCGAATGGGAGTGGGAGCCGGGACTGATCTCGATCCGCCGTAAAATCGAGCGGACCTTTGAAGCTGCCCTGCGTGACGTCGTCGAACTTCCCTCATTGGAACCGCGGGACAGCGACGGCGTGGCGGCAGTGCTGTTCGAGCTGGCCGCTGCCGACACTGGACCGAGCGTCTCTCGGTTCGTCGCGAAGAAGGCCTCGCTGGAACAGGCCCGGGAATTCCTGATTCACAAGTCCATCTATCAGCTGAAGGAAGCTGACCCGCATACCTGGGCCATTCCCCGCCTGAGCGGCAGGGCCAAAGCGGCCATGGTTGAGATCCAGGCTGACGAATACGGGGGAGGACGCCAGGATCGTATGCACTCGGCCCTTTTTGCGCGCACTATGCGAGGCCTGGACCTCGAGGACAGTTACGGGTGCTACGTCGACGCAGTCCCTGCCCTGACGCTTGCTTCGACCAACATGATGTCGATGTTCGGGCTGAACCGCCGCCTGCGCGGCGCCATCGTGGGCCACCTCGCGGCGTACGAGATGACCTCATCCCAGCCGAACCGTCTCTACGGGAACGGTTTCCGTCGTCTTGGCTTCGAGGAGGACGTCACCTGGTATTTCGACGAGCATGTCGAGGCCGACGCTGTTCATGAGCAGATTGCCGGACGGGACCTGGCCGGCGGGCTGGTCGAAGCAGAGCCGGAGCTGCTGGAAGACGTGTACTTCGGTGCCGCTGCAGCGTTGACGCTGGACGGCATGCTCGGTGAACACATCATGGCCGCCTGGGAGAAAGGTGAGTCGTCCCTGCGGACCACCGCGCCAGCACGAGCATGACTCCACCTGCGGCCACATACATCCTGCCGCTGCGCTGGACCGAGGACTGTGGCATTGAAGCGCTCGCAGCGTACCTCGGCGAGGTAGTGCAGTGGGCCGAGGTGATTGTTGTCGATGGCTCTCCGGATGAGGTGTTCGCCCGTCACGCCGCTGCTCTCCCTGGATCCGTCCGCCATCTCCGCCCACGCCATTCCTGCCGCAACGGCAAGGTGGCAGGCGTCCTCACCGGCCTGGCGGAGGCCTCCTGCGAGCGGGTAGTCATTGCCGACGACGACGTCCGTTATGCCGAGCGCGGGTTCCGCCGCCTGGTGGACCTACTCGACGAGGGGCACGTGGTCCGCCCTCAGAACCACTTCCTGTCCTGGCCCTGGCATGCCCGCTGGGACACCGGCCGAACGCTGTTGAATCGCGCCTTTGGTTCCGACTTTCCGGGTACCCTGGCTGTCCGCCGCTCGGTCATGGATGCGAGCGGCGGCTATGACGGTGACGTCCTCTTTGAGAACCTGGAGCTCCTCCGCACGGTTCGAGCATTAGGTGGGACGGAAATACGGGCCGATGATCTCTTCGTCGGCCGGATCCCGCCGGAAACGGGTCACTTCGGCCGCCAACGGGTTCGGCAGGCGTACGACGACTTCGCCCAGCCGCTCCGGCTGCTTCTGGAGTTGTCGCTGCTTCCCGCATTGATCCTGCTGGTGCGCCGCTTCGGCGCGGGGGCCTGCTTGCCTGCCGCCGCCGTCGTCGTCGGTGTGGCGGAACGAGGACGACGACGGCGGGGCGGCAGGGCGGTGTTCCCGCCAACGGCTGCGCTGTGGGCGCCTGCATGGGTGGCTGAGCGAATGCTTACCGTCTGGGCCGCGCTCGGCATGCGGTTGGCCGGTGGCGTCCCCTACGCGGGCTCACGACTGCCGAATGCGGGAAATTCTCCGCGGGCGCTGCGTCGGAAGTATGCACACGTCCGCGTTGTGCCGTAGCTAGAACGAAGAACTGGCACAGGATTGACTGGTTCCCGGGCTTCCGGGATAGCCAAACCTGCGCCAGTTCTGGAAGGAGCCGGACCGACCTAGGCGTTGTTGTCGATCTCGTTGTAGTCGGTACGGTCGATCTTCCGGTGGTACCGCATGCCGGCCAGTCCGCCGAGTACGGCACCCGCCAACGCGGCAAGCAGGGCCACTACGACGGCGATGATGCCGGCAGTGGTCAGTGTGCCTTCGTTCAGCGGAAGGCGGGGGAAGCTGTTCAGGTTGGCGAGGACGTCAAACTGAGAGCCGAAAATGAGGCCCAGAACTGCGACCAGCACAGCGATGATGATTGCCCAGAGCCAGACGGCGACGCCCTGCTTGGCTCCGTTGAACCGTGCCATGCGTCCGGCGACATACCCTCCGCAGTAGTAGGCCACCAACAGGATGACCAGCAGGATGATCGCGCTTGTTATCCCCACGGTCTGCGGGTTCTGGGATGCCTGGTTGGTTGCTTCGTTCAGGTTCGTGTTCGTCGACAGGCCGAAGGCAGCACCGGCGGCCGCGACCAGGGCGGTGAGGATGACCGCCATGCCTGTAGCGGTGAGCCAACCGAAGAACGCGGCACCGAACTTCATGCCGCCGAAAGTCTCCTTTTCGCGCTGATGGAGCGCATCCCTTTCCGCCCCGACAGGAACCGG
>NZ_JAPSHV010000064.1:0-2070 GCF_031179385.1 Arthrobacter sp. | reverse complement strand
CGGTGAGGATGACCGCCATGCCTGTAGCGGTGAGCCAACCGAAGAACGCGGCACCGAACTTCATGCCGCCGAAAGTCTCCTTTTCGCGCTGATGGAGCGCATCCCTTTCCGCCCCGACAGGAACCGGCGCAACGCCGTTGTTGCCGTCACGGCTGCCGTCATAGTCGCGGTCGTAGTCCCGATCATCCGGATCCAGCTTCCGCGGGCGACGGTCCTGATTATAGGAATCCCTACTGGAGGACACCGGTACTGCAGCGGTCCGCTCGTCGCGGTCGTCAACGCCGTCATTGTCGTGGTCGACGTTCATTGCGCGGGTCTCCGGTTGGGATCGGCGTGCATCTGCGCGGCTGGATCCGCCCACATCCGGTGTCAGGGAATCATCCGCATGCTTGGGGCGATAGTCCCGGTCGTTGTTCCCTGTTCCTGGTGTACTCATGATGTCTCCTGATTTCAGGGCCCTAAGGCGACTTAATAAGCAACCTTAGTATTTCGGTGTGGCGTGTACAAGGGCGCCACACCGGCCGATGGCATGCTTAGGAGCATGGACTGGGAGATTCTGATAACTGTTATTTGCGGCTTGGCCATAGCGGTTGGCGTGACCGGAGTGGTGATTCCGATCCTGCCCGGCAGCATCCTCATCGTTGTGTCCCTGCTGGTATGGGCGCTTACTGTGACGAGCGCTTCCGGTTGGACTGCCCTTGCGATCGGTGGAACCTGCGCGGTTGCGGGTCTTCTCGCGGGGACCATACTGACGGGGCGCAAACTGCGTCAGCGGAAGATACCGGGACGATCCATCACAATCGGGCTCGTGCTTGGCGTGGTGGCCATGTTCATCATCCCTGTGGTGGGCTTGATCGTCGGCTTTGTTGTGGGCCTACTGTTGAGCGAGACTGCCCGTCTTCATGACTTTCGGGCTGCCGTGTCGTCGAGCGGAGCGGCACTCAAAGCCATGGGCGTGGGCATCCTGGTCGAGCTTCTGCTGGCCTGCGCGGCGGGCAGCGCATGGGTTCTCGCCGTCTGGGCGCATTTCTCCACGCGCTGACCCGCCCACTTGCCCTGCTACCGCCTGTAGCCGCGGGTCTTTCCACGCGAGTACCTGGTGTTGGTCCGGCCCTGCTGGCGCTTACCGAGCAGTTTCGAGGCAATAACCGGAGCGAGCATCCATAGGATCTTCTTCAGCATCTTGTGCGCCTTTCGTGGAGTGAGCCTCCATAGTAAGCACACTGACTATTCGGATGTCGACCGGTCCGCGACGAATAGCCTGAGGGCTTCGAGCTGGGCGAGCCTGCACTCCGGCTTGAGATACATCATGTGTCCGGCCTCGTGGTAGTGATGCGAAATCCGCGCCCGTGCCTCTTCCCGGAGATTCATATGCGCGAACACATACTCCGCCGCGAAGTGCGGTGTGGCACCGTCCTGGTAGCCATAATCAACGTGAACCCGTAGGGCCGGGTTATGCACCATGAGCCGCTCAAGCACATCGCTCACGTCAACTGGTGCACCTTCGAATGTCCGGTAACTCCACGGCTGCACACGCGCGGTAAGAATCTCATAGGGGAGATCGTTCTCGTATCCGAGTTCGGCGCGTACATAGTGGTTGATCGCTGCTGCGAATGGCCCGGTGATGGCCCGCATGCTTGGGTCGTCCGTCGAACTTGAGGACTGAAGGTTGGCCGGCGGAGCGGTGAAGCGCCCATCGATCCGGCCCACCACCAGTCCTTCAGCCCGCAGCAACTCAGCAGCGAACTCGTGATAGGCCCAGCGCAGGTTGGTTCGGCGGATGAAGTCCTCGCCCAGGGTGGTGAGGGCACTGAGGCGGGTCACGACGTCGTCGTACTCGCTTTGCGTGAGTCGATTGCCCTGGGTCAGTGCATAGCCGAAGTCACGCGAGGCGAATTCTTCCGCTTCACGGACGACGTCGGAGAGCTCGCGACCGGGATGGTGGCCGTGATAGTGCGCAATCGCCGCATAGGTTGGCAGGTGCAGGGCGTACGGGGTGTCGCTGCCGGGGAAGAACCGGAGGGTCGACATGTTGAGTACGGTCGAGATGAGCCCCAGACCGTTGACGGT
>NZ_JAPSHV010000063.1:2684-16280 GCF_031179385.1 Arthrobacter sp. | reverse complement strand
TCCGCTGAGCGTCAGACGCGCACCCCGCGAGTTCAGCTCGCGGGCTATGCGCGAACCGAGCTGGCCGGTGGCACCGACCACCAGGAAGTGTTTGCCGACAAGAACGCCACCGCTGCTCTGATCCATGCCCAGAGCCTAACAACCGGCTCCGACAAGTCCCGCGGAGGGCGCCGGCAGTACGCCCTTCAGGGCCTACCGCGGTCGGTCCGGCCCTTCAGCTGCCGGAGTTGCTGCTCGGTAGCGTCGCGTGCCTCGAGTTCTTCGAATGCCCGCTCGAGGTTCGGTGACGAGGGATCCGACCACGCAAGCTCTTCCTGTGCTGCCTGAAGATGCCGCAGACGCCGGGCTTCCTGTTCCGCTTCGCGGGCGGCGCGAGCAGTTTCTGCACTGCTGCCCGCAGAGGCTGAAACTGCACCCTGGACTTCCAAGGCTGCCTGGGTAGCCCCTTGCTGCGCCCTCAGTGATTCGAATCGGACCGCATTCTCGTGCAGCGAGGTTTCCAGACGGTACAGATCGGCCTCGAGCGAGCGGAACTGCCGGTCGACGTCGTCTCGCTGTTGGGTCAGCGTATCGAGCCTCTTCTGCACCTCCAGCGCCCGGCGCAGGGCTGCACGCGCAGCGTCGTCGTTCGAGTTCGCAACCGCGCGCTCTGCCTCACGGTTGCAGGCGTCGAGGTCTGCGGCCGCCTGCCGGGTCAGGGTCTCCACCCGGTGCCGGACGGCGGCGAGGTCCGCTACGCTGCGACGTGCCCGGTCGAGGTTTTCCTCCTGCTGCCGCTGCGACTGCCCGAGCGTGGCGATTGGGTCGACGGGTTCCTGCGCATTACGGCGTGAGGAAATGATGCGTGAGATGCGGCGTCGGACGGACACGTCGGCTATGCCCGCCGGGTGCCGGTGCCGTACGCGGCGTTCCAGGTTTTCAGCGCGCCGATCTCCATGGTGAGCCGCGACGTGGCGCGGTCAAGCTGCCTGCTGCCCGAGACCTGGTGAACCTCCAGGAGCGTGCGGCGCAGCTGTGCTGACAAATCGCAGAGGGAATCCACCTCGGATCCGATGCTGCGGGCGAGTTCCTCCCGCAGGACCCTGTTGGGTTCGCGCTCGGCAAGGGCGATCCGTTCACCGAGTACCGCTTCAGCGCGCGTGAGGTCTTCGGCGGTTGCGGCGAGGGCACCGGCGGGGGACCCCTGGGCGATAGCGGCTGAGAGGGACCGGCGGGTGGCGTCGGTTGAGCGCTCAAGCTGAAGGCGGTACCTCGCGAGTTCCCGGGAAGACGCGTCCGTGGAGAAGGACCGAATGCGGCTGCTCCCCCTCTGGATCCGGCGGCGGAGGATTCCTGAGCGTCGGATGCGGCGAACAATCAACCAGGTACCGGTTGCCGCGCCGATCGCCAGTACGCCCAGGACTGCTCCGCCGAACAGGAGGAGCTGGAGTACACCCTCCAGCAGGACTTCCGCGGCGTCAGCGAACTCTGATTCAGGCATGTATACAAGTGTGCCGTGGATTTGGACGTTGCGCCATGTGAGGAGCCCTCAGCGGGAGGGGTCTCCGCGCCAGATCATCAGCGCCTGGCTGCGCGGGCGGGGGCGCTGCCCCCGGGCGAGGGTGACGACGTCGCCGGCCAGCCCTGCAGCGAAGACGCGGCTGGTTTCCGCTTTACGGCGCTGTGACAGCTCCTCAGTGAGTTCACTGACCCGGTGTTGTAGGGCCATCACCTGATTCTCGAGTTCGAGGATGCGCCGGATTCCTTCCAGGGAGACACCCTCCTGGGAAAGACGCTGGACCTCGCGCAGGACGTTGACGTCACGCTGGGAGTACCGGCGGGCCCGTCCCGGTGCCCTGCTGGGAGTGACGAGGCCCAGCCGGTCGTACTGGCGCAGAGTCTGGGGATGCATGTCTGCCAACTCTGCGGCAACAGAGATGACGTAGATCGGCATATTCATATCAACAGACATTGGTGTCGCTCCCCTCTGCTGCCTAGATTTCCCACACCCTAGAGCCGTGCCTTCTCGGCAAGGTTGTTCCGCGGATCGGCGTCCTTCGTGGCGTTCGCGAAGGCTTCCACAGCGGCCTCTGCCTCCTTGTTCAGGTTCTGGGGAACGACGACGTCGATGGTTACCAGCAGGTCACCGGTTGCCTTGGACGTCTTCACCCCTCTGCCCTTAACGCGCAGGGTCCGACCGGAAGGTGTGCCCGCGGGTATTTTGACCTTCACCGTTTCCCCGTCGAGCGTGGGCACCTCCACCTGCGCTCCGAGGGTTGCCTCGGGGAAGGTGACCGGCACGTGCACCCGGATGTTGTCGCCGTCGCGCTGGAAGAACGGGTGCGGCTTCACGTTCACCGTGACCATCAGGTCGCCGTTGCCCGCCGGCCCGGTCTGTCCCTTCCCGCGGACCCGGACCTTCTGGCCGTCCCGAATGCCGGCAGGCACGCGAACATCGATCACCTCGCCGGACGGTTCCCGCAGGCCGATGGTGGTTCCGCGGATGGATCCCGCGAAGGAGATGGTGGTGCTGGCGGTACGGTCCGCGCCCTTGCGGGGCGGTGCCTGGTACCCGGGGAACCCGCCGCCGGACGAATAGCCGCCGCCGAACAGATCGGCGAATTCCGGAGGCAGATTGCTGCCGCCGCCGAAACCGCCGCGTTGACGGCCGGCTGTTTGCCCGAAGAGGTTGCCGAACATGTCGTCGAACCCGGCGCCGCCGCCCGGTCCGCCCGGTCCACCCGCAGTGAAGCGGGCTCCACTGCCCATCGCCCGGATGGCGTCGTACTGCTGACGTTCCTCCGGGTCGGACAGCACCGAATAGGCCTCCGAGATGTCCTTGAACATCTTGTCCGAGCCGCCCGTGCTCTGGTTCTGATCGGGGTGGTGCTTTCGCGCGAGCTTCCGGTAGGCCTTCTTGATGTCGGCGTCGGAGGCGTCCTTGGGCACACCAAGGATCTTGTAGAAGTCCTTGTCGACCCAATCCTGACTAGCCATCTGACCCCTCCTCTCTAAAAATCTCTAAGTTGCCTGTTCGTGGAAGCGTTGCGTCCTTCCCCTCCGAGGAAGGGGGCTTTAATATTCCGAAGCGAGCTCTGCGAGTCTCGGAATTTCGTTGCCCCCGTTCGGAGGGGAAGGACGCGCTCAGCTACTCAGGAACCGCGACGATCACTTGGGCGGCCCGCAGGACTCGCTCGTCCTTCTTGTAGCCTGCGCGCAGGATCTGGCTGACGCTGTCGAACTGCACGTCCGCGCTCGGCTGC
Organism: Arthrobacter sp.; assembly: GCF_031179385.1. GTDB lineage: Bacteria > Actinomycetota > Actinomycetes > Actinomycetales > Micrococcaceae > Arthrobacter_D. Next base: position 13,038 of record NZ_JAPSHV010000063.1, on the reverse strand, counting down.
TGAATGAGTGCCTCATGGATGTTCGGGTCGAACTCCACTCCGGTCTCATCGATGCGGGACAGGCCGTAGGTCTTCAGGGCGTTCTCCAGTTTGGTGGAGATCGCGGCGAAGGGCCCGTCTGCGAGGTCACCGTGCTGGCGCGCGGCGTCGATGTCGTCCAGAACCGGCATGAGCGAGTTCAGTACCCCGATCACTGCCATATCCCGGGCGACGTCGCGATCCCGCTCCACGCGCTTGCGGTAGTTGACGTACTCGGCCTGAAGGCGGAGGAGGTCGTTCCGAAGCTCTGCCTCGACGTCGGTGGAAGGCGTGGAGATCTCTTCCCCGCCGCCGGCCTCGTTGAGGATCGCCTCTGCCTGGGCCAGTGCATCAGCACCGGCGTCGGGACCATCCGCAGCCATCCCAGGGGCGCCTGCATCAGCGCTTCCTGAGCCGGGCTCCTGCCCGGCACCCGCAGAGGGTGCCTGGTCAGGAGAGCCCGAACCGGAATTGTCCTGCTGCCCACGGACCTTCCCAGTTTCCGGGTCGATCTTCCGGTTATCGCGGAAGCTGACTGGCTCTGAGTGCTCTTCTTCGTTTCCGTGGTGCGGCATGGCTACTTCTTCTCGTCTTCGTCAACAACCTCGGCGTCGACGATGTCGTCGTCGTCTGCCTTGGTCCCGTTCTCGCTGGGCTCACCTGCACCGGCAGCACCGGGACCGGAGGCGCCCTCCTGCTGGGCCTGGGCGTAGATGGCTTCACCGAGCTTGGTCTGCGAGGTCTGCAGCTTCTCGAAGGCGGCCTTCACCTCATCATCGTTGTCCTGGGACTCGAGGGCCTTCTTCAGGGCGTCGACGTCGGCCTGAACCTCGGTCTTGACTTCCTCCGGCAGCTTGTCCGAGTTGTCGTCGATGAGCTTGCCTACCGAGTAGGCCAGCTGCTCGGCAGAGTTGCGGACATCGGCTGCCTCGCGGCGCTTCTTGTCCTCGGCTGCGTGCTCCTCGGCTTCGCGGACCATGCGGTCGATGTCTTCCTTCGACAGCGCGGTTCCGCCCGTGATGGTCATGGACTGTTCGGTTCCGGTGCCCTTGTCCTTGGCGGACACGTGCACGATGCCGTTGGCGTCGATGTCGAAGGTGACCTCGACCTGAGGAACGCCGCGGGGTGCCGGTGCAATACCGGTGAGCTCGAACGTGCCCAGCGGCTTGTTGTCACGGGTGAACTCACGCTCGCCCTGGAACACCTGGATGGCAACCGAGGGCTGGTTGTCATCGGCGGTGGTGAAGGTTTCACTGCGCTTGGTGGGGATGGCCGTGTTGCGCTCGATGAGCTTGGTCATCACGCCGCCCTTGGTCTCGATGCCCAGCGACAGCGGGGTCACGTCGATCAGGAGGACGTCCTTGCGCTCACCCTTCAACACACCGGCCTGCAGCGCAGCACCAACGGCTACGACCTCATCCGGGTTCACGCCCTTATTGGGCTCCTTGCCGCCGGCCAGTTCCTTCACCAGGTCCGAGACAGCCGGCATACGGGTGGATCCGCCGACGAGCACGATGTGATCGATGTCCGAGACCTTGATGCCGGCTTCCGCGATGACGTCGTGGAACGGCTTCTTGGTGCGGTCCAGCAGGTCCTTGGTGAGGTCCTGGAACTTGGCGCGGCTCAGGTGCTCGTCCAGGTGCACAGGGCCGTCCGGGGTGACCGAAAGGTACTGCAGGGAGATGTTGGTGGACGAGGCGGAGGACAGTTCCTTCTTGGCCTGCTCGGCAGCTTCCTTCAGTCGCTGCAGTGCAATCTTGTCCTTGGAGAGGTCTGCGCCCTTGGCCTTTGCCTGCGCGAGCAGGAAATCCACAACGCGCTGATCCCAGTCGTCGCCGCCGAGGCGGTTGTCACCGGAGGTTGCACGGACCTGGATGGTCGAGAAGTCGTCCTCATCCTTGCCGACCTCGAGGAGCGAGACGTCGAAGGTTCCGCCACCGAGGTCGAACACGAGGATGAGCTCGTCTTCCTTGCCCTTGTCCAGGCCGTAGGCGAGAGCTGCAGCCGTGGGCTCGTTGACGATGCGCAGCACGTTGAGGCCGGCGATCTCACCGGCTTCCTTGGTTGCCTGGCGCTCGGCGTCGTTGAAGTAGGCCGGCACGGTGACGACGGCGTCGGTCACCTTTTCGCCAAGGTAGCTCTCGGCGTCGGTCTTCAGCTTCTGCAGGATACGGGCAGAGATTTCCTGCGCCGTGTAGGTCTTGTCATCCACCTGCTTCTTCCAGTCGGTGCCCATGTGGCGCTTGACGGAAGCGATGGTGCGGTCGATGTTGTTGACGGCCTGGCGCTTTGCGATCTCGCCGACCAGGACTTCGCCGCCCTTGGAGAAAGCGACGATGGAGGGAGTGGTGCGTGCACCCTCAGCGTTCGCGATGACGGTGGGTTCGCCACCCTCAAGCACAGAAACGACTGAGTTGGTTGTTCCGAGGTCGATACCTACTGCACGTGACATGCGTGTTCCTTTCGACGAGCCGCTGGCTTTGGTTTCCACCGGCCGGGATTGTCGGTTCCGCTCAGATTGAGCGTTCTGCACTCAACCTTACTACGACCTGATGGAGTGTCAAGCTGAAGTTGAGTCTACTTCGCTCAACTCGGGATCCGCACGGTGCTTTGGGTCGGACGAAGAGGAGGCCGCGCCGTCGTGCTTTGCCAGCTTCGAGGGCCACCAGATCTTCGGGCCGAGGTCATATGCGAGCGCCGGAACCAGCAGCGACCGGACGATCACCGTATCCAGCAGCACACCGAACGCCACGATGAACGCGATCTGCGCCAGGAACAGGATGGGGATGATCCCGAGCGCGGCGAACGTCGCGGCAAGGACGATTCCCGCCGAGGTGATCACCCCACCGGTCACGCCGAGGCCGCGGAGGATGCCCGGCCGGGTTCCGATGCGCAGCGACTCCTCCCGCACGCGTGTCATCAGGAAGATGTTGTAGTCCACCCCCAGCGCGACGAGGAAGACGAAACCGAAGAGCGGCACCGAGGCATCCGCGCCATCGAACCCGAGGATGTTGTTGAACACCAGCGCCGACACCCCGAGCGCGGTCGCATAGGACAGCACCACCGAGCCGATCAGCAGCAGCGGCGCCACCACCGAGCGCAGCAGGAGCATGAGGATGACCAGAATGACGACGAGGACTATCGGGATGATCTTCGTCAGGTCAGCCTGCGCTGTGACGTTGGTATCCAGCGCGACGGCGGTTACCCCGCCGACCAGCGCATCCGGGCTCACGGCATCCAGGTCAGTGCGCAGCTGCCTGACGAGTTCCTCCGCTTCGGCGGAGTCCGCCTGGTAATCGAGGGTCGCCCGCATCAGGACGTTGCCATCGCGTACGATGACGGCGCCCGCCTGGTCGGCGACAAGCGTCGCCTCCGCTACACCCTCGGAGCTTTCAAGGACCTCGAGGACTCCATCTTCCCGGCCGGCAGGCGCAATCACGATGACCGGGCTGCCTGCGCCGGCGTCGAAGTGGCGCGCCAGCGCATCCTGCCCGTCGACCGCGTTTGACGGGGAAAGGATCACTGAAGACTGCGGCACACCGGATGCCTGCAGCTGAAGCAGTCCCAGCGAGCCGGCGGCGAGCACCAGCAGGGACACAACCCAGACCGGGCGCGAGAACCTCGACACCAGGTGGCCGATGCGCTTCCAGGTGCCGCGCAGACCTTCGAGTCCCGTGACGTTGCTGCCGTGGACCCCGGCAGGATGGGTACCGGCTTTGGGCCGCAGCGGCCAGAATGCGCTACGGCCGAAGATCAGGAGGAGCGCAGGAAGCAGGCTCAGCGCGGCAAGCAGCGAAAAGACAATCCCGATCGCGGCGATCGGACCGAGGCTGCGGTTCGAATTGAGATCCGAGAAGAGCAGGCACAGCAGCGCGAGAATGACGGTGGCACCCGATGCGACGATCGGCTCCACCGACGCACGGTAGGCGACCCTCATCGCGTCCCACTTCGAGCTGAATTCCGTCAGGGCTTCCCGGTATCGGGCCACGAGCAGCAGCGCATAGTCCGTCGCGGCACCGATCACGAGGATCGACAGGATGCCCTGGCTCTGGCCGCTCAGTTCAATCCACCCCCAGAGCGCAAAGGCATAGACGAGCAGGATGGAGGTGGCCAGCGCGAAGACGGACGTGAACAGGACCAGGAACGGCAGGATGAGTGCACGGTAGACGGCCAGCAGGATGACGAACACGGCGGCGAGCGCCACGGCAAGGAGGATTCCATCGATACCCCCGAAGGCACTGACCAGGTCCGCTGTGAAGCCGGCGGGGCCGGTGACATACCCTTCGGCATCTGCCGGCAGCTCGGCCTCCAGCACCTCGCGGAGTTCGATGATCACCTCGCCCAGTTCGGCGTCGTCGGCCACCGAAGCGATGTATTGGATGGCAAAACCGTCCTCTGAGGGGATCGGGCCAACGACGGCGGGCTGGCCCTCCGCAGCCGGCTCAAGCCCGGGCACATCCGCGAGCCGGGTAGCCAGCTCCTGGTACTGCGCCAGCTCCGGCGGCGGAATCTCCGATTCCGACTCGACGACGATGACGGCGGGTATGGCAGTGGAGTCGGTGAATGCTTCCTGCAACTCGCCGGCCTCCGTCGATTCCGCGTTCGCGGGCAGGAAGGACGCCTGGTCGTTGCTGGAAACCTCCTCCAGCTTCCCGAAGGTGGGTCCGCCGAACCCGGCACCGATGAACCACAGCACCACGATGAATGCCGGAAAGAACACCCGGACCCACTTCTTCTTGAACATGCCAATCCCTTCTAGGTATCTCTATTACCTACTATATCCATGATGGAGATAAATGGCAGTATCCTAATCTGTAGGTAGAGGAGGAACATGGCCGACGCCGCACCACGTGAACTGATGGCCCTGCTGCAACAGTTCACTGTCGAGACCGATCGATATGTCGACACCATCAGCGTTCGGGATGCACTGCACCGGACTGACCTGAACGCGCTCGGCATCATGATGGGCGCCGCTCGTGCCGGTGCCACCGTGACCCCGGGCATGCTCCGCCAGGCTCTCAACCTGAGTTCCCCGGCGACCACCGCCCTGATCGACCGGCTGGACGAAGCGGGTCATGTCCGCCGTTCACGCAGTTCCGTGGACCGGCGGCAGGTACATCTGGAGATGACGGAGAAGGCCCTCGCCACCGGCTCCAGGCTGTTCACTCCGCTGGCCAGGGAAGTGGAGCAGTCGCTCGCCGAATTCACGCCTGAGGAGCTCGCACTCCTCAGCAGGATGATACGGAAAGTCACCGACGCCACGGTGCACGCACGCGAACACGCGATGGACGAAGCACCGGGGTAATCTGTCGATCATGAGCGACGAGGTCTACTCCCACGGCCACCATTCGAGCGTCACCAGCGCCCATGCAGCGCGCCGGGCAACAGATTCCGCCGGGTACCTGCTGGAGCACCTTTCGTCCGGAATGAACATGCTCGACGTCGGCTGCGGTCCCGGGAGCATTACCGCCGACTTCGCCGCACTGCTCGATCCCGGACAGGTCATCGGCATGGACCGCTCAGAGGACGTTGTGGCATTGGCCGAGCGGACGTACGCAGGGGTGGAGAACCTCTCCTTCCGCACCGGCAACGTGTACGACCTTGACCTCGAGGACGAGTCCGTCGATGTTGTCCACGCGCATCAGGTGCTGCAGCACCTCACCGACCCGGTCGCCGCGCTGCGTGAGATGCACCGGGTTGCGCGGCCGGGAGGGATCATCGCGGTCCGCGACGCAGACTTCCACGCGATGGCGTGGTACCCACCTACGCCGGAACTCGACGAGTGGATGGACACCTACCAGCAGCTGGCCCGCAGCAACCAGGCCGAGCCCGACGCCGGACGCCACCTCCTGGCGTGGGCACACGAAGCGGGACTCACGGACGTGGAAGCTTCGTCGTCGAACTGGTTGTACGCCACCGAGGAACGCCGGCGCTGGCACGCCGAGACCTGGGCGGAGCGGGTCCTGAGTTCCGGCTTCGCGGAGCAGACCCTCGAGCGGGGTCTGGCAGACCAGGCCACGCTGGAGCGGCTGGCTTCGGGATGGCGCCGCTGGGGCGAGTCACCGGATGGCTGGTTCCTCATCCCCTGCGGTGAACTGATCATCCGGGTATAGCGCTGTCGGCACGCCCGATGCGCCCCTCCTGCCTTCATACCTAGGATTGACCCATGTACAGGATCGTCACTGTCTGCACCGGTAACATCTGCCGCTCTCCCATGGCCGAGATCATGTTGAACCGTGCCTTCGAGGAAGCGGGACTGGACGACGACGTCATGGTTGACTCCGCAGGCACCACCGGCTGGGAGGCGGGTAACCCGATCGACGAGCGCGCAGCCGCAAAGCTGACCGAGCTCGGCCTCACAAGCGAAACCCACCGCGCACGGAAGTTCGATCCCATCTGGTACGCAGAGCGGGATCTCATCCTTGCCCTCGATGTGGACCACTACGAGGATCTGAAGCTTGAGGCTCCCGATGCGGAGAGCCGAGGCAGGGTGCGGATGCTGCGCGAATTCGACCCGTCGACGGCCGGCACGCCGATCTCCGAGCTTGGCATCTACGACCCCTGGTATGGGGACAGCGCCGATTTCGAGGCCACGTGGCAGATGATTCACGACGCCGTTCCCGGGATCGTGCAGTTCGTGCTGGAAGAGCTCGCCCGCGGCCACGCTGCCCGGTGATCCTCTGTCATCAGAGGCCGACAACTGTGATGGGAGACCGATAACCGTAGTTAAAGACCTACGACGCTCCTCAGCACCGCAAGGTGCTGCTCGAAGAGTTGTTCCGGGTCCGAGAAGGTGCCCTCGCCATACTGGCCGAAGACCTCGAAGCTGACGATGCCGAAGAGCGAGGCCCACACGAGGGTTCCCCGCACGATGAGGTCGTCATCCGCTGCCAGGCCCATCTCCTCCCGGATGCGTGCCAGATCCGCCGGCAGCATGCCTTCGGCGGGGACACCCGGCATGATGCCGGGGAGCGTCCCACCCCTGCCGTTAGCCCGGTAGGCGTCGTCGTAAATGCGGACCAGTGCCCGAATGACCCGCGTACCCGGGCCGGTGGTCTGCTCTGCCGGAGCGTGATAACCGGGCACAGGACTGCCGAACAGCAGGGCATAGCGGGCCGGCTCCCGCACAGCCCAGCGGCGAACCGCGCGCGCGAGCACCAGGAACTTCCCGGCATGATCCGACGGCGCCACCTCCGCCACTGCTGCGTCCACCTCATCGCCGAGCTCGGTGTAGGCATCGACCACCAGGAGAGTGAGGAGCTCGTCCCGGCTCTTCACGTAGCGGTACACCGCGGAAGACACCAGTCCCAGATCCCGCGCGATGGCACGCAACGACAATGCCGCAGCCCCGTGCACGACAAGATGCTCCCGACCAATGCGCGTGATGTCCTCCATCGTCTGAGCGCGCGCACGTTCCCTCGGAGTTGGAGTCATACGCCCATGCTTTCCGACCGTGAGAGCGGTGTCAACAGAAGAGAGCACCGCTCTTGACAGTAGCCCTCCAGCCGCTCAAACTAATTGCGAGAGCACTGCTCTCTTTTTCATCACAACCACGTTTCCATCACAACCACCAGGAGCAACCAATGACACAGCTATTTGCCGTCACCGGTGCGGGGCCGGTCGGCTGGACCATCGCCGAACACTTGGCAAGCCGAGGCGACACCGTGCGCGTCCTCACCAGATCCGGAAGCGGTCCTGACCTGCCAGGCATTGAACGCGTCCGCGCGGACGCGTCGGACTACCGGCAGATGCAGCAGGCGTTCGACGGCGCGTCGGCCGTCTTCCACTGCATCCATGGTTCCGCCTACACCGCCGCTGCCTGGGAGTCCGAGCTCCCACGGGCCGAGCAGGTGGTCCTGGAGGCGGCCGGGCGAGCAGGCGCCGTCGTCGTCTTTCCGGAGAGTTTGTATTCCTATGACCGGCCCGGTGAAGTCTTGACCGAATCGTCTTCCCGCGGCGCCGGCGGCGGCAAGCGAGGCGTGCGGACCACGCTGTTGCAGCAGCGCGAGGCATCATCCACGGCGACGGTCAGCGTGGTGGCGTCGGACTTCTATGGACCACGCGTCCGCACCGCCCATGCCGGCGAGCGCATTGTCCCCCGTGTGCTCGCCGGAAAGACCATCCGGCCGCTGGGGAACCCGGACCTTCCGCACTCCTTCACGTACGTTCCGGACCTTGCAGCGGCGATGATCGCCGCGGCCGCGCGGGACGAGCTCTGGAACTCACTCCTGCACGCGCCGACGGCCGCTGCTCCCACCCTGCGTGAGATGGTCCGCGGATTTGCCCGCGCCGCGGGGGTGGCTGAGCCTCGGACGAAGCCCATTTCGGGCCGGATGGTCCGTGCGCTGGGAGTGGTGTCGGGCGACCTGCGGGAACTCAAGGAGCTGCTCTATCAGTTCGAGAACCCGTTCGTCATGGACTCCTCACGGAGCGAGGCGCTCCTGGACCTCAAACCCACGCCCCTTCAGCAGGGCGCAGCAGCGACGGTGAGCTGGTGGCAGGGGAAGGAGGCCGCGGTGGACAGCCCTAAGATTATTCAGTGACTCTTTCGCTGTGGCTGGCACTCGTTGGTGCCCAGGCGCTCATCAGCTTTACGCCGGGTGCCGGCGCCGTGAACACCATGAGCAATTCGCTCACGGTGGGATTCCGGCGCTCCATGTGGGGCATCCTCGGCCAGCAGCTTGCTCTCCTTGTTCACATCGCCGTCGTTGCGGCCGGAGTCGGTTTGCTGGTGGCCGGGTCGCCGCTGGCTTTCAACGTCATCCGTTACGCGGGAGCCGCCTATCTGGTGTATCTCGGCATCCGGAAGTTCCTTGAGCGTCCCGTCCCGGCCGAGCAGGCGGCAATGCTCCATGCCGAAGGCGCGGGTTCAATGTTCCGGCGCGGCCTCTGGGTGAACCTCCTCAATCCGAAGGCCATCGTGTTCTTCCTTGCCTTCGTTCCACAGTTCATCCGGCCTGACCAGGAGCTGCTCGGCCAGTACGGGGTGCTGGCGGGCACCGTCGTCGTTATCGATGTCCTGGTGATGTGGCTCTTCTTCGCGGCAGCTGCCCGCTCCTTCAGCCGGTTCACCAGCGGTCCGAGCGGCCAGCGCCTGCTCAACCGCATCTTCGGGAGCCTGTTCATCGCCGTCGGTGCACTGTTGGCGTTCGCCTGACGTATGGCACACAAGTCCGCGAACGCCGTCGTTCCGCTCATTATCGCCGTGGACGGCCGGTCCGGCGCGGGCAAAACCACCCTCGCGGTAGAGCTCACCGCCCTGCTGCGGGAACATCACACCGTCAGCCTCTTCCACCTCGAGGACATCTACCCCGGCTGGGACGGCCTGGCGAACGGCATGGACCGTTACGTTCGCACAGTGCTTTCACCCCTGGCGGCAGGGCGCCCCGCCCGGTGGACGGCGTGGGACTGGACCGCAGAAGAAGACGGCGACGCCCGCAGCACGCAGCCCGCGGACATTGTGCTGGTCGAGGGAGTCGGTGCGGCGTGCGCAGCTGCCCGGGAACACCTCGATGTGGTGATCTGGATCGACGCCGACGACGACCTCCGCCGAACCAGCGCCCTGAACCGCGACGGCGACACCTATGCCCCGTTCTGGAAGCGGTGGTCGGAGCAGGAAGAGCAGTGGCTCGCAGCTGATCACCCGGCGCCGCATGCGGACCTTTTGGTGCAGGGACACCGGGGCAACTCGGTTCCCGACCAGTTGCGCCGCGCGCTCACCGGGCTGCCGCAATGCGAGTCCCTGATGTCAATGGAACGGGCTGCCCGCCGGGGCCTGACCCTGCAAGTGGAAACCCTTGACCTGCTGCCCGATGCTGCCCGCGTCTTCCGCGAGCTATACGCCGGGTCCACCTCCGCCGCATGGCTTGACAGTTCCGCCACGGAGGACCCGCACGGCCGGAACCGCTTCTCGATCCTGGCCGACGACGGCGGGCGCTTCGGCCAGACTGCGCAACACACCGGCGGGACCACCCTGGTCACGAGCGGCCCGGTCACAGCCCGGATCGTCGGTCCCTTCTTCCGCTGGCTGGACGGCGTGTGGGGTCGCCGGGCGGTTCGACTGCCCGCGGAGTACCCGGGCCCGTTCGCTCTCGGCTGGCTGGGCTACCTCGGATATGAGCTGAAGCGCGAAACCGGCGGCCGCACGCCGGAGGCAAGTCCGGTTCCGGATGCATCCCTGCTTTTCGCCGGCCGGGCCGTGGTCCTGGACCATCAGGAAAAGCGCACCCACCTGCTCACCCTGCATGACGATTCCCGAGACGCAGACGCGGAAGCGTGGCTGAAACGGGCGCGCGCCGTCGTGCTCTCCGAACGGGAATCCACCACACCGAACTCC
>NZ_JAPSHV010000063.1:0-2584 GCF_031179385.1 Arthrobacter sp. | reverse complement strand
GAGGTGTGCCTGACCACCGCCCTGAACGGGCACGACGATGCACCGGTCGATGCGTTGGAGGTGTACCTTGCTCTGCGCCGGGCCAACCCGGCACCGTTCGCGCATTACCTGGTCTTCCCCGGGATGGCCGTCGCAAGCACGTCGCCCGAGCGGTTCCTTCGGCTGGACGCGTCGGGCGGCATGCGCGCCGAACCGATCAAGGGCACGCGGCGCCGCTCCCCCGACCCCGAGGAAGACGCTGCCCTGCAGACGGACCTGCGCACCAGCGCCAAGGACCGGGCCGAGAACATCATGATCGTTGACCTGCTGCGCAACGATCTGTCCCACCTCGCGACCCCCGGAACCGTCACAGTGAGCCGCCTTTGCGACATCGAGACGTACGCAACCGTCCACCAGATGGTCAGCACCATCGACGCGAGGCTGAGGCCCGGTTCGTCCCGCGCTGAAGCTGTCGCTGCTGCCTTTCCTCCCGGCTCCATGACCGGCGCCCCGAAGATCAGCACCATGGCCATCCTTGACCGGCTTGAAGGTGCTCCCCGCGGCGTCTATTCCGGTGTCGCCGGGTACTTCTCGCTCGATGGCGCGGCGGACCTCGCCGTCGTCATCCGTACCCTTGTCGTGCAGGACGACGACGCCGGCACCAGCCTCACGCTCGGCGTGGGCGGCGCGATCACAGCCGACTCCGACCCCGCGGACGAGTGGGAAGAAGTACGGACCAAGGCGTTCGGGGTGCTCTCCGCGCTCGGCTCGGTTTTTCCCGAGTGACCGCCCGCCGCCATTGGTTGCTGTACGGGCCCTTCCGTCCCCCTACCCGGTGTGGAACCATATAACGGATCACGGAAGAAGCGACGAAGGAGAACGGTCATGACTAGCTCCAACGATGAGAACACCCCGAACCTGGATGACGTTCAGGAACCGGACAACGAGTTCCTTCCCAACCGCATCTACCAGGGCCATGCCGGAGAACCTGAACGCCTTGACGATGATGCCCTGGCGGCAGCCACCGAGCAGGAGCGGGTCGACGCGGGCCTCATCGACTACGCCCCCGACCAGGTACCGGATGCCACCGATCCACTCCCGGAGGAAGCCTCCGACGAGGCAGATTGGGCCCAGCGCGGATTGAACGAGGGAAGCGGCTCGGACTCCTGAGTGACTAGGCTTGGGCGCATGACTGTTCTGGTGTTCCTCGACTCCGCCTATCCCGACGGCCGCATCGCCGACGCAGGGCAACCGCAGCTCAAGGTCACCGACACGGGCATCACCCGCGGGGACGGCATCTTCGAGACCATGCTGGCGGTGCAGGGCGCCCCCCGGAAGCTGCAGGCGCATCTGGCGCGCCTCGCCACGTCCGCCGAAGCGCTGGAACTCGACGTCCCGGCGTCGAGCGTCTGGGAACGAGCCATCACCACTGCACTTGCGGAAGCCGACGACGACGGCGAACTGGTCGTCAAGCTCGTTGCCACCCGCGGCGAGGAGGGAGCGGGAGCCACCGCCTGGGTGCAGGTTTCTCCGCTGCCGAAGGAACTGCGCGGACAGCGCCTGAAGGTGCTGTTGCTCGACCGCGGCTACGACAGCACGGTGGCCCAACGCGCGCCCTGGCTGCTGATGGGAGCGAAAACGCTCTCCTACGCCGTGAACATGGCTGCCCTGCGATACGCGCGGGCGCACGGCGCCGATGATGTCATCTTCACCTCTTCCGACGGCAAGGTCCTCGAGGGACCCACATCGACAGTCCTCATTGCCCGGGTTGCTGACGGCGTCAAGCGACTCATTACGCCGCAACTGGAGAGCGGGATCCTCCCCGGCACCTCGCAGGGGGCGCTGTTTGCCACCGCCCGCGAGGCCGGCTGGGAACTGGGTTATGGTCCTCTTGTTCCTGAAGACCTGTTCACCGCGGACGGGGTCTGGCTGATTTCCAGCGTCCGGCTGCTCGCGGAGGTCGAGAGCATCGACGGAAAACCGGTCGCCACATCGCCGGAACTGACGAAGGAGCTGGGCGCGCTGGTGGACGCCGTCTCCTGACCCGGCTGGATCAGGAGGGCATGGCGTTACCGCACGTTACGGCCGCGCATGGCAGGTTCGCCGCCGCCGATGCTACGTTCAAACCGGAGTAACGAGCGCCAGCGCAAAGCCCTGACTTGCTGGCCGGCAACCCTCTTTCACGGCGGGGTGCCTCAGGTGACTACTCGGCACACCGATCAGGAACCACGATCACCAACGTGCACAGCGTGAGGAGACACAGTGTCACAGCATCCAACCCCCCAGGTCCGCTCCGGCAACGGTTACGCCGGTGACATCACCCCCCGGGAAGCGGTGGAACGCGTCAGCAAGGGCGCCATCCTTGTGGACGTCCGCACGGTCGAGGAGTGGCAGAGCGTCGGGGTCCCGGACCTCACCGACGCCGGAACCGTGCCGCTGTTCCTGGAATGGAACCGGTCCGACGGCAGCCGCAACGTTTCGTTCCTCAACCAGCTCAACGGCCTGAAGGGGCGGGAACTGCTCTTCCTGTGCCGCTCCGGCGTCCGCTCGGTTGCGGCTGCGCAGAGCGCCGCCGCCGCGGGCCACACCGCGTACAACGTGATCC
>NZ_JAPSHV010000062.1 GCF_031179385.1 Arthrobacter sp. | reverse complement strand
GTCCAGCGCAAGGGTGTCCGGCCCGAACCCGATCCGCAACCGGGTAGGCGAGTCGACGCCGGTGAAGCCCTCGGGGAGATGGTTCACCGGTTTGAAGGTGATCACTGCCTCCTTGCGCGTTCGGCCAAGCGACTTCCCGGACCGCAACCGGAAGGGCACGCCCGCCCACCGCTCGTTATTAATCGAGACGACAATTTCAGCCAGAGTTTCAGTTCCCCGCGAAGGATCAACCCCGTTCTCATCCACATAGTTGGGTACCGCCTTGCCGTCGATGGTCCCCGCGCTGTACCGGGCACGTCGGGTACTGGTGCTGAAGTCGGGGTGTACCGAACTGGCCCGCAGCACGGTCCCAATGTGATCGCGAAGGTCTCTCTCGTGAAGGGTCGATGGCGCGTTCATGGCGATAAGGGCCATGACCTGCAGCAGGTGGCTCTGAATCATGTCCTTCAAGGCACCGGCGCCGTCGTAATAGCGCGCACGGTTCTCGAGCGTGAGCTTCTCGTCGAAGATGATGTCCACAGAATCGACGTGCAGGCTGTTCCACACCGGTTCCAGCAGCCGGTTCGCGAAACGCAGCCCAAGAATGTTGAGGACGGTCGCCTTGCCCAGGAAATGGTCGACGCGGTGAATGTGGTCCTCCGGTACCAGCCGGCTGAGGATGGTGTTCAGCCGTGCTGCAGATTCCCGGTCCGTGCCGAATGGCTTCTCGAGGACGAGCCGCGAGCCGTCGGGCAGGTCGCCGGGCTCCAACGCCGCGCACGCCTTTTCGCTGACCGCCGGCGGCAGCGCGAAGTAGATGGCGACCGGCCCTTCGAGCCCTGCAAGCAGCTCAGCCAGCGCGCCCTGTGCCGTTACGTCCACTTGGTGATAGGTGCTGGCGGCGCAGATCCGGCGCAGGGCGCCGCCGTCGTCCTGTGCACCGGAGACGGGTGTCGCGGCAGCGAACGAGGTTGCCAGGCGAGACTGCCAATCCTCGGCTGTCCACGGATCGGAACCAGCTCCCACCAGCGTAATTTCCCCCGCTTTGCCGTGCCTGATCAACCGGGCAAGACCCGGCAGCAGCAACCTGCCGGTCAGATCGCCGGAGGCACCGAGAATCAACAGCGTACGGATTGCCTGTCCCCGGAACTGGTGCCCGGATGCCTGTTCATCAATCGCATGAGTAGTCACCCCTACACCCTGCCACTGTCAGGGGGCGGCTGTCTGCTGCCCTCCGGGGGTGAAGCCAGTTGATACCCTAGATAGTTGAATCCACTCCGCTCGAGGAAAGCAGTTCACGCACCGTGTTCAATTCACTCTCAGACCGGTTGACAGCGACCTTCAAGAACCTTCGCGGCAAGGGCCGCCTGTCGGAGGCCGACGTCGACGCAACCGTTCGCGAGATCCGTCGAGCGCTGCTCGACGCAGACGTCGCCGTGCCTGTGGTGCGTGCATTTGCGGCGCAGGTCAAGGAACGCGCCCTCGGGCTCGAGGTATCACAGGCGCTGAACCCGGGGCAGCAGGTTGTCAAGATCGTCAACGAGGAGCTTGTCGGTATCCTCGGCGGCGAGACCCGGCGGCTCCGGCTCGCCAAGAACCCGCCGACCGTCATCATGCTCGCCGGCCTGCAGGGAGCGGGCAAGACCACGCTTGCCGGCAAGCTGGCCAAGTGGCTGAAGGGCCAGGGCCACAGCCCGCTGCTGGTGGCATGTGACCTGCAGCGCCCGAACGCCGTCAAGCAGCTCGAGGTTAACGGACAGCGAGCGGGCGTTCCCGTGTTCGCTCCCCATCCTGGCGTCAGCTCCGAGTTCGAGGCTGCCACCGGTGATCCGGTAGCGGTCGCCCGGCAGGGTGTCGCTGAGGCCCGCGCCAAGCTTCACGACGTCGTCATTGTGGATACTGCAGGCCGTCTGGGTATCGACGCTGAGCTGATGCAGCAGGCGTCCGACATCCGTGACGCCGTGAACCCCGACGAAGTGCTCTTCGTCATTGACGCAATGATCGGCCAGGACGCAGTGAACACTGCGCAGGCTTTCAATGAAGGCGTCAACTTCACCGGCGTGGTGCTGACAAAGCTCGACGGCGACGCCCGCGGTGGCGCGGCGCTCTCCGTTGCGTCTGTGACGGGCAAGCCGGTCATGTTCGCCTCCACCGGTGAGGCTCTGACGGACTTCGAGGTTTTCCACCCGGATCGCATGGCATCGCGGATCCTCGACATGGGCGACATCCTCACCCTGATTGAGCAGGCCGAACAGGCGTGGGACAAGGACGAGGCAGCCCGGATGGCGAAGAAGTTCGCCGACCAGGAAGACTTCACGCTCGATGACTTCCTTGCCCAGATGCAGCAAATCCGCAACATGGGCTCGATGAAAAAGATGCTCATGATGATGCCCGGCGCTGCGAACATGCGGCAGCAGCTGGAGAACTTCGACGAGCGGGAAATCGACCGTGTGGAAGCGATTGTGCGGTCCATGACGCCCCATGAGCGCGTTGCCCCCAAGATCATCAACGGCTCCCGCCGCGCCCGTATCGCACGCGGCTCAGGTGTCCACGTCTCCGAGGTGAACGGGCTGCTCGAGCGGTTCGGGCAAGCACAGAAAATGATGCGCAAGATGGCCGCTGGTGGTGGCATCCCCGGAATGCCGGGAATGCCTGGTCCGGGCGGCTTCAACGGCGGCGCCCGGAAGGGCAAGGCCACTGCGAAGGGGAAGAAGAAGCCCCGCTCGGGCAACCCCGCCAAGGCTGCGCAGGAGGCCGCTGCCGCCGAGGCCCGCCGGAATGCCCCACGAGCATCGGTCCCAACAGGTGCCGCGTTCGGTCAGCAGAACGACTTCGACCCCTCCTCGCTCAACCTCCCGAAGGGTTTCGAAAAGTTCCTCGGAAAATAGGCTGGTCCGGCCGCCGCTACCGGGATGACTCGATGTCAGAGGCGGCGGCTAGGTTGAAGTCATGAAAAGCGATCGCGTCGTGTTTGTGCATGGCGCAGGAACCTTCGGGGCAGCGGCATGGCCGCGGCAGCATGGAATGGCTCTGGAGTTTGACTGCCTGTTTGTCCGCCGGCATGGATTTGATCCGGTCGCGGCTCCGCTGGCAACGGACTTCCTCGCGGATCAGCGCATCCTCGAGGAAGCACTGGGGCGCGGCGGCCACCTCGTCGCAGCGTCGCAAGGTGCTGTTTCCGCCATGATGCTGGCCGTTGAGCGCCCTCACCTGGTGAAATCACTTGTCCTTGCGGAGCCGGCGTGTCTATCCCTCACCGAGGAACTGCCGGCAACGAAGGCGCACCGCGCCCGGGTGGAACCGCTCTTCGCACGGGCTGCTGAGCTCTCCGATGAAGAATTCAACCGCGAGTTCGCCCGGGCCGTTTCTGCATCGGAGCCGCCGCCCCTGCATACCGCCGAGGACCGCCATCGCGCGCACCGCCTGCGGCTGCAGGCACCCACCTGGACGGCGCCGCTCACCATCGTTCCCGGTGTCCCGACCCTCGTCCTGACCGGTGGTTGGGAACCGCTCTATGAGGAAGTAGCTGACTACCTCGCCGGAACCGGGGCAGTACATCGGGTCGTCGGAGGCGGTCACCGTCCGCAGGACACGGAAGAGGGCAACGGTCTCATCCGTGAGTTCATCCGGAACCATGCCCAGCCGGGGTTTGAAAGCGGCACCTGACTCCTTGACCGGGGGAGGCTGCAGGAATAACTTTAACTTTCAAGTAGTTGGTACAGGTGACCCCGATACTTGGAGGACAACATGACTGCACAGGACCTGCTTCCCGCGGATACTGCAATGGGCACCGTGATGCTCAGGGTCGGAAACCTTGAACGCATGGCCAATTACTATCGAAGCGCGCTGGGCTTGGTCGACGTCGAGGAGTCCGACGGCGGACTCTACCTCGGACGCGGAAACGAGCGCCTGATTCACCTGGCCCCAGCAGCCGGTCTGAGGCTTCCAGAACCCACCGAAGCCGGGCTGTTCCATACCGCACTGTTGTTCGGTGACCGCGCTGATCTCGCGGCTACCGTGGCTTCCGCAGCACAGGCTGCACAATCGGCGAAAGGTCGGTACGTGGGAAGTGCGGACCACCTGGTGAGTGAAGCTTTTTATTTCTCCGACCCGGAGGGCAACGGGATCGAGCTGTACTTCGACAAGCCCCGGGACACCTGGAACTGGACCGAGAGCGATGGCCGGCGCACCGTCGTCATGGACAATGTGCCTCTGCCGCCACGGCAGTATCTCGAGAATAATCTCACCGAAGCGTCGGTTGCCGGCCAGCAGCAGGCGTCGGCCGACGTCGGCCATGTCCATCTACAGGTAGGGGATGTCCAGACTGCCGAAGAGTTCTACGTCGGCACGCTCGGATTCGAGCGGACCGCCGGGTGGCACGGGCAGGCGCTGTTCGTCTCCGCGGGCGGATATCACCACCACATGGCCATGAACGTGTGGAACAGCCGTGGAGCCGGTCCGCGAAAGGACACCCTTGGACTCGGGGAAGTGCTCATTCAGGTGCCTCTCGCCGACGAGGTCGGGGCGCTGGCCGACCGTCTCAAAAGTGCGGGCATCGCACACCACCACACCGGCCAGGAACTGCGCTTCGAGGACCCCTGGCGGAACAAGTTGCGGGTAGCACTGCGGTAAAGACGGGCCAAGTCGCTTGTTGGGTCGAACTTCTGGCACAATAGTGCGGTACCCAATCTGCGCAGCCCCTCTCTCTGCGTGCATTGTGTCCTCTGAACTCCCCAATGTATGGCCCGCCCCACGGGTGCAGAAACCGGAGTTCGCCCTTTTGATCAACAAGGAGTGACCACACAAGTGGCCGTAAAGATTCGCCTTAAGCGCTTCGGTAAGATGCGCGCACCGTACTACCGCATTGTCGTCATGGACTCACGCGCCAAGCGCGATGGCCGTGCCATCGAGGAAATCGGCAAGTACCACCCCACCGAGGAGCCCTCGTTCATCGAGGTCAAGTCCGAGCGCGCGCAGTACTGGCTCGGCGTTGGTGCACAGCCCACTGAGCAGGTTGCCGCGATCCTCAAGATCACCGGTGACTGGCAGAAGTTCAAGGGCATCGAGGGCCAGGAAGGCACCTTGAAGACCAAGGCTCCCAAGGAGGCCTTCACGGCTCCTGAAAAGGGCTCGGTCATCGTTCCTGAAGCCATCACCCCGAAGAGCAAGAAGGCTGACGAGCCCGAGGCTGAAGCTACCGAGGCTGAGTAAGTTGCTTGCTGAAGCGCTGGAGCACCTCGTCCGCGGCATCGTGGACAGTCCTGATGATGTACGGGTTTCCTCGAAATCGAACCGTCGCGGTGAGACTCTTGAGGTGCGCGTCCACCAGGAGGACCTTGGTCGTGTAATCGGCCGGCAGGGCCGCACAGCACGCGCTCTGCGCACCGTCATTTCCGCTCTGGCGGATGGCGAACCGGTGCGGGTCGATGTCGTGGATACCGACCGCCGCCGCTGATCAGCAGCACTCATGCCTGAAGTCCGGCCCCATCACGCAAGTGTTGGGGCCGGGCTTTTTTGCCCTCCACCACACGCAACCCATACACCGGAGAACCCATGGATCTGCAGGTAGCCCGCATCGGAAAGCCCCACGGTATTCGCGGGGAGGTAACCGTCCAGCTCTTCACTGATGCGCCCGAGGAGCGATTCGAGCCCGGTGCAGTTTTCCGGGTGGAGCCCGCCGCACAAGGGCCGCTCACGATCGCCAGCGCCCGCTGGAACAAGGAGATCCTGGTTCTGGGCTTCGAGGAGGTTCCCGACCGTAATGCAGCCGAACTGCTGCGTGGCGCGAAGCTCTTCATTGAGTCTGAGGAGACCGATGACGACGACGACGGTTGGTATGAGCATGAGCTGGTCGGCCTCGAGGCGCGCGTCGGAGACGAAGTCATTGGGAAAGTGAGCGCGCTGCGCACCATGACGGTTCAGGACCTGCTGATCATCGAGCGGCCCGACGGTGAGGAGATCCTGGTGCCGTTCGTCGAGGAAATTGTGCCGGATGTCGATGTCGAGGCAGGCTTCGTGGTCCTGACTCCTCCCGAGGGCTTGCTTGAGCTGAACCTGCCGGGCTCCAACCAGGCGGAGTCCGACCAGGCGGAAACTGAACGAACGGCTGCCGACGATGATATTGAGAACGTCAGCGCTGACAAGAAGGCTGACCACAGCTAGTGCGTATCGACGTCGTCAGCATTTTCCCCGAGTACCTCGCGGCCCTGGATCTCTCCCTTATCGGGAAGGCGCGGCAGGACGGGCTGCTTGAGCTCACTGTCCACAACCTCAGGGACTTCACAACCGACCGCCATCGTACCGTCGATGACACACCGTACGGCGGGGGTGCCGGCATGGTCATGAAGCCGGAGCCGTGGGCGCAGGCGCTCGAGAGCATGCAGACCGGGCGGCGGCCGGTGCTGATAGTTCCCTCACCCGCCGGAGCTGTCTTCACCCAGGCAATGGCACATGAACTTGCGCAGGAAGAGCATCTGGTGTTCGCCTGCGGGCGTTACGAAGGAATCGACGAGCGGGTCCTCGAGTGGGCAGCTGAATCTTTTGATGTCCGGCCACTCAGCCTTGGTGACTACGTGCTCAACGGTGGGGAAGTGGCTGTCCTCGCCATGGTGGAGGCCGTGGCGAGGCTATTGCCCGGCGTGGTGGGCAACCCTGAGTCGCTCGTCGAGGAGTCGCATTCCGACGGGCTGCTGGAGTACCCGGTGTACACGAAACCTTCCTCCTGGCGGAACCTGGACATCCCGGACGTGCTCTTGAGCGGCAACCACGCACGCATTGCGCGCTACCGGAGAGACGAGCAGCTGCGTCGGACCGCCACGCGAAGGCCCGATCTGCTTGAGAAGCTCGACGTGCAAACGCTGACTGCGGCCGACCACGCCGTCCTCGCCGCTCAGGGATACGCAATAGTCGACGGGAAAGTGGCTCCTGTTGCGCCGTCGTCGTCGGTTTCACCGTCCTCTGACGCATAGTCGGAGCTGCCACGGCAAATCAGTGTGCGCCGTCCATTCGGGGGAAGCGCGCCGCTGTGGCATAATTGAAGCTCGTGCCAACTGGTACGCGCCTGCCACAGGGGGAGCGTAACCGACAGGACGGCACACCGGAATGCGCCGAAGGCGCGCCGGTATCTAAACTTCAACGGCAATTGCCTGCTTGCAGGTCTTCGTCGTTGTGACCAACGTGAATGACCTGCGGCGTTCACCAGGAGTAATCAGATGCATATTCTCGACAATGTGGACGCAGCCTCCCTGCGTAGCGACGTTCCCGATTTCCGCGCGGGCGACACCCTGAAGGTCCACGTCAACATCATCGAAGGCAAGAACACCCGTGTTCAGGTCTTCCAGGGATTCGTTGTCGGCCGCCAGGGTGACGGCGTTCGCGAAACCTTCACTGTCCGCAAGGTCAGCTTCGGTGTCGGCGTTGAGCGTACCTTCCCGGTGCACTCCCCGGTGATCGATAAGATCGAGGTAGTCAGCAAGGGCGACGTGCGCCGCGCGAAGCTCTACTACATGCGTGATCTTCGCGGCAAGGCTGCAAAGATCAAGGAAAAGCGCGATCCGAAGACCGTCAAGTAATTCCTTTCCTTTCCCATGCCTGAATCTTCCGTTGTGCGGAAAGCCTCCAGGCAGCAGTCGAAGCGCTGGCCCGGTATTGCGGGCTGGCGCTTTGCCTTTTATTCTGTCGCCGTCGTGTGCGTTGTGGTTCTCGGCGTACGCGCGCTCCTGGCCGATGTCTTCTACATCCCATCCGGATCCATGGAACCGCTGCTTGCGGAAGAGGATCGCGTACTTGTCTCGCGCACGGATTATGTATTCGGTGAGATCAGGCGGGGTGACGTCGTCGTCTTTGACGGGAGGGGGTCATTCGCACCCCTCGGCGAGGGCGGTGTCCGGCAGGTCGCCTCGGACCTGGCACACTTCTTCGGCGTCGGAACCTCTGACACAACGTACGTCAAACGTGTGATCGGCGTAGGCGGGGATACCGTGGCCTGCTGCGACACCACTGGACGGGTCTCGGTCAACGGGAACGCCATCGAGGAGCCCTACGTTTTTCCCGGGGACGCTGCTAGTGAATCCAACTTCGAGGTCATGGTTCCAGAGGGTAAGTTGTGGCTCATGGGTGATCATCGATCGGAGTCCTTTGACTCCCGCAGCCTTCTGGGCGCCCCGGGCGGCGGACTTGTCTCTGAGGAGAGGGTCATCGGCCGGGCGACCTACGTAATGTGGCCCTTCGAACGCTCAACCAGCATTGCACGGCCGGCGGATGGCTCGTCGTCAGCCGAGAGTACCCCGAACGTACAACAGAGGAATTACAGATAATGGCTAAAGCCCACCCGGGGACCCCGAACGACGGCGCGGACGAGTCCGCAGACACGCCACGTTTCGATGGTCCCGGCGAGGACTCCTCCTCTGGCCGGTCAGCAGCCCGCAGTTTGGGCAGTTGGGCCAAAGAAGTGCTCATCATCGTGGCCGTCGCGTTGCTGCTGTCCTTCCTCATCAAGACCTTCCTCTTCCGAGCGTTCTTCATTCCCTCAGGGTCGATGGAAAATACCCTGGAGATCGACGACCGCATCTTCGTGAACCAACTGGTTCCTGCACCCTTCGAGCTGAAGCGCGGTGACGTCGTCGTCTTCCGCGACAGTCAGGGGTGGCTTCCTGAGCCGGCAGCAGGAGCTGTCACAAGCAACTGGTTCAAGGACACGCTCATCTTTGTCGGGCTTCTGCCCGACGAGTCCCAGCAGCACCTCGTCAAGCGGGTCATCGGCATGGAAGGTGACCGGGTGATCTGCTGTGACGCGGAGGGCCGCATAACCGTCAACGGTGAAGCCCTCGACGAGCCGTACCTGTTCCCGGGGGCGAGCCCTTCAGATACGCCCTTCGATGTCACGGTGCCCGATGGCAAGATCTGGGTGATGGGAGATCACCGGAACGCCTCCGCAGATTCCCGCGCCAACACCGACAAGCCGGGCGGCGGTTTCATCGATGTCGATGAAGTCGAAGGGAAAGCAGCCGTGATCGCCTGGCCTCTGGACCGCATGGGCTTCCTGGGCAACTACCCCGATGTTTTCGCGAACGTTCCAGATGCTCCCCAGACCAGCACCGGACGGGAACAGACGTCACCGTGAGCGGAAAGGCTCCCACACTTCGCTACGAAAGGTCCTTCCTCACCGAGGGCCATCGCTTTCTGGCCGGCTGTGACGAAGTGGGCAGGGGAGCGCTTGCCGGACCGGTCAGCGTAGGGCTGGTTGTCATTGACCTGGCCGCGGTGAAGGGACTGCGGGGCGTTCGGGACAGCAAGTTGCTCAGTGCCCCCGAGCGTGTAGCGCTGGTCCCGAAGATCCAGCGCTGGGCTGTTGCTTACGGTGTAGGCCATGCATCGGCTGCGGAAATTGACGCCATCGGTCTCATGGCGGCACTGCGAACAGCAGGCAACCGTGCGTGGTCGCAGATTCCGGTGGAACTCCGGCCCGATGCGGTCATCCTGGACGGCAACCACAACTGGTTGGCCCCGGCCTCCCAGGGATCTCTCTTCGACGCGGCCGAAACCCTTCAGGTGAGCTGTGACGCCCCCGTCCATACCCGGATCAAAGCGGACCTGCAATGTCTGAGCGTTGCAGCAGCGAGTGTTCTCGCGAAGGTAGAACGCGACCGTCTGATGGTGGAAATCGCCCAGGAGTATCCGGGTTACGGCTGGGAGATCAACAAGGGCTATGCCACTGCTGCTCACCGCGCAGCGATTGATGAGCTGGGCCCCTGCGTGGAGCATCGCCGGACGTGGCGTCTGGGCAGTACGGCAGCGGGTCCCGACATGCCCGCCGTCGAAATTGGGGGATGATGGGTTCATGAGCGCCGAAGATCTCGAGAACTACGAAACTGACATGGAGCTGCAGCTCTACCGTGAGTACCGCGACGTAGTGAGCCTGTTCAACTACGTCGTCGAGACGGAACGGCGTTTCTACCTTGCAAATCACGTGGATCTACAGGCCCGGTCAGCGGACGGCGAGATCTACTTTGACCTCACGCTCAATGATGCTTGGGTATGGGACGTCTACCGATCGGCCCGTTTCGTCAAGACGGTGCGCGTCATCACGTTCAAGGACGTGAACGTTGAGGAACTTGCCAAGACAGACGATATCCCGCTTCCCAAGGACGGTTCCCTGGGGGGCTGACTCTTCCTCCCCATCTCCACGCCTTACCTGCGGTTGCCCACATAGCAGGACAACACCGCACCTCCGGTCACCAGCCAACGCACGCTGGTACCGGAGGTGTTTTCATGAGAACCAAGGATGAGTTGGGCAGACGGGGAGAGGCGCTTGCTGCCTGCTTCCTGGAGGACGCAGGGATGCGGATAATCGACCGCAACTGGCGGTGCTCTCTGGGAGAGATTGATCTCGTAGCGGTTGAGGGTGCCACGTTGGTGGTCGTTGAGGTCAAGACGCGGTCCTCGGAAGCGTTTGGTCACCCGCTGGAAGCAATCACTCCTGGGAAACTGGAACGGCTCTACCTGCTGGCGTCGCGGTGGGCGCGGGCACATGACCTTCGGTTCTCCGGCTTCAGGGTGGATGCGGTCGCCATTGTCGACGACGGCAGCGGACGGCCCGTCATCGAGCACCTGCGGGCGGTGAGCTGATGCCCCTCGGACGCACCTACGCGGTGTCCCTGGTGGGACTGAACGGCTACATCGTTGAGGTCGAATCAGACATCGGCCAGACGCTGCCTGCCTTCGTCTTGTTGGGGCTACCGGACGCATCACTTTCGGAGGCGAAAGAGCGTATCCGGGCGGCCGCGCGCAACGCAGGTCTCCCGCTCACCCGGCGGAAGATCACGGTGAACCTCGTACCGGCTTCACTGCCGAAGCGTGGGTCGGGATTCGACCTGGCCATCGTCATGTCCGCGCTGGCAGCAGCCGGAGACGTGAGTAACTGCGGACGCACTGTCTTTCTTTCCGAACTGGGGCTGGACGGTCGCCTGCGGCCTATCCGGGGAGTGCTTCCGGCAGTCATGGCGGCAGTGGAGGCAGGCTTCACCCGCGTGGTCGTGGCCAGCGGCAACGCGGCCGAAGCCGCACTCGTGCCCAGTGCGGAGGTGAAAAGCTACGGCTCGCTTGCGGAGGTGGCCCTTGCCTTCGGAGCTGACCCCGCGTGCCTCGAGCTGCCGTCACCGCAAATCTTTGAGTCCGCAGCAAGCGTCCAGCGGAACGTGGCCCACGTGCCAAAAGACATGTCCGATGTTGCGGGACAGTCGGAAGCACGCTTCGCCGTCGAAGTAGCGGCGGCGGGTGCGCACAATCTGATGATGGTGGGCCCGCCAGGAGCGGGGAAAACGATGCTGGCCGAACGTATCCCCGGCATACTTCCGGATCTGACGGACAAGCAGGCGATGGAAGTGACAGCCATACATTCGTTGGGAAATGCCGAGTCCTGCAGGGAGCTGCAGCGCAGGCCGCCGTTTGAGAGCCCGCACCATACCGCAAGCGCGGCATCGATCATCGGGGGAGGCAGCGGCATCCCCCGTCCGGGAGCTGCCTCGCGCGCTCACCGAGGGGTCCTGTTTCTCGATGAGGCGCCGGAATATCAGCGACGTATCCTCGACGCGCTCCGGGAACCGTTGGAGAGCGGAGAACTGGTTCTACACCGTGCGGCCGGAACAGCCACCTACCCGGCACGCTTCCAGCTGGTCCTCGCCGCCAATCCTTGCCCGTGCGGGTTGGCTACCGGCAAGGGATTGGACTGCAGCTGTACTGCCCAGCAGCGTCGGCGCTATTTCGACCGGATGTCCGCGCCGCTTCTCGATCGCGTGGACTTACAACTGGCAGTGCACCGCGTCGGCCTCCAGGACTTCGCGGGCACAGCCTCCGGAGACTCCAGCGCGGCCGTTGCAGCGCGGGTCGCAGAAGCGCGTGCTGCGCAACGTGAGCGGCTGTGCACATGGGACCTGACCACCAACGCAGAGGTTCCAGCTCGACTCCTGCACAACGAGCTGAGGCTCACCCGGAAGGCGACCGAATCAGTGGACAAGAAGATGGAGCAAGCCGCCATCACCAAGCGCGGCTATGACCGCGTGCTCCGCGTCGCGTGGACGATTGCTGACCTGGCTGGAAAAACTGCTCCCACCGGCGATGATGTCACGGCCGCGCTTCTCTTCCGGACCAGAGAGGACGCAGCATGAGCGCCTCTCAGTGGAGTGAAGAGCAGATCGCCCGTGCTGCCCTTGCGCGCCTGTTCGAATCGTCTGACAATGTCGGGCTGACCCTGGTAACCGCTGCTGGGCCGGTGGAGGCGTTGCAGATTGCGACGGGTAAAAAGCCGTGCAGCCCTCGTTTACACCGCGCGTTGCTCGAACTGCTGGCCGCCGGTGGGCACAGGGTGGGCACAGATGCACTCGGACAGTCCATCGACCGGTGGCGTGCACGCGTGGACAGTCTGGCGCCCCTGCGGGATCTGGAAACAGTTCGGCGTTTTGGGGGGACGCTGCTGACGCCTGAATCGGACTGGTGGCCGCAGGGCCTTAAGGATCTGCAGCTGGATGAGCCGATGTGTTTGTGGGTGCGTGGGGAGCACCCGGTGCCTATTCCATCGCCCGATCATTCGGTGGCTGTTGTCGGCTCTCGGGATAGCACTGCCTACGGGGCCGAAGTGACGGGCGGCATGGTGACCGGTCTGGTCGCACGTGGCTATACGGTCGTATCGGGCGGCGCTTACGGGATCGATGCGCAAGCCCACCGCAGCGCGCTGGCTAGGGCAACGGAGGACCACCCACTTCCCACTCTGGGTGTCCTGGCAGGCGGAATTGATCGCTATTACCCGGCGGGGAACGAGAATCTGCTGCGCGAAGTCGCCCAGCGAGGACTGCTTGTATCGGAAGTTCCGCCCGGATCAGCGCCCACGCGTTACAGGTTCCTACGGCGTAATCGGCTGATTGCTGCACTCAGCTCAGTCACCGTCGTCGTTGAGGCACGGTGGCGTTCCGGAGCGCTCAGCACCGCGCACCACGCGGCAAACCTCGGCCGCGCTGTGGGGGCGGTACCTGGGCCGGTCTACTCCGTGAACTCAGCCGGGTGCCATCGGCTTCTCCGGGAGGGCAGCGCCATTTGTGTTACGGATGCTGCCGAGGTCGCAGAACTGGCTGGTCCCTTCATGGTGGTGAGCGGGGAAGACCGCGACGAAGCGCCCGCCCTCCACGACGGCCTGACCGTTGAAGACCTGCTGCTGCTTGACGCACTGCCGGTCCGAGCGTCCTCGACAGTCGACAAGCTCGCTGTGGTGGCAGGCCTCAGCGTGCCCGGTGTCCTTGCTGGGCTCGGTCGCCTCGAAACTGACGGTCTTGCAGAACGCACCGACGACGGTGGTTGGCGAAAGCGGCGGAAGTGAATACCTCCGGCAAGGCCCCACAGATTCGCTCGATGAAACATGAAAGGAATGAATATGAACACCTTCACGATCATGGACAGCCCGATCGGGGGACTGGTCCTCGTCGCCCGCGGTGAAAAACTGGTCGGTGTGTATCACGAATACCATTCACCTGAACCCTCGCCGGTTTTTCTTGGCGTTCCCTTCACCGAGGGTACACAGCCGGGTCCGCCCCCCGGCACGGACGTGTCGGAGTTGCCGGCGTTCGGTAAGGAAGCCGTTTCAGGGGTGTTCCGTGAGGCGAGTAGATGGCTGCATGCATACTTTAGAGGATCGATGGAGGAACCGGTGGCCTACGAACTGGTTTCCGGAACTGACTTCCAGCGCTCAGTCTGGGACGCCGTATCGAAAATCCCCTATGGTGAAACACGCACCTACAAGGACATCGCACACGTTCTGGGAAATGACTCGATGGGTCGGGCGATAGGCGCGGCGGTGCGTGCCAACCCGGTATCCATCCTCATACCGGGACACCGGGTCGTTGGCTCAGGCGGGGCAGTCACCGGCTATGCCGCAGGCGTTCCCGTCAAGCGGGCATTGCTGGAACTGGAAGCCGCTGTCCGGGCCGGGGCCGCTGCCTGATTTCACTCCGTCGGGGCACGTGCCCGGGGTCCTGTACACCACGCCCTGCATGGGATGTATCGGATCACTGGCACCGCACGGTGCGCCTCCTTGAGCGACCCTGCCTGCTGACGGAGAGTAGTCCATACAAGATCCGGACACCGTGTGGAGGCAGGCAATGAGCGAACCCGGCCGCGGCGCCCCGCGGGACCCGTTCGCCCGGGAGGTGGACGGATTCCTCCGGTACCTGTCCCGTGAACGGAACCGCTCAGCCCATACCGTCCGCGCCTATCAGGGAGACCTGGAGGACTTTGCGTCGTTTTCGGCAGCGTGCTCAGTCGACACGCTCGACGGAGTCGATCTGAGTTTACTGAGGTCATGGCTCGGGTCGCTGGATGAGAAGGGCCTCTCCCGGACAACAATCGCAAGACGAGCATCGACGGTCCGCAACTTTCTCGCCTGGGCCTCACGCGAGGGCTACATCCATGACAACCCCGCACTTCGGTTGAAGGCGCCGCGCCGCCGGAACGGGCTGCCCGATGTCCTGTCCGTTCCGCAACTCGACCCGCTGTTGACCGCCACTCAGAAGGCAGCAGTGGGAGGTGATCCTGTCGCCCTCCGCGCACGTGCAGTACTGGAGTTGCTCTACGGCTCCGGCATCCGGGTCGGCGAGATGGTCGGGCTGGACATCGACGATCTGGACCATGACCGGCGGGTTGTCCGGGTACTCGGTAAGGGCAACAAGGAGCGCACTGTGCCATACGGCGTGCCGGCCGCCCAGGCATTGAACGACTGGCTCACCCGCGGCAGGAACCGTTGGGTGGGGCCTGAGAGCGGACCGGCTCTGTTCCTCGGTCCTCGGGGCCGCAGACTAGACCAGCGTCAGGCGCGTGCAATTGTGGAGAAGCTGCTCGCGACGGTGGAGGGCACCGCTGCGAGCGGGCCACACGCACTTCGTCATACGGCTGCTACCCACCTGCTGGACGGCGGCGCTGATCTGCGGGCGGTTCAGGAGCTTCTCGGGCACCGGAGTCTGGCTACGACCCAGCTTTATACCCATGTGTCCGTGGACCGTCTGCGCCGCAGCTACGAGCAGGCCCATCCCCGTGCATGAATGGCAGGGAACCAAGCGGCACCGAATACTCCGAAGGTAATCACAGTGGCGTGATTTGCCTTCATGGGGCAGAATGAAGCGTAATTCAATACGTGTGGTCTGAGAGCAGCACCCGGGCAACAAGGGCAGTACCTCACCAAGAGTTGAAGGTCGTTGGGGAAGACGTACCTACAGCTATGGAGGATGGAATGTCTGTTGTGATGGCGCGCGGTGTTTTGTATATACACTCAGCCCCTTCTGCGTTGTGCCCTCATATCGAGTGGGCCGTCGGGTCGGTTATTGATCAGCGGGTAGACCTGCAGTGGTCTCCGCAGCCAGCCGCGCCCGGAATGTTTCGTGCGGAGCTTTCCTGGGTTGCAGGGCAGGGCTCCGGCGCTAAACTGGCGTCCGCCCTACGAGGCTGGGCTCATTTGCGCTACGAGGTTACCGAAGAGCAGAGCCAGGGTGCTGACGGCGGTCGCTGGTCCCACACGCCCGAGTTGGGGATCTTCCATGCCACAACTGACGTTCACGGTAACGTCATGATTTCGGAGGACCGTATCCGGTACGCCTACGAGGCCGGCGCCGGTGACCCGGCCGCTGTGTACCACGAACTCTCCCTCGCGCTCGGAGAATCATGGGATGAGGAACTGGAGCCCTTCCGTCACGCGGGCGAGGGCGCACCTGTACGCTGGCTGCACCAGGTCGGCTAGCAACACGACCAGAAACGCGAAGAAGGCCCGGGTTCCGATTGGAATCCGGGCCTTCTTCCGCGTCTAAGGGCAGATCAGGCGTTCCTCACCACGATGACGGCATTGTGGCCGCCGAATCCGAAGGAGTTGCTGAGCGCGACGATGTCGCCGGACGGCAGATCGCGTGCTGAGGTGACCACGTCCAGCGGAATCTGCGGGTCCTGGTTCTCGAGGTTGATGGTCACGGGGGCACGGCGCTCATGGACGGCCAAAACAGTCATCACCGCCTCAACTGCACCTGAGGCACCCAGTAGGTGGCCTGTTTGCGACTTCGTGGCAGAGACTGCGACCGAGTCGACCTGACCGCCCAGGGCGGTCTTCAGCGCGACGTACTCCGGCTGGTCTCCCACAGGCGTGGACGTCGCGTGCGCATTGACATGCACGACGTCGGACGCTTGAGCACGCGCATCGAACAATGCGGCCTTGAGGGCGCGGGTGGCACCAAGGCCCTCGGGGTCCGGCGCGGTGATGTGGTAGGCGTCGGCGGTGACGGAGGTTCC